>CAZDEH010000014.1:0-21947 GCA_964504665.1 uncultured Gammaproteobacteria bacterium | reverse complement strand
AAGACCAAATTTTTAGAAACTTGGACAAATTTTTCCAGGAACGGCAGCAGTTCGGACATATTAGAGATTTTTTTATCGGTAATTAAGATATAGGCGTCTTCTATAGAGGCTTCCATTTTATCGCTGTCAGAGACAAAATAAGGAGAAGCATAACCTTTATCAAATTCCATTCCTTCTTTATATTCCACACCCATCTCCATGGTTTTGCCTTCTTCTACTGTCACTACCCCATCCTTACCAACTTTACTAATAGCCTCGGAAATTAATTTACCTATTTCTTCATCCTGAGCAGAAATGGTGGCAATTTGGGTAATCTCTTCAGGGGTAGTTAATTTTTTACTCATTTTCTTGAGCTCTTCCACAACAGCTTCTGTCGCAGTTTCAATGCCATGGCGAAGCATCATTGGATTTGCTCCGGCCTGGACATTTTTTAAACCTTCAGCCACAATTGCCTGGGCTAAAATAGTGGCTGTCGTGGTCCCATCTCCTGCTACATCATTAGTCTTGGAAGCTGCTTCTTTAATCAGCTGAGCCCCCATGTTTTCAAAAGGATCTTCCAGTTCAATTTCCTTAGCCACAGTTACTCCATCATGCACCACATTTGGAGCTCCCCATTTTTTATCAATAGCCACATTTCTGCCTTTAGGTCCCAAAGTAGAGGCCACAGCCTCAGTTAAGGTATTAATACCCTTTAATAATTTTTCTCTAGCTTCACTATCAAATTTTAATATTTTACTCATATTATTTATTTACTTTCATTCCACTATTGCCATTAAATCATCAAATTTAACTAATTTTAATTCTTTACCTTCAATTTTAATTTCATCCCCACCCCATTTTTTATAATAAACTTTATCTCCTATTTCCACTGGAGCTTTAACAGTTTTACCATTTTCTAAAGTGATGTCTTCCCCAATGGCTAAAACCTGTCCCATAGCTGGTTTTTCCTGAGCACTCTCAGGTAAAATAATGCCGGAGGAAGTTTTGGTTTGGGCCTCAGATGGCTCAACTAAAACATAGCCCATCAAAGGTTTGATTGATAATTTGGCAGAGGATTTTTCTATTTGTTTTTTAGCTATGCGTCCCATATTTGTTGTTAAGAACCTTATAGTTCTGGCAATCTACTAACTGTTTTGCTATTTTAAGCATGACTTTTTATTTTGTCAAGAGGTCAGGTATAATACGGTCATGAAGTTTCAAAAAAATGTTTTACTTAAAAATTACACTACAGTTGGTATTGGCGGTCCGGCTAAACTATTTTTTAAGGCAACCACAGTGGAAAAATTAATTGAGGCTGTGCTTTTAGCAAAGCAACAAAAACTACCGTATTTAATTTTAGGAGAAGGAAGTAACATGCTGGTTTCTGACAAAGGATTTCCCAGTTTAGTGATAAAAAATAACCTTCAGGAAATTATTGGTTTTAAAGATGTTATTAAAGTTGGAGCAGGTACGCTGTTAGCTAAACTAGTAGTTACCACGGTTAGGCAAAACTTATCTGGTTTACAAAAACTTGCCGGTATTCCCGGCACTGTTGGAGGAGCTGTTTACGGTAATGCCGGAGCCTATGGGACTGCTATTTTTGATCATATTACAAGAGTGAACGCCTTTAACCTTGATACAGAAAAAATTATGAACATGACTCAAAAAGAATGTTTGTTTGATTACCGCCATTCTGTATTTAGCCAGGGTAATTATATTATTTTAGAAATTCATTTCAAACTCTCAAAGCTCCAAGGAGAGTCCTTGGAGGCACAAATGAAAGAAATTTTAAAACAAAGAGCGGCTAAAAATTATGGGGAAGGAAAAAATCCCGGTTCTTTTTTTAAAAATATTATTGTTACCGACCTACCAACCGAAATTATAAAAAAAATCCCCTCAGATAAAATTATTCACGGTAAAATACCCGCCGGGTATTTACTCGAGAGTATGGGGGCTAAAGGGATGAAGATTGGAGATATCCAGGTTTCCCAAAATCATGCTAATTTATTAATGAACATGGGAAATGGAAAAGCCGCTGATTTTATGAAGTTAGCTAGAAAGTTGCAGGAAAAAGTAAAAACCAAATTTGGTATTACCTTAGAACCAGAAGTTCAATTAATCAATCTACCTCCACTGTAAAGAAGTAAACCGCAAAGAAAGGATTTTTCCTATTTTTTAGTTGGAGTAGGAGGGCTGGTATATTTATCTATTGATTGCTTTATTTTAACATCCACTCCCTGTAGAACCTGTTGAGGATCTTTACCTTGTAACACACTGTCAACAGCTTCTTTATATAAAGCAATAACCTCATCATTAATGCCGGCGTCCGTAGCATCGGAATTTAGAAACCAGCTTTTCATAGTTGGTGCCTCTATCACAAATGCCCCCAGAATTGTATCGCTTCTTAATAAATCTGCCATATCGCGCCTTGGGAAAGCCTTACCTATAGCCTCATTTTGAGTCTGCTGTTGATACAAAATCTGCAGGGATTGTGGTAACGATAAATATTTTAAAAACTCCCAAGCGGAAGTAGAGTTAGGATTACTTGCAACCGAGTATACCCAAAAACTGCCCCAATTTACTTCTCCTCCGGGAAGTTGAGGTACAGGCACAACTTTAAACTTTAAATTTGGATTAGCCCTACGGATACTTTCGGCTCTTTTGGCATCTGCAAAATAAAAAGCTAGCTTACCGTCTGTAAACATTTGAGTAGAAGATGGTAAGTTCACATCCCAGGTTTTATTTTGTGGATCAGTGATAAAACTGGTATAAAATCTTAACACATCCCCCCCGCTTTTATTGCCAGGTACATCCAAGTTAGTATCAGGCTGCTGCATAAACAGTAAACCTAAAATTTCAGGCCAGAAATCTACATTAGTAGTTGTTCCCAGTGCCACTCCGGCAGTTTCAATCTGCCCGTCTTTATTTCTGACTGTTATTTTTCTGGCTCCATCAAGAAATTGTTGCCAAGTTTTAGGCAGGGCAACATTCGCAAATTTTAGAAGATCTTCGTTATAATACAAAGCTAATCCATCAACTTCTACCGGAATTCCATAAACCTTATTTGAACTAACCAAATTATCTTTGATAATTGGATAATAAATCTGACTAAACTCTGCTGCAGAATATATAGTCTCGGGGCTTCCCATTAGATCTCCTCTAAACATTGGTATCCAGGAGGAATGAACCATAAAGATATCCGGACCTTGCCCTGCCCGAAGCTGTGTTTGCAACCTAGGCCGGTAATTAATCTTCGATTGCTTAACATAAGTGATCTTAACATTCGGATGCTCAAGCTGATAGTTTTCAATTAACGAGCGATAGACTGGCTCTTCATCAAAGAGCCCCCACCAAGTTAAATTAACTTGTTGACTTTCCTGATCAGGAGGATTAAACATGCTTATAATCTGGTTACTATACCGCCAAAATATCACCCCCAAAATAACCGCTAATCCAATTACAGCTATCACCATATTCCTCATACATTGATTATACAATCAATTACGTATAAAATTTGAGTCATCTATGAAAATACCTACCCGTAAGCTTCGGTTTATTCTAACTTTTATATTTACTGTTATAGCAGTGCTGCTTTTTCTATATTTGGCTTTTCTGAAATTTTATCAGGATAAGTTTTTCCCCGGTGTTAAAATTGCAGGCCAGGATGTTGGCGGACAAAGTGTTTTTGTTATAACAAATAAACTACACAGTCAATTTGAAGATAGAAAAGAAACGCAGATTTCTCTGATTTATCAAAACCAAACTTTTGTCATAAATCCTAGTTTAGCTTTACCGGAGATAGACTTAACAGATTCCATCCAAACAGCTTTTATGACAGGCAGAACCGGGAATGTTTTAAAAGATACCCGTGATCAATTTAAATTACTTCTTGTAGGTAATAAATTTAATCTTCGGTTAAAGTATAAAAATTCTGCCAGGGTCTCTTCTCAAATAAATTTAATTAATCAAAAAATTAAAAAAGAAGCACTGCCAGCTCAAATTATCTTCCGAGATACTGTGAGCGTTATTCCTGCGGAGGATGGCATTGAACTTGATAAGAAAAAACTATTGGAATCAATAGAAAGTTATTTAACTCTAAAAGGAGATGCACCCCGTTTATTACCTATTAAACCTCTTTTGCCAACTCTTACAACAGAAAGGGCGGAAAAATATAAAAAAGTTTTGGATTTGGCCAAAAAATCTCCTATCACCTTATATTTTGAGAGTGATATTTGGGTCATAGATCAAGCTACCTTGTATAACTTACTTGATTTTGATAATACCAAAATAGAACTTGTATCCCTCCGTAGTAATGATCAGGATTTCGCTATTAAGGAGATCTCTTTTGGCAAACAAACAATCACTGACAGTGAACTGTTGCTTGATAACGATAAATTATTTAATTATTTACAAAAAATTGCGGATAAAACTGATCAACAATTACAGGAAGCAAAGTTTGTTTTTGATGAAAAAGCACAAAGAGTCACAGAGTTTCAACCCGGTCAGGAAGGTAGAGCCTTAAATCTTACTAAAAGCTCTACACTGATTACCGCGGCAATTGCTAACAATACCACGAGTGTCGAGTTACCGGTAGAAACAACTTATCTAAAAACCTCAGCCGACAAGGTTAATAACCTCGGTATCAAAGATCTATTGGGTACTGGCACTTCCAGTTTTATTGATTCTATTCCCAACAGAGTCTACAACATCGGGTTATCTGCTGCTAAAACTAACGGTATACTGGTTCCCCCAGGAGAGATTTTTTCTTTTAATGAGTATCTGGGAGAGGTAACTGCTGCTACTGGTTTTAAACAGGCTTACGTTATTAAAGAAGGTAAAACTGTTTTGGATGATGGCGGAGGAGTTTGCCAAGTTTCTACTACACTATTTAGGGCAGTATTAAACGCCGGACTCCCAATTATAGAGCGTACAGCCCATGTTTACCGAGTAGGATTTTATGAACAAGGTGGTTCTCCCCCCGGTTTTGATGCCACAGTTTTTCCTCCCTATGTTGATTTCAAGTTCAAAAATGATACCTCCACTTATATTCTGGTGCAAAACCAGATGGTAGGTACAACTCTAACTTTTCAGATCTACGGTACGTCAGATGGTAGAGTCACAAATGTAGCAAAACCCGTAGTATTAAGTCAAACTCCTCCCCCACCTGATCTTAGACAAGATGATCCTAACTTACCCAAAGGCACCGAAAAAGAAATTGAACATTCCATCTGGGGAATGAATACCCAGTTTAAAAGAACTGTTACCAAAAACGGAGAAATATTAATTGATGAAGTCTGGCGTTCTAACTTCCGCCCCTGGCAAAAAATCACACTGGTCGGAACCAAAGAATAATATATGAGATTTTTTATTGCTCTGGAAATTTCTGATAACTGCCGCCAGTCTTTAAAGACTGTTCAAGCTGATCTGCAACAAATCGTGCCTGGTATAAGGCTAACAGATAATAATAAACTTCATCTGACAATTGCTTTTATTGGTGAAGAGCCTGAAACAATGATGAACGACTTAATAGATGTTATAAAAGATGCAGTCAGTGGAATTTCTCCTTTTCCTATCATACCTGCTTATATTGATGCTTTTCCTAATTTGCATCATCCTCATACTTTTTGGATAGGTGTAAAAGGTGATATTGATAAATTATTTGTGCTCAGGGAAAGAATTAAAGATGGGATCGCCAAATTGGGACTCGATACTGATGACAGGCGTTATGTTCCTCATATTGCCATTGGTAAAGTCGGTAGCCAGTACGTTTTATCAGAGCACCAAGAGAGAGAACTACAGGAAATGGCAGTTAAAGAAGATTCCCCATCTATTAACATCACCTCCATTAAACTTTTCGAATCAATTCCTGAAGAAGGCTTTCATACTCACAACACTCTGGCAGAGGTCTTTTTAATACCATGACCGAAGAAACTCCTCAATATTTAAAAGAACTACCTTTACCTACTCCATTTCAACCAGCCAAAGAAATCATAACCGGATTTGTCCATCATTTAAGCCAAACTGAAAAAATTGAAGGCCTCGCTTTAGCCACCATTATCACAGGGCTAGATTATCCGATGTTGTCGATCGATATTTTAGCCTGCATTGAACAAAACCAAGATAGAGCCGTCAGATTAGCTGCTGTTATGGAAACTGCAGTGGAGGTAGCCGAACAATTAGAGCGTTTCGTGATCGCTTCTACTATGGGTGTGGTCGACTTACCTACATTAGGTGATAATCCCTGGAATCAGTCTCTTGTGCAAAGATACCAAAAAAACGATCGAATAGCTGAAGTAATTTTAATTAATTTCTCCGCCAAACAAGCCTCTCACTATGATTTCCCTCGTTCCTCCTCTCCCAGCCTGTGTAGTTACTGTGTTAAACAGGATTTATCTTTTTAAGGCAAGATTTTAGAACACTTTTGAGCTATATCTTTTCTATAGTACACACCTTCAAAATTAATTTTGGCTGATGCCTCATAAACCCTTTTAACTGCTTCTTCTAAAGTTTGTCCTAATGCCACCACAGATAATACCCTACCTCCTGCTGTAACTAGTTTTCCATCTTCTATTTTTGTCCCGGCATGGAAAACTAATATATCTTTCATCTTTTTAGCGTCATTAATCCCTTCAATCACTTTTCCTATTTCATATTTACCTGGATATCCACCAGAAGCTAAAGTTAGACTCACTCCAAAACCATTCAACCATTCTAATTGTTCGCTTTTAAAAGTTAATGCATTCAGTAAAGAAGTTTTCAGTCTGGGCATTAAAACTTGAGTTTCTGGATCACCAAACCTACTATTGTACTCAATCACTTTTGGACCATCTTTTGTAAGCATGATATTGGTATATAAAATTCCCTGAAAATCTATGCCTTCAGAAACTAAAGCATTTAAAGTGGGCTCAGTAATTTTTTTATATAAATCATTTTCCAGCTCAGTACTAACGTATGGTACTGGAGTATAAACTCCCATTCCTCCAGTATTTGGTCCATCAACCCAGGCTTTTTTCTGATCTTCTGTTATTTGGGTTTTTATATATTTTGACCCGTTACAAATAGCTGTAGTGCTAACCTCATCACCTTCTAAATACTCTTCTACCACAATAGGTTTCCCTGATTTAAGATTAAGCGTTGCAGTCTTTAAAGCTTCTTGAAGCTCAAATTCTACACTAACTCCTTTGCCAGCTGCTATACCATCCTCTTTAATCACAATCGGAACACCCTGATTTTCAATATAATACATAGCTTCTTTTAGTTCCTGTGGGTTAAAAGATTTAAAGTCGCCAGTTGGAATATTATATTTTCTCATTAACCACTTCGCCCAAACCTTACTTGTTTCTATTTGGGCAGCTTTTTTGGTAGGTCCAAAAATTGCTAAATGTCTGCTTTGAAATTTATCCACTACCCCAGCTGCCAATGATACTTCCGGACCAACAATAGTAAAATCTATTTTATTTTTATGGGCAAAATTGGCTAACTCTACTGGATTATCTGTAAAAATAGGTATACATTTAGCAACTTCAGCAATTCCAGGATTACCGGGAGCAGCAAAAATTTGGGTTTCCGGAGAATCTTGAGCTACTTTCCAAACCAAAGCATGTTCTCTTGCTCCAGATCCTATTATTAAAATTTTCTCCATTATTTCTATTTACTATTTTTTTATAATCTTTATTTCTTTTTTTAAAAGATTAAAGTTAATTTCAAACAAATCAAAAAAACCATTTTGCCCTAAAATACCACTTTTACCGCTTAAATCTGCAAAAACTGCATTAGTTTTAAACTCTAATTTACCTATTCTTAAAATAATTTTACTTTTAAATCCCTCTATAAACTCATCCCCCAAACCAGAAAAACAAATACGATCCTCTCTTTTTTTAGGAGAATACCTAATTTTTGGGCAATTTCTATGGGGAAAATACTAAAATCTGCTCCAGAATCAATTAAGGCCTCATAACGAATTGAGCTCTTTTTGTAACTTAAACCTAAAGAAATAATTGGCCTTAGAAGATACTTTCTATGAGAAAATGGAGAAGGTAAATTAATCTGGCGATATTTAAATATCACTTTTATGTATTTTGCCAATAAAATATTCTGCTTTTTGAGGAACTTGCATAAAGATAGGGTCATTATAGCCTTTTTTTAGAGCTTTTTTTGAAGCTTATTCCAGACTTTTACCTGAAGCTATCACGGTTTCTTCATCGTCTTTTAAAGCCACCCAAAGACCTTGATAATTTTTATAAATTTTTGTCCAGTCAGTAGCCACCATACGTGTATTATATCACCTTTAATCTATCCACCCCTTTACTTTTAGTTCTGCTACCCATTCTTCCCTATTGGGATTATTACAGACCTTACAATAGTCTTTCTCGCAAAAAGTTAGCTCTTTGGTGCGGAGTATTCTTTCTGCTTTATCTTTAAAAAAGTTTTCTAAATTACTCACTTTAGTTAAATCAAATTCTTCGTAAAAATCATTGTTACCAGGTTCTGTCCAGATTCTGGCAATAAACCGAGCCTTATGAAAACCAGCTTCAGATAAATCATTAGCTGTCAGAAGTATATATATTTTAGGCATCAGATCCATATCTAAATAAGATTTACCCTTCTCTGCATCTTCAAAATATTTGTAATCAGCTACTTCCGGTATACCGTCTGTTCCTATTTCAATTGAATCAGGTCCGCCCCATAATTTTAATGGCTTTTCGGCACTAATAATCCTTTCCCAAAAAGGTTTAAGTTTACTCATTTGTTTTGTCGGAGCCACAGGTTTAATTTTCCCTTTCATGTCATTTAGATAATTCTTAAAAATAGTTTGGGCTAGAGTGATTACTTCGGGAGTTAAAAAGGGTGGAATTACTCCAAAAAATGAGTTTGTACCCCTTACCAAAACTTCATTTTTAATATCATTACTGGAAGCAGGTATTAAGTTAATTAAATAATCAGCAGATTCATTATAAGCTTTCCCCAAATGTAGTTTTTTAATTGCTAAATCTAAAAGAGATCCAATAGTCTGACTTGTATTTCCTTCTGCCAATTCATATTTCTTTTGTAAGTGATGATTTACAAAAAATCTAAACACACAGGCATCAAAATCATGGAAATCACCCAAAGAAAAAGAGTGTACCCTATCTATATTATCCCCATAAGACATGCGTAAATATTACTTGATTTCTAATATAATGTCCATATATTACGTCAGTACATTGTCAGTACATTGTCAGTACAAATATGGTAAAATGATTAATATGCCTCTCCAAAAACTGTATAGAAACGGTAACTCTATAGCGATAACCATTCCCAAGGATTTCCTGGATCAATCGGGCTGGAAAATAGGAGATAAAGTTAGGATCGAATATTACCCTATTACCAAATTAATCTCTATTTATAAATCAGGCAGAAAACCCAGATATGTTGACCCAGAATTCTTCAAAGCTTATGAGAATGTTCTAAAAAAGCACGGTCCAGCATTAGAAAAATTAGCTAAATATTGAACTTATCTCCAAATGGTTAAAGAAGTATTTTGTTAAAATAGCAAGATAAACCATTATTTTATGCTTACACCTCGAAGGTGTAAAGCTAAACTTTTAACAAAAAATCCTATGCTTTTTACCACTAATATGCATTTATACAATTTTACCATGAGATATCTGTTAAAATAACCCTATGATTAAACTAAAGATTATCTTGGGGATAGAGAGTAGTTGTGATGAAACTGCAGCTGCTGTAGTGCAGAAAAAAGGAGATAGAGTAACTATTTTATCCAGTGTGGTGGCTTCCTCAGCTGATTTACAAGCTAAATATGGAGGAGTAATCCCTGAACAGGCAGCCAGGGAACAAATAAAATCTATAATTCCAGTAATCCAGGAGGCTTTAATTCAATCTAACCTCTATCTTCCACCTTCCAAAAACCATCTTCCATTTTCTATCGTCAATCTTCCAACCATTGATGCAATTGCAGTAACAGAAGGTCCAGGACTTATAGGTTCACTACTGGTAGGAGTAGAAACTGCTAAAGTTTTGGCTACTATCTGGAAAAAACCCCTAATTCCAGTCAATCATTTACTGGGTCATTTTTATGCAAATTGGATTTCTCCAGTTCACCTGGGAGGAGTCAAAACCCACCTCCCAGGTGTAACTTCACCCAAATTTCCCTGCATTGGGCTCCTTGTCTCTGGTGGACACACTGATTTAGTTCTATTTACAGATCACGGAAAATATAAATATTTAGGTGGCACCAGGGATGATGCTGCTGGGGAATGTTTTGATAAATCTGCCAGACTCTTAGATCTTCCTTATCCCGGAGGACCAAATTTGTCTAAACTGGCTGAAAAAGGAAATCCTAAAGCTTATAACTTACCCCGACCTATGCTCGACTCAAAAGATTTTGATTTCTCCTTTTCCGGTCTTAAAACTGCCGTGCTTAATATCGTTAATGCGGGTGACAGCAAGCGGGGTGCCCCATTGACCGCCCGCAACGAAGTGAGGACGTCGAATGGGGCTGCGAGCTGGCAGGACCCGCAAAAAATAGCCAATTTAGCTGCTTCTATCGAAGACGCAATTACAGATGTTTTAGTAGAAAAGACTGTCAGGGCAGCCCAAACCTATAATATTGATCAAATTATAGTTGCTGGAGGAGTTGCAGCTAATAAAGTATTGGCTATAAAACTACGCCAAAAATTTTCCGAACTGAGGCCACGTGGGGTCGTCCATATTCCTCCCCCATCACTTGCCACAGATAATGCAGCTTCTATCGCCACTGCTGCATTCTTTAATTTTAAGACTCAAGATCCCCTCTTGCTCCAGGCTAACCCCAACCTGACCCTGAAATAGTTGACAAAAACTCTCTTTACTCTTACACTCTCGTGTATTTAAGTTAACAAAATATACCATGGAAAGAGGAGAGAATTATTGTATCGGGGCTTATAATTTAGCAGCACTCCGAGAAAAAATTATTATTGAACTAATAGTTGACGCTGCAGAAAGACAACCCATCCCGTCACTGGTTATAAAATTACTTAAAAATTATGACACAAGTACTTCTCCTGATGGAAAAAAATTAAATACAGATGATACTCAAAGGTTTTTACTTCAAAAAGGAATAAATATTTTATATATGGCTATTCCATTACCCCCACAGACTCCACATCAAGTTTTAGTTGCTATTTTAAGAAGGAGAAGAAAACCTTTATATCTTATCATAAAAGACCATCCACTTTTTTGTTATCCCAACAGTCAAAATTGACAAAAGGTTAATGAAAAATTAAGATACGCCTATAATATATGTCTGCAGAAAGATACATAAATAATTTAAATAAAGAAGACGAACTTGAAAAATTAATTAGGGATGGTTATTATTTTCCCAGTCCGTTTATAAGTACACTTCCTGAAGATCCAAATCAAAGCATAAGAATTCCCAATATTCCTTCTTTAATACCTTTGGGGCTTAACGGTTGATTGACCCAAATCTAAACTCGCAATATACTTAGCACATGAGAAACAGTATATCTGAAGAAAAAACTCCTTCTCTGTGGTATGAATTTTGGGAAAAAGAAGGCTTTTTTAAGGCAGACCCAAAATCTAAGAAAAAACCCTATTCCTTATTAATGCCTCCTCCTAACGTGAACGGAGAGTTGCACCTAGGTCATGCCATGCAGCAATCTATTTTGGACGCTATCGCCCGTTTTAAAAGAATGCAAGGCTTTGATGTATTACTTTTGCCCGGAGTTGACCATGCCGGTATTACTTTTGAATCCACTTTTAATAAAAAACTAGTTAAAGAGGGTTTATCTAAATATAAACTTGGTTATGAGGCTTGGATGAAAAGAGCCTGGCAATTTAAAAAAGAAATCTACAGCTCTTTTCATCAAACCTGGACCTTTTTAGGCGTTTCTGCTGATTGGTCAAGAGAGGTTTTTACTTTAGATCCTCAAGTCCAAAAAGCAGTACTCACTGAATTCCAAACTTTTTGGGAACAAGATCTACTTTATAAAGGAGCCTACATTGTTCAGTGGTGTCCAAAGTGTGGCACTGCCATTGAAGATGTAGAGATGGAATATGAGGAAAGAAAAGAAAAGTTATATTTTGTTAAATATAAGATTGCCGCGTCGCAGACTCCTCGCAATGACGGCTTGAATGAATTTATTGTGATTGCTACTGCCAGACCTGAAACAATTTATGCTGATACCGGCATAGCCGTTTATCCTAAACATCCCAAATTCTCCAAATTCATCGGCAAAGAAGCTCTTAACCCATTAACCGGTAATAAACTCCCTATTTTTGAAGATCCAAGGGTAGAAAAAGATTTTGGGACAGGGGCTTTAAAAATCACCCCGGGACATGATCCTTTGGACTATGAAATCGGCCAAGATAATAACCTTCCCATTTTACATGCCATTAACAAAACTGGCAGAATGACTGAAATTGCTAATGACTTAGCAGGACTTAAAATTGAAGAAGCAAGACAGAAAGCAGTAGAAAAACTTGAAGGTTTGCATGCTATTGAGAAAACCGAAGATTACACTCACTCAGTTCCTGTTTGTGAAAGATGTAAAACCACAGTTGAACCACTTATTTCTGAAGAATGGTTTGTTAAAATGAAACCTCTAGCAGAAAAAGCCTTAAAACATTTAAGTGAAATTAACTTTTTACCCAAAAACTACCACAAAATTATTGGGGATTGGTATCAAGAAATCCATGATTGGTCTATCTCCAGATCTTTATGGTGGGGTCACAGAATCCCTGTTTGGTATTGTGAGAAATGTAATTCGGGACATAAAGTAGGAAAAAATGAAGACATGCTTATTTCAAAAGATAAACCCACAATATCTTGTAAAACCTGTCACAATAAAACTTGGATTCAGGACGATCAAGTACTGGATACCTGGTTTTCCTCAGGGCTATGGCCTATGGCAACATTAGGATGGTCTGCCTCGCCTAGCGGCGGTCAAGGCGGGCCTGATGATAATGAAGAATTGAATAAATATTTTCCCTGGGATCTGGAACTGACTGCTCCGGAGATTAAATATCTTTGGATCGCCCGACAAATTATGCTTAGTTTATGGTTTAAAGATAGTATCCCCTTTAAAAATATGTTCTTTCATGGAACACTTCGGGGTCAAGATGGGAGAAAATTTTCTAAATCCTTGGGTAATGGTATTAATCCTTACGACTTAGTTAGTCAATGGGGAGTTGATGCAACTAGAATGGCCCTTTATAGCTACGCTGCTCCCGGTAGAGATGCTAAAACATCCAGACAGCTTATGGATGAAAGATGTAAAAACTACAGAAATTTCGGGACAAAAATAAAAAATATTTTCAGGTTTATCATGGAACTAAACCCAGAGACAACTGCGAGGGGTGACGCGGAAGAGGGTTCCCATCGCCTCGCCCGCAACGGAGTGAGGACGGACGATGGGATACTGCAGCGGCAGGACCCCGAGCACACAGATGACAAATGGATTATAGACGAACTAAACAAAACTATAAAAGATGTCACTAAAAACCTGGAATCCTTCCAGCTGCATCTGGCAACAGAAGCTCTTTATGACTTTATCTGGCACCAATTTGCTGATGTTTATCTTGAAAAAAGTAAGACTAGAAGACTGGAAGCCCAACCTACTTTAGAATATGTTTTTCTAACATGTTTAAAACTTCTTCACCCTTTTATGCCTTTTTTAACAGAAGAACTCTGGCAAAAGACAACTCCGAAAGAATCTATTATGATTTCTGAGTGGCCCCGTGCCTAAATTTACCGCAGAATCAACGCAAAATAAACGCAAGGACTAGTCTTCTGAAGGCTTCTTTAAATTTTCTTCTTTCTTTTTCCGGAATACCGATAAATCAGTAATACGTCTTTTGGGATCTAAAGCAGCTTTTGGTAAACGAAGGATATGCGCTACTTTAAATCTCTTCCTATCTTTTTCGGGATCTTGAGGCGGCTCTCCTTCATTCACTTTTACTCTTCCTTCTTTTCTTCAGCTATTTCCTTTTGTCCTTCAGCTGGTTTTTCTTCCCCTTCACCTTGAGTTAGAACTTCACCTTCTTTCTCACCCCCAGCCACTTCCCCTCCTACCGGAGCTTCGCCTTCTGCCTCTGTTATAACTGTCTCAGTGGCTGCCGCAGCTTCAGCTGCCTGCTCTTCCAGTAAGGCTTGCATTTCAGCAGTCACTGCATTATCCAGTTTAACTACCACAGATTCTGGTTCTGCTAAAATAGTTACACCCGATGGCACTGATAACCTTTCAACAGTAATTGCATCATCGATAGCTTTAAGAGAAGAGATATCAACTTCAATATTTTCCGGCAAGTCATCCGGCAACGCCTCTACCTCAATCTCCATCATTGGCTGAATGACTACAGCTTCACCGGTATGCACAATCTCTGGCTCTTCACCAATGAGTAGAATAGGAACATTTACTGTCGTTTTTTCAAGTAAATTAACCTGATAAAAATCAATATTTAGCATCTCACCTCTAACAGGATCAACTTGAACTTGTCTAATAAGCACAGGTTTAACTTTTTCCTCCCCTATTTTAAGATCAACTAAACCTGTCTCCCCTGCTTCTTTATAAACTTTAATAAAATCTGCTGACTTCACGGAAACATGTTCAGTCTCAATTTTTTTACCAAAAACATGCCCGGGAATTATCCCTTCACGCCTCAATTTATTAACTTTTTTCCCTAATATTTTTCTCTCAGTTGCTTTAAGCGAAATCCTATTCATAACTTTGGTACTTTAACATAATAACCTCTAGCTTTCAAGCATAGACAACTATTGTTTTAATAAAATCTCCAAGGTGCGGTCTTTTGATAAATCACTTTTGACAGATACCTCCCCTACTTTACTTTGTAAATTACTGTTCACTTTTAACTGTGGAGGGAATGTAAGCTTAAAGTCAATTGGTAAAGACTGCTGACCAGGTTGTTTAAAAAGATTTAACCGGTATTTTAACTCCTTATTATCAAATTTAACCGGACTAACATCTTGATATTCTATGACCAGTTGTGTTTGCTCACCTACCCCAAGGGTGAGAAACATTGAATAACCCACCAAACCATAATCACTAAAGGTGCTCAAACCTTTAATTGGCTTGTTATCCCAAGTGGCTTTGATTAATTTAGTCCCGGATGGTATATAAACTTTATACCGGTTATTGTAGACTCCTGTCATTTTTTCTGTTGCAGTAAAATTAACAATCAGTTTATGAGAAAAAAATCCTACATCATCTATCCGGTTTTCAAGTATTACAGACTTTCCGATTGTCAAACTATCCTGACCTTGTGACATATTAGTTTCGGAAAAAGCCAGAAAATCAGCTTTTTCCCCAGTAATAGATACCTCTTGTTTAGGACCCCTATCTATCCAACCATTAGAAATTAAATAGGAAAGCATCTGCGGATCAGTCAGATAAATTAGCAGGTTTTTATTGCTTAAAGATTGACCTGAATTCTTAGCTAAAACAACCCAATTTTGTTTCGGAAGATAAAGCATTCTCTCTACTAAACTTTGCAGAGCTTCGACTGCTAAGTCATTTCCTCCTCTCCCAAGAGGTATTTTTAAGACCAAGTTACTGCTGGTAATTTCCCCATTGGAATTTTTAGTTTTGAGTGATCCTACTGATTGCAGTAAGCGGGAAAAAGACACTAGATCCATAATAACAACACCTGATACTTTAGTTCCTGATTCTTTATTATAAAACCAGATTACGTTACGAGCACTAGTAGGAAAGTCTAAATCAAAGGCAGCATCCCTCATTCTCCAATTGGTTTCACCTAAATCAGCTTTAAGTTCTACCGGAGGCTCAATTTTATCCCCAAAAGCTCGATCTAAATTTTCAATACTGCCGCTTTTAATTTCTTTTAATCTCCCATGGCTAAACGTAACCTCAGCAAAAGCTTTTAGTAGTCCTCCACCTGGCCGTAAAACGCGGTTATCTTGCAACACAATTAAATATTTTTTTTCTCCATCAAGGGCAATTACTCCAGGCAAAAGCTCAGCCAGAGACCTCCCTAAGCTAATAGTCTCACGATAAGTGTCGCTTTTATTTTGCCAATCCTTCTTTATATAAGATAAATTACTTGGTATCTTAGAGGTAAAGTTACTGTCGGCTAAATTAGCAGAGACCTCCCCTATTTTGCTATCCGCATCTTTAAACTCAGTTTGGGCATCATTTAATATGCTCACGATATCCCCTTCTTTCTCTCCTGAGATAACAGCCAAACCGGACGCTAAAAACTTAGCTCCTGTAATACTGTGATAGTTTGCCTCTGTTCCTTTTTGTACCATTTTAAGCACCTGCTCAATCCCCTCGTAAGGATTTTTGAACATATCAATTTGCTTAGCGAATGCTAGTTTTCCAATTAATCCGTTTAAATACTCTGCACTCTGCATAGCTGTACTTGACTCCTTTTCTGCCTCATCAAAATTTCCGGAAGACATAAGATTAATGCTACTTTCTAAATGTGCTTTGACTGACCAAATTTCAAAACTAAATCTAAAAAGTGGAAAAATTAATGCATAAAATATGACAGTCAAACCAATAATCAATATAGTTTTATCCTTTACTGTTTTTAAATTCATTTTTGGGAAATAATATATTTTCTCTTTTGTCTTTATGTCAGGTAAATGGTTTACAGTCCTGTCTGCTTCCTCTGGATCGTTTAGAACCTTCTTATCTTCAACACCCTCAGAAGGAATCTGATCTTTATGAGAACTAAAATATGCCAACGTTTCCTTAAGTGCCAGCACCATATCTGTAGCAGGAAACCATGCTAATTCTTTACTTGTTTTGTTTAAATTGGGTGTTGGCCAAGGTGGTAATTGGGTAGGCTTAAAACCTTTTTCAGAGTACCAAAGAGGATCCATCAATACCTGTTTTATCTCAGAAATCTTAACTGGATATGAAACACCATCATAAATTTTATGAGCGGTTGATCCATGCATAATTGCTTTAACTAAAAGCCTTACCGCATCGTTAATATAAAGAGCACGGGTCGTAAATTCCAAAGGAGCTGGTTCAGAATTTAATCTATCCAGTATGGCTGATTTAATCAGTTTGATGATTGGGTCATGCTCGCGAAAATCCATGCGCGGACCATAGACAGCTGCCAATCTAACAACTCTGGCATTCATTTTTCCGGTAGTAGCTTTTTCAGCCAAAAACTTTTCAGCATATTTTAAATTAGGTAAGTGCTCTGAACTTGTATCATAAAGATCAATGGAGGAGCAAAGAATAATTTTTGCATGATATTTCAGGCAAACATCAACAAAACTTTGAAAATCCTGTTGGAATCTGAAATGATTTGCTAATTCAGAAGAACAAGAGACTGCATAATCTAAACGTGGAAGCTCTAAGTTTTGTATGGCATCTAAGGAATTGTTAATTAGTTGAAAATTTTTATCCTTACTTAGTTCCACTAAATTTTCACGGTCCCTGCCAACCTCATCTACTCCTATTACCTGGATACTTTTAACAAGAAGCTCACGGGTCAAACTAGATCCAATAAAGCTGGCAGCTCCCACGACTAAAGCCACCGGCTTGTTCCGCGAAAAGTTATTCATATTATTTTAAATGATATTAATACTCACTTTCACACGTTATCGTACGCTGACTCGTCATCTATTTCAAGAGAGAGGAAACGTATAGAAGAAGATCACGTTTGATTATCTAGTGTGGTATTTACAATCAAATCCGCTTTATGATTTTGTGCCCTTGGAATATATATATAAGTTATATTCTCTATTCTATCTTCAAGTTGTTTAATGTTTCGATAAAAAACTTTTAGCCGTTCGTTCTTAAGCTTCCATAGATTCGATAGCTGTTTAACCACAAGCTCCGAATCTGCTCTAAGTTCTACTTCAATTTCTAAAGTATTACCGGCAAAGATAATAAGTGTTTCTATAGCTTTTTCCACTGCAAAATACTCTGCTTCATTATTTGTAGCAATCCCCATATAAATACCTTTTTGGTAAATCTCTTTACCGTCGCCAGACACAATAATAAAAGCTGCAGCAGCTGGCCCGGGGTTACCTCTTGCACCGCCGTCAGTATTAATAATATATTTCATAATATGGAGTATAAAATTAATTTTTTAATCTAACAAGACTCAAATGGAGGATTCTTTAGTCCAAAGAAGTGGCACAACCACAACAGCCAGAAGAACTAAAATTAGATACTCTGATACTACTGTTACCCATGAGGCGGCAATAAAGGAAAATTGGGGAATCCACACCAGGTTTAAGATCACATTAATTAATAGGCTTATTCCATAAATTATAGCCAGCGCTTTGAGTTTCCCATAAATAACCATGACTATCATCAGTAGTGAAGTTAAGAAAAAAGCCGGAAAACCAAGGGAGAGAATTCGCAGTGACACTGCCGAACCACCAAAGTCATTACCTGTAATTAAATTTATGGCTAAAGGGGAAAAAATCCAAGTTAATAACAATCCTACTATGGAGATAGAAAATAAGATAATAGATGAAAAAAATATTTTTTTCATAAATAAACTCGGTTGAGTTTTTTGGTCAGTGATTAAAATTGGATAAAGACTATTCACGATAAAGGTTGGGACAACCAAGAGACTTTGAAAAATTTGATAAGCTAAATTATATGTTCCTACCACTGACATCGAATAGATAGAAGAAAGAATAAATGTATCAATCCGGAAATAAATTGTATTTAATCCTAAAGTCACCATCATTGGCCAAGCGCTTTTAACAGTGTTGATCAAAAATACTTTTTGAGAAAAGTCTAAGGAAAATTTATAGAGATTTGAAACCAAACTAAAAGAAACTAAAACACTAACTATTCCTCCAAGTATTGGACCGAGAACTAAAGAATATAAAGGAGCATGAATTAAACCTAAAAAAGCAATAATAATTGTACTGAAAAAAGCACCCAGGGATAGAGCAGCCATAGAGTATTCATATTTGAGTTGGTTTTGAAAGATTAAATTAAAAGAGGGTAGTACGCTATTTACTGTGATTGTAATAGAGCCGATTAAAACTAATAATCTAAAATTATTATCTGTGAAAGGTAAAAAAAGAGTGATTATGTTGGCTAATATGACTAAAGCCAAAGATAAAATAAGCCTTGCATTAAATAATGAGTTGGCTTCGTTTTTATCTGCATTAAGACGGGGTAGAAAATAAGCATTTAACCCTAGGTCAGACGCCAGATAGAAAAAACCTAAATAGGTTAGGGCAAGTGTAAAAGTGCCGGTGCCACTAGCCCCAAAAGTTCTACTGATTAAACCAAGAATAATAAAGGTGGAAAGGGAGGTAGCAACCTTACTAATAATTTGCCATATAGTTTGTTGCGAAATTTTGATAACATCAGAATAAACCAGTTGAACTATACTTTCGCCAAAAAACTTCATTATTATAATTCTACACAAAAACCAATAAAAGAGAAGCACTCAACGTTATAGTTATATATTTTTACTATTATGAGGATACCTTAGCTGTTGTCTTTTTTGCTTTTTTAATACTAGGCTTTTTATTATCAGCAAGTCTGATGATTAAATGTCTTTCGCGACCTTCGCCAATACTTTCAGATTCCACCCCTTCTGTTTCAGAGGTCACCATATGTACTATTCTTCTTTGCCAGGAAGGCATTGGTTCCAGTTCCAAAGGTTTTTTGGTTTCCAGCACTTCTGTAACCCAGTTTTTGGCTCTTCGTTCCAGATCCGTTTCTTTATTTTGTCTCCATCCGGCAACATCAATAATGACACGTTTATATGGGACCTCATCTGTTGCCTGCTTCCCCACAATCTGGTTAACAATGAGTTGCAACGCATCTAAAGTTTCACCATTAAAACCAATCAGCCTTCCTGGATCCGATGCTTCGATAACAACTTTAACTTCCTCAGATCCTTCTGTTACTTCAAAGCTTCCTTCAAGACTAAGCATACCTAAGATATTTTCTAATATTTCTGAAACTTTCGCTTCCATATTTTTATTTATAAAAATACAAGGGGCTTGTAGCGAGCAATAAGCCATACCCACTGCGAGCACACAAGTTCCTTATAGTCCGTAAGTATATAGGAACATCCAGGATCAGTCAATCAGAAGAATTAATAGGTTTAATATATTCCATGATCATGAAAACATTCAGTATATAGTTTGTCTTCACCAATAACATGTCCATTCCACCAGGTTATTAAAAAATCAATAATCTCAAAAGATAGATACTTATTTTCTTGAAAATCATCTATGAAATGGTTTACTTTTTCTTTATAATAATTATGCAATTTAGTATGTACCTCTTTGTTCTCATAATTAAATTTCTCAAAATAAGTTTCTTCTGCTAAAAAATGATACACAGAATAATCCAATAATTCTTTGATGATATCCGATACTTTTTCAGTGTTTGCTGGAGCATTCATTGAACTACCAAGCCGGTTAATGGTCCCAAAAAGCTTTTGGTGCTGCTCATCCATCTCTTTCACACCAACACTAAAAGTATTATCCCAAATTATCATAGATTTACTTAAAGATGTCATATTTTTAGACTATTTTTATTTTACTTTTAGCAAACTTAATCCAATCTTTCAATCCACCCCAGCCGGAAATTTTATACTGCTGAATAATCCCTAGTATTGTAAAAGTGTTCCAGTAAAGTGCCAGACCAATAGGGAACTGAAAAGCAAAATAACCTACCATCAAAGGCATCATATACATCATTTGTGACTGCATGGCGACCATGGAGTCTTCTATGCCTTCTTTTTCTTTTTTCTCTTTTGGAGAGTCAGAAGGATATTCTTTTAAAGCTTTTTCAGGTGCCATCATTTTGGATTGAATAAGTTGTAGAACCGCGGTGATTACTGGAATTAAAAGTAGTAGTAACCCAATCTTCCCAAAATCAGAAGGTTTGGTGGCTAAATTAAGACCAAAAAAATCTAAGCTCGGAATAGAGGTAAAACCCCAATCCTTAACATACAAAACTTTATTAATATTATTTAAACCGTTAGGATCAAAAAAAGCCAGAATAGTTTGATAAAGGGCAATAATGATTGGAATTTGAATTAAGGCAGGAATACAGCCACCGGCAGGATTAACACCATGCTGCTTATAAAGAGCCATTTGGGCAGAAGCCAACCCTTGCTTATCACCTTTATGTTTAATTTTTAGATCATCTAGTTGAGGTTTAAGTTCTGCCATTTTTCTGGCTGATTTAAGTTGAGTTTGCATAAAAGGCCACACTAAAAGACGGATGACAATGGTTAAAATAATAATGGCAAAACCTAAGGCTCCTGGCAGATGGATAAACTCTAAACCCTGCAAGATTGCCACCAGTAAATTAACAATCGGTCCAAATAAAACTGTATTAAAAATATCACCAATTACCTGCATGAAATTATTCTTTTACTCCCTTTCATAAGTCCTTTTATTAAACCATACTTTACTATCATTTGCCTAGTATACAAAGAACAACTTGGGTTTTGCCGACAAGCACCACCCGGAGCTAAAAAAGAAAGCAATCCATTATCAAATGATAAGTACTTCCTATAAAAATCAATTAAGAATAGCACAATAGATCTCATCGGTTTAGTAGGTCTAGTTTCTTTAATTCTTTTTCCAAAATATCTGTTAATTCTCCTGAATTTAATTTCAGCATTCCTATTTTTGGCATCAATATTAAATTCACATCTTCTTTTAATTTAGGATAAATTACTTCCATGGCTCTTGAGGTTAGTCTTCTGGCTCTGTTCCTGTCTGTTGCCAGTTTAAAATACTCTTTTTTCAGGGCTATACCAACCTTAGCTGTTAAATCATCACCTTGTCTAAAGAATATTTTATAAAGTGAATTTTCTGCCTTTTGTCCCTTAATAATAAAGTTAAAAGAGGTTTTAAGATTTAATCTTTTTGACTTTGGAAGCATTTTGATTTTCAGTCTGACGACCCGCTTCGCGAGGCGAGCTGAAGACTGACTACTGATGACTATACTGTCAACTTAACCCGACCT
>CAZDEH010000013.1:17762-22836 GCA_964504665.1 uncultured Gammaproteobacteria bacterium | reverse complement strand
TGGTATCAGAAAGATATGGTATGGCATACTGGGTCCAGGAACTTTTCCCAGTTCCACCATCAGCCACAGCTACATCAGTTCCTCCCACCCTGTAGAAAGATGAGCCATTCCATAATAGTTCTCCAGAAACATTATAAAGTTTATCTGTTGTAGTGGTAGGTGCAGTAGTTTGAGATAGTGTGAGATAAGATGAACCAGTTAGGGTAGCTGCTGAAACATTTCCTGTAGCTGTGACAGAAGTGAGGGAGATATCTCCTTTTAAAGCCAAGGTTCCTGAACCACCGAGACTGATATCGCCTCCACCTGATAAATTTGTTCCGGCAGTAATAGTTATTTTGGCGTCTGTGAGAGCAGAACCGGGGATATTGGAAAAAGTATTAGATGATCCAGAAATAGTCTTGTTTGTTATAGTTTGAGTGGCTGAGTCTAGTAAAACAGTACCGGTAGCATTGGGGAATGTAATAACTTGAGCTCCTGTTGGAGTCCAGGTTAAAGTACCTGCCCCTCCCATAGCAAGCTGTTTGGAGGTTGAGGTTAGCTTCAGGGTTTCAAAACTGGGGGACCCTTTGGTAGAGACATCCTGATCTAAAGTTACATCACCACCCACAACTGTCATCTTTCTACTGGCAGTATTTCCTCCTGCTATAGAGAAACCATCGTCATTGGGAGTAAGAGTTAATCCATTAATAGTTTTTCCAACTGCCAAGTCTCCCTCAATTACTACATCAGAGTTAATATCAAGATAATAACTGGCAGTTGTAGCAGCTAGGACATCAGGGCTTAAAGTAGATGGTTGATAGTTAATGGTTGAAAGTTCATTATTTTCTGGCTGATTAAAACTAAAAATTTGAGCTAGTTTAGCAGTGAAATCATTAGGATTTGAGTATCCAGACAGAAGTAAAAAAGCGACTATTATTGTGGCTAGCACACTGGAAAAAGCAGTAATTGCATAGATTTTGTGGCTATGAAACACCTCTGGGGTGGGCTTTGACTCCCCGGAGGTGGAGAGATTATTAGGTAACTCTCCCTCAGAAAAAATCTTAACATCAACAGACCCAAATTTTCTCTTATCTGTAAATTCTGTAAATTCCTGTTCATTTTGGAGCATTACCCCTTCTGATCGGCTAATGGCTATTAGGTCCTCGATGGTGGTTAATTTATTTTTAAGAGATTGTTTTCCGGATGAAACATCGCTTCTTTCATATTTAGGTAAAGCTTGAGTCAGTTCTTTAAGGGTTGAGATAGAATATAGTCTGGTCCCACCGGGGGTTTTGATAACTTCAATTTTGCCTGCTTTTCCCCACCTGCGTAGTGTATCAATGGACACTCCTAATTTTTCCGAGGCTTCACCAATTTTCACAAACGTGGCAAGCTTAATTTTTGCGGGAGCTAAAGGAGGTTGTGGTTTAGTTGAAATAATATTTCTTTGGTATTTTGATGGGGATTTGATAAATTCGTTTAAAGTTGAGATAGAATATAGTCTGGTCCCACCGGGGGTCTTGATCGCCTTAATTTTACCTGCTATTTCCCACCTGCGCAGTGTATCTATAGATACCCCTAACTCTTGGGATGCTTCGCCAATCTTTACGAATTTTTTTATTATCTTATTAGGCAGGTCATTCATTAGTATAAATAATATATAGCTATATATAATATATTGAAGGTCTATATCTATAGTGCCAGTATTTGCATAGATTTGTCAAGATATCCATAGATTAATAAAAAAAATTGGTCTAAATTAGAGTATATTTTGTGTGCGATATTTTATCTTCAATAACCTATTTTGTATGGATTATCGTGAAAGATGACGGGTGGCGCGGAGGAGAGATCTCGGGAGTCGACCGCAAGTGAGCAAAGCGAACGAGGACGCACCTGAGATACCGAAGCGACAGGACCCGTCATTGTTACGAGAGCACACACTTCGTGATCTCACAAATAACAGACTATGCAGTTAAGGTTTCCAGCTGAATATCAGTAAAAATTGTAACTATATTTTTTCTGGCATATATTACCGCCAAGGGAAAAGCAAAAGTCTGTGTCTGTCTGTTTACCAGTTTAATGATGATAGGTTTATTTTCCACCAGTGTAATAAAATTACCATGTTCGGATAGGATATCAAATTTACCGGCAGAGTTAATAGAAGAAACAGCACGGGCATTCCCATGAAAAAGTTCCTGTCTGGGGGAGAGTATTTTAACATGAAGAACATTTTTATCCGATTCTATTTGTTGTTCAATACTGGGTAAGAGAGGCATATTACTTTAAATCTTTTAACGTTCCGATATAATTAAGTTTTTCGTTAGGAACTTCATCTATCGATCCTGTAAGTATAGCTTTGATATCATTAATTGTAGTTTGTTTAGGTACATAAACACCAGGTCTTCCGGTATGTCCTTCTGTTGTAAAAAAGGGTTGGGTTAAATAATTAATCACTTTTTGGACTCTGTTATAAATAATCTGGTCTGTGGGGGATAATTCTGACTGGCCCACTATGGCGACAATGTGAGCCAGTTTGTTAAATCTATCCAGTAATTCCTGGAAAGTAGTAAACAGTTGAAAATGATCTTCTCCTAAAATACTTTTGGATAAAATAGAGGAAGAAGAAAGGGTGATATCGATTGGTGGGTATAAACCCATTTGGGCAACCGAACGGGATAGTACAACCGCTGTATCTAAAAAACTCATAATAGAATTTACTCCGGCATCTGTCAGTTCATCGGAAGGCACATAAACCGTTTGGATAGAAGTAATGGAAGCATTTTCTGTTGCAATTAAACGGTCTTCCAGAGAACTTAATTCTGTTTGCAAGGTAGCTTGATAGCCTTGTTCGGAGGGGATTGTACCGAGAAGCATAGATACTTCATTCCCGGCCTGGATAAAACGGAACATATTGTCGATAAAAAATAAAACATCTTGTTTCTTTTGGTCACGGAAATATTCGGCAATTGTGACACCAGCCAACCCGACCCGGAACCTAATCGGGGCATTTTCATTCATTTGTCCAAGTAACAGTACAGTTCGTTCAATTGTTTTTGATTCAACTAATCTTTGGTAAAGTTCCTGTCCCTCTCTGATACGTTCACCAACTCCGGCGAAAACTGATACACCTTGATGTAGTGTAGTGATATTATGTATTAGTTCTGTCAGAAGAACTGTTTTACCGACACCGGCCCCCCCAATAAAGCCGATTTTCCCTCCTTTAGGAAAAGGGGTTAGGAAATCGATGGCTTTAATACCTGTTTCCAAAACGCTAAAACCACTTTTAATTGTGTTTAAGAGGGGAGCTTTAGCATAGATGGGAATAGTTGCAAGTTTTGGCAAAGGTTTCCCGTCTTGCGGAACCCCGAAGAGGTTAATAACCCTTCCTAAAATCTCGTCTCCGACTACTATTCTAAGTTCTGAGCCTGTCCCAAAAACTTCCATACCACGATGCATTAATATAGTTTGTGATAGTATAAGAGTATGTGCGATATCTTCTTCCTGATAGAATACTTCAAGTTTTAAATCAGGGTCTTCCGGAGAGTTTAATATTTCAGATAAAAACGGTAGCTCTCTTGACTCTATCTGTACTTCTGCCAGCTGTCCTTTAATACTTCTGATTTTGCCAAATACTTTTGCTTTTTTTGCCGGATTATTCATCTTAAGAATTATCTCTAAATGCTTTAATGGTTGCAATGCTTTCCAGGATATGGATATTATCGAGAGATCTTTTAGCCATTGCCAATTCTCTTTTTTGGAGGGTAATCGTTTCATCAGCTGCAAGCTGTGCCTGGTCCATCGAAGTCAACCGGGCAGCAGCCCTTGCCAACTCTGATTCCAAGAAAGTTTGTTCTATCAAGAGCAGTATAACTTGACTCTCGAAAAACTTAAGTATTGTTTCAAGTTCAGGTTCAAAAATATAGTCGATTTTAGTAGCCTTGCTCTTTGTATAATATTCCGGAGGCTTTTGCACGATATCAACAACATGAGGTTCTTGAGTTAAGACTGAGTGCATCCTGGAATAATAAATCATAATTTGTTCGTAATCCACAATTTTGGAGACAAAGCCCCGCAACTCTTCTGCTGAAGGTAAATCTTCTTTTAAGATAACTTGTTGATATGGATGAAGATAATTAAAAGATTTTAAAAATTCAGCCGCAGTTGATCCGATGATAATTTTATCGGTTTGAAATTTGGTAGTATTGGTGATGAAAAATTTTACTAAATCTTTTTCCAGTCCTCCATAGAAATGGTGGTTGGAGGTAAGCAAGATGCTGACAGTGCCTTTTTTTGGTCTGAGTTGGATTTTTCTTTTAGCCGCTTCAATATTCATGACATGATAAACTTCAGTAATTTCCTGGAAAAACGACCTGTTTTTTTCAATGCCAGCCCGGATCTTTGCCAGTTTTAAAGCAGCAATTTCAGTATAAGAACTTGCCACCATTTTTAAAGACTCGCTGTCTTGCAGTTCCAAATTTATCTGTTTGATAGAGGGCATATATTAAATAGGTTTTCCTGCGATGATTTGGTCTAATTTTTTCATGAAAGGGTGATTATCCAATTGACTAATTAATTCCTCGTCCGACTTTAATCTGAAGATATTTTTGGCAAATGAAGATAAGTCAGCGTCTTCCTCAAAGGCCTTAACGATTAAATCCTTATATCTTTTGACAAAATTCTTATCCTTATTTTGGAAGATAATTGTAAAGGGGAGGGCAAGTAAAATTAATTGAATTTCCAAAGAGATTAAAGTTAGGGGAGGCTGTTTGATTAGTTCAGCAAACATATCTTTTTGTTTTAAAATTAGCTGGGTGGCGAAGGGGAGTTCAAAAGCAAACCTACTGACTGATTCAAGTTTCGTGGCAGAAGCCAGAACTTGTTTGACTCTGGTGGCGAGTAAATTTGCCAACTTAGATTGAGTTTGTTGTCCCACCCTGGAAACAGAGAGGGATAAATCAATGGCAGGACGGGATCCTTGGCGGTAGAGCTCCGATTTAAAAAGCAGATGCCCGTCTGTCATAGACATGACATTGGTGGGGATATAGGTTGTAAAATCATTTAAATTTAACTCAACTGCCGGTAATGCAGTAATAGA
>CAZDEH010000013.1:0-17752 GCA_964504665.1 uncultured Gammaproteobacteria bacterium | reverse complement strand
GCTTAAAATTTCCTGCCCGTTCTAACAGATGCGAATGCTGATAAAAAATATCACCGGGATAAGATTCCTTACCCGGAGAACGGTTACCAAGGAGGGCAATTTCCCGGTAAATTTTAGCATGGTTACCTAAATCGTCTAAAATTACCAGTACATCTTTGCCCTGTTTTTGGAAAAACTCGGCAATAGTAAAAGCAGTTTGAGGGGTCACAAAAATTAAGGGAGCAGGATCGGATGAAGCGGTGGCAACAATTACAGTATAATCTAAAGCCTCATTGGCTCTTAAAATATCAATAACGCTGCGGACCTCTGATAAAGGTTTACCAATGGCAGCAAAGATACAAATTACCCCAGTTTTTTTCTGGTTGACGATAATGTTAATCAGAAAATCCTGTTTTCCACTCCTGGCATCACTGAGTACCAACTCTCTCTGACCTTTACCCACCGGGATTAAAGAGTCGAGGATCGTAATTCCGGTGACAAGTTGTTGATCAATAAATTTTCTGGCACTTATTCCCGGAGCAGGACTATCGAGTTCAGCACTAATAGTCCGTTCTGATACAGGAAAAGGAGGACGACCGTCGATAGCTACCCCCAAAGGATTTATAGCCCTGCCCAGTAGAAAATTACCCAAAGGAACGGTTAACCTAGAATTTGTGCTTTTAAAAGTTTGCCCGGGTTGGATATTGCCTTCATCCAGTATCCAGATCTCTACACTATCTCTGGAAAGTGCACTGACCAGGCCCCTAACACCAGCCTCATTTTCTACTAAATCGTTTATTTTCGCCGAAGGTAAACCGTCAACAAAAGCTATAAATTCTCTTGTTTGTTTAACAAAACCAATCTCGTCAACCATACCTTAATGTTTAATATATTTTCTGAAAGTAGCTAAGATTGCTTCTCTTTGGTCAGAGATACTTTGTCTAACAGAATAATCTCTATAGATACCTCTATAAGATAGGGCAGCTCCGGCAATCAAAGCAGGGTTAATTTGAATATCTAGCAGGAATTTGTTATTGTAATCTTCCCGTAACTTTTGCCCAATTTTGGCAATTTGCTCTGCGGGTAGTTCATAAGGAAGATATATCATGAGTGGTTCGATTGCTTTGATATCTTTTTCCAATTGATCAAAGATACTATAGATATTTTGTTGGTTTATTTTACTCAGAACAACCGGATCTAAACTTAAAATCCAACTAGTAATCTCCCGGTCATCTGTGATACCGGTTATTGGTGGACCTTGTTTAGAGGGAGAAAAAACTTTGGTTAAAAGGTAATCTTTAAGACCTGTAACCTTTTTCAAGGCAATAGTTTTGATAAAACTGTCTTGTAGAATTGTTTCAAGTAATGTATTGGTCATAGTCGTCAGTCGTCAGTCGTCAGCTCGTTTCGCGAAGCATGTTACCAGACAAAATTTCTTAGTCTGATAGCTTTTATACCACAAATTTCTCCACTTTAGCCTTATTTAAGGCTTCATATATCAAATCAACCTGGTCTTTGAGGGGAATCTTTTTAGCCAGAACTAAGACTAAGGTTCTTTCTAAGATTGATATAATATTTTCATCAATAATAGAGAGCTGTTGTGTTTTATAAGTTTCAATTAGCTGTCTGGCTGACCTTAGTTCAAGTTCAATAGCAGCAACACTTTTTTGTTCAGTTGAAGTTAAAAAAGTTCCCAGGTTTTGTTCAAATTTATCAAAAATAGCATCAACACGTTGTTTTATAGCTTCCTGGTTGATTGCCTGAATTTGGTTATTTTGTAGTTTCAGGCTTTCTACAAATTTGATATATTCCGAGTAGGTTTTATTCATTTGCAAAGCCATTTCTTTTTCTAGCTCCTGCCTCGACTCGCTTATCTCGGCAAGGCGGGCCTCCTCATTTTTCCTCAAGACAAACTGGTTCTCTGCTGTAATCTTAACTCCCTGAAGCTCTGCATTTCCGATGATTGCTTGAGCTTTTTTTATAGCCCGGTGTAAAAGTCCAAAACTTTTTTCTTCCGAAGCAGTTAATTTTTGAAAAGGATTAAAATCAGCGTCATGACGGCGTCTTCTATATTCTCCCAAATAGAGAATAAGTGAGATAACTGCAACGGTTAAGCAGATTATTAAAGCTATAATTTCAAAAAGTAGTGTTTTAGGCATTGATTAAAGAATAGATGAAACTAAGAAAATTTTCAATTACCAGATATGTACCCCACCTTCCCAAGCCTCGCTTGGCGTGCCTGAGAGCTAAAATCTCAGGATGATGATGGCTGCTCCGATGCCGGCAAGAGCAGTAACTAGTGTAAAGAAAATATTCATAATGATAGAAAACATTACAGCTTTTTGGGCTAAAGGATTTCTGCCAATAGCCTCAATTCCCTTAGGGATAGATCTTGAGAAAGTTAAGAACCCGACGGAGAAGGAAATTAAAACTACCACAATGGCAGTAATATAGCGGAAGATTTTAACAAACTGGTCAGGGTTTTGAATGTTAGTGAATAGGGAGGCATTAAATGAATCCAATAATCTAAGAGCAGTTCTGGCAGTGGTGAGCTCGGCATACTCAATTTTCATGGCCACAGTTATTTTACCTGATCTGATTTTTTCGACAGGAGCTGGTTGTTTTGAACCTGTTATTTTTTTTTGATAATCAAGGGAAGTTCCTTCATTTTGGTCAAGAGAGGTGAGGGCAATACCTATAACATAGCCTGAAGCAGTGGCTTTTTGTCCTTTACCCGGTATTTCGGAAGTAGTGACGTAGTCACCAACCTTAATGGGTCCTGCAAGGGTGGTAACATTTACCAAGGCAGTTCCGGCCCTGGCGATAGGTTGTCCCTCATTATCAACGCTTTTATAAGTCATTAAAGGTGTAGTTTGGATGGCGCCAAAAACCCGCAGATCATATGGATAAGATGACCTTTGTAATCCTTTATCGGTTGTCCAAGAAACAATATCCCCATCAACTGCCTCTTTATCCGGGACTTTATAAACATAAGTAAAATCAACAGACTCTACTTGAGCTAGGGCAAGAGAAGGAAAGATAGCAAATAGCAAATAGCAAATAGCAAAGAGCAGGATAAAAAATTTTGGTATCATCAAGATTAAGAGTAGAGGATTGTGGAGAGAAAATCAATTGACATATAATAGATCCATGGCTAAACTCCGTACTTCCTATGTTTGTCAGCAATGTGGTTACCTTGCCCCATCCTTTTTAGGCAAATGTCCTGAGTGTGGAACATGGAACTCACTGGTAGAAACGGTGGAAGAGTTATCAGCCGTCAGTCGTCAGTCTTCAGCCAAAGGGGAAAGAGCAGAGATCATTAATTTAAAGGATGTGGAAAAGCAAAAATACGCACGGATTTCCACTGGACTGATAGAGTTTGATAGGGTGTTGGGAGCGGGAATTGTACTTGGGTCAGTGGTTTTAGTATCAGGAGATCCGGGGATAGGGAAGTCAACTTTACTAACACAACTAGCCTTAAATATTAACCAGAAGTTGGATGGTAGAAGTGGGAAGGTAGATAAGGAAGCTAGTAGTTTGAAATTAGATGAAAAAAATCTAACCTCAAATATCCAACCTCAATATCCATCTTCTAACCTCCAACATCCAACTGCTAACGTTTTATATATTGCTGGTGAAGAATCTGCCCACCAGATCAAACTACGTACAGACCGTATCAAACCTAATGCTGATTTGAGTGTCTTAAATGAGACTGATGTAGATTCAATTATTAACATCATCAAACTACATCATCCGTCTTTAATTATTATTGATTCTATCCAAACTATGGAGACTTTGGATTTAACCTCAGCCGCAGGTTCAATTGGACAAGTCAGAGAATGTGCTCACAGATTGCAAAGGGTAGCAAAAAACTTGCACATCCCAATTTTTTTAGTAGGTCATGTGACCAAAGAAGGTAATATTGCCGGTCCCAAAACCCTTGAGCATTTAGTTGATGTAGTTTTATCCTTGGAAGGTGACCCTGCTTCAAATTTCAGAATCCTCAGGTCTTCTAAAAATAGATTTGGGTCAGTTGACGAGGTGGGAATTTTTGAGATGGCAGAAGATGGGATGAAAGAGGTTACCAACCCTTCAAAGATTTTCCTGGAGCAACGGGTTTTGGCTCCGGGCTCTGCTGTGGTAGCCACCATGGGAGGACTAAGACCCATTCTCGTAGAAATTCAGGCTCTGGTGACCAAAAGTTTTTTGCCTATACCGAGAAGAGTTGGTGCAGGTATAGACAATAATAGGCTGCAGCTTTTGGTAGCAGTTATTTCTAAACGATTAGGGTTGCCTCTTTTTGACCAAGACATTTTTGTAAATGTAACAGGTGGAATAAAAGTTACAGAACCTGCTGCAGATTTAGCAATTTGTCTTAGCATTATTTCCTCATTTAAAGATAAGTCAATTAATCCTAAAGTAGCTTTAGTAGGAGAAGTAGGACTTTTGGGGGAACTGCGAAATGTCAGACAACTGGAAAAAAGAAAAACCGAAGCTAAAAAATTAGGCTTTTCTACTGTCATCTCCCCGGAAAATGCTAAATCTTTAGCTGAGGCTATAAAATTAAGTATAGACAAAGGGTAAAAATAAGTTTATAATGTAAAAAAGTAGAAAGTTGGAAATATGAGCAATTTAATCTCAAATAGTCAAGAAGAGTGGGTGAGAATTTTAGGTAAAGGGATGGTTACCATTCCTAAATCCTGGAGAGATGAGCTTGGGTTAACTGAAGGAGAAGTTGTAAAAGCTAAAAAAGTTGGGAATAAAGTTATTATTGAATCGGCAGAAAGTGCTCCTTATAGAATTTTCTCTGATGCTGAAATTAAAGAATGGTTAAAGATGGATCAATTATCCTCTAAACTTGAGGTTAAGGTTAATGAAAAAATTACATCCTCAGCCAACTAAAATTTATCTTGATGCCTCAGTAATTATAACTGCCTTACTTTCTGTAAATGGTGGTTCAGCTAAAGTTATTAAGCTTTCCAACCTGGGTATTTTTATATGCCTAACTTCTCAAACTGTGATTGAAGAGATAGAAGAGCATATTTTAAAGATTAAAAAAAACAAACGGGAAATACAGAAATTTATTGTTAATTCAAAGATTATAGTTAGGGAGAAAATTCGTTTATCGGAGATAGAAAAAATTAAAAAGATTGATGTAAGAGATGCTCATCTAATTGCTGGGGCAAAATTAACTGAATGTGATTTTTTAGTTACCCTTGATAAAAAGCATTTATTAAAACCAGATATAAAAAAATCTTTCAAGCCTTTAAAAATAGTCACTCCAGGGGAATTATTAGAAATTTTTATCCATTAAGACTAGGAGACTAGGAGACTCCAAGGACTCTCCTTGTGAGGCTAAAGTGAATTTTTATCCATATAAATTACTATGGGAACCCAAGTCTATAAACATGATATTGCCATTAACCTCTTTTTTAAAAATGACCCTTAAGTCTCCAGTTATGTTAATACTTCTATACCCTAAATATTTACCTCTTAACGAATGATTATTTAAAGCAGGGTTAAACTCGTCTTGCAGGAATAAGTTCCTTCTTTCCTTAAATTTTTTCTTTTGGCTTTCAGTCAGCTTTAAATAATGCTTCTGGAAATTTTTGTGAAGCAAGATTTTCATGAAATTACTTTAAGGAGTCCAGGTATTTGTCCATTTCATCAGCATTATTGAAAGCAGGGGAGAAATTTTTACCTTCTTTAATATCTTTCTCAACAGTATCCAGTATTTTTTCAAGTTCAGGAGTCATTTGGGGAATATCCGAAAAAACAATCTCTCTGGTTCTGATAAAATTTCGAAGGGAAGCATTAATCACGTCACTTAAGGTTAACCCCAAGTCTTTAGCAGCCTTTTGAGCATTTTTCTTCACTTCTTTATCAGCTCTGATGTGAATTACAGTAGTCATATGTATACAAAGTATACACAACAGTTATATAATTGTCAAGAGAAGGATACATCTAAATATTATTTGGAGTACATAAAGGAATTATTAGAAATTTTTGGAGGTTAAAAGTTGGGTATTAAAATTAAATTTGCAAAGCAATTTATTTTCTGCTAATCTAATATTAGTTATGAAAGGTTATCTTCAGGATATTAACTCTCAAGCAAAACACAATCCTTATTTCAGACATGTTTTAGAGACGGGTAAATATACTCAGGTGGTAATTATGAGTATTCCTCCAGGAGGAGAAATTGGATCAGAAGTACACCCCGATACAGATCAGGTTTTATATTTAGTAGAGGGTGAAGGAAAAGTGGTGTTAAATGGAGAAGAAGCTTCATTTAAGGTAGGGGATTTGGTATTGGTTCATGCAGGGATAGAACATAATTTTATTACCATAGGTGATATTCCCATGAAAATAATTACCATGTATTCGCCACCGCATCATCCTGAAGGCACAATTCATGAAACTAAGTCAGATGCTGAAAAAGCAAATTATTAAATAAAAATATGATAAATAATCTGCCTGATGATCATAATGAGGATGAGTCTGAAAAAGACACTCCTCCCAAAACTTCTTATCATTCCCTTGACAACGATCCTTTAGATGATGAAAGTGAAACTAAGAATGATGAGAAATCAGAAGAAGAACAGGAAGAGCAGGAAGAACCTATAAAACAAGAAGAAACAGGAGATCTTCCTGAACACCAATTTAAAAAGGAGTTTGTTGAACAAAGCGAAACCGCTAGTCAAGACCAGTATTATCTTCAAGTAGTCAAAACAGGAGAAGCTCCGGAATGGCCCAGACCCAAAGAGGATCTTGACGTTTTTAGTCAGCCTCTTGATGGGAACTTGATCCAATATTTTGCTTATCCAAAGGATTCAGGGAAAACTGCTGACAATTTGCCTCATGCAGAGGTGATAGCCAGCCACAATAGATCGGATAGTCCTGCTGTGGTCATTGATCAAATTGCTGACCATTTGACTCCTGGTTGCTGTTTAGAATTAGTTTTAGTGAAAGGAGGCCATGCTCTGGCAAAAACTGATTCCAATCTGGATAATTTGGAAGCAAATATTACCTCACTTCTGGATTTGGGCAAGCAAAATTTTGGTATCACGGCAGAACATTTTATGAGTACCAGTAATGTTTCACCTATTGTTGAAAAAAGATTGGATGATTTAGAGGAGGCAGAGACAGGGGAAGAAAAAGTGCCTAAAGAAGAGTATAATTGGAATCAGAAGGCAACAACAATGAACGAAAACACTGGTGAAAAAAAACGGTCTAGAATTATAGTTTTTGTCCCCATTTTATTATTGATTATTATTTTTGGTGGAGTTGTATTTTATAGAGATCAGCTGTTGTCAATAATTACGAATAGAATAAACCCTTCAAAATCAGCTGTGGTTGAAGTAACCCCCACACCTACCCCAACACCAACTCCAACACCGTCAATAGATAGATCTAAGTATAAAGTCAGAGTCCTTAACGGTACCCCTAAAACCGGTGCAGCCGGTACCCTGGCTGATAAACTGAAAGAACTAGGTTGGCAGATAGATAAAACAGGTAACACTCCTACTCAAAATGTTGGAGAAAGTATTATCAAAGCAAAGGCAGGGATGGATGAGCAAATAAAGATTTTGCTAACTGATGTGACAGATTATCAAGCATCTTCTGCTGCGGCTTCTTTGAAGTCCTCTGATAAAGCTGACCTGGAATTTGTGATTGGGAAGAAGTAGTATTTATATATGGCGAAAATACTAATCATTGAAGATGAAAAAGCTATGTCTGATCTGGTAGCGATCAGATTTAGAGTTGAGGGGTTTGAGGTTGACCAGGCATTTACTTTAAACGAAGCAAAGCAAAAACTTGGTGAAGGTACTAAATATGATATTATCCTGACAGATTACCTTCTGCCAGACGGTGATTTGATTGAATTTCTAACGACCCTCCGTTCCGGTCCTTTAATGAGAGATTTACCGGTTGTGGTGATGACTAATTATGTCGAAGACCTGAATAATGACAAACTCAAAAGTTTAGGAGTCTTAGATATTTTTATCAAATACCAAGTTGTGCCTGCTCAAATGGTAGTTAAGGTGAAACAGATTCTAAATATTCAGTAGCTTTTTTCCAGTTCTGAATTTAAGTCAATTACTTTTAACACTGTTAAATTTTTAAAGTCTGTGATATTAGCTGTTAATATAGTTCTAATTTTATTAGAAACACAAGTAGCAGCTAGATAGATGTCAAAGATCTCGCCATTTTTAATATTATTTTCCTGGCAAAGAGATAATAATATTTCACTTGTTTCCTTAGTAGGAAAAATAATCTCAAAAGGGGAATTTAAGTAATCTTTTATAAGCTCCTTTGCTTCTTTGGGAGAAAGTGGATTGGCAACTCTTTTATGATCAGTAACTATTGAGTAAAACTCAAGTAAGTTTTGTTGTGCTAATACCCCTTTTAACCTTCCTTCTGCTACATCCTTAACTTTGTCTAACGCATAGTGATGAAGAGCGGAATCAAAGTTATGGGCATAAACTAAAATATTTGTGTCAAATAAGATAGGTTCAAACATCTTGATAGATTTCTGTTCTGCTCAAATTTCCCTGAATCTCTCCCAGCCTATAAATTTTAACTTTAAAATCTATTTTTTTGATCTTCTCGGTAGTGTTTAAATAAGTTTTCAATGCGTTATTAACAAAACTTGTAAAAGGAATTCTTTGATCGATAGCCTTCTTACGAGCCTGTTGAAAAATATTATCTTCAAATCTAACTGTAGTTCGTATCATAAAGACATTTTAGCATTAAAGCATCTTTGTGTCAAGATTCAGAAGGTTTGCCTTGACGGAAAATTATTGTTGTATGGTATAGAAAGAAAATATACAGTATACTATTTTTATGGATCCACTTGCCTTGGGATTATTCTTATTTGGAAATTCTATTTTTATTTCTCTTTTCTTTGTCTATTTATCAAGATTCAAAAAGCATACCAGACTTCATGAGACTGAAATGGAGGAACGGGAAAAGGAATTAAAACGACAGGTTTTAGAGCTGGCTGTTCTCCGGTCTTTAGCAGAAAGGGCTGGTTATTCTCTTGATTTAAGACAAATCCTGGAGATCATCACTGATTCTTTGTCCGGTTTAGTCGAGTACGTCACAGTTAGCTATATTATGATGGGTTCGGAAGGCAGAACAATATTAAAAATTCATGCTGCAGAAGGAACTGCTCAGCAATTTATTGACAGTGTCAAAAAGGATCTAATTGTATCATATTCGACAATGTCCGGGAGAAAAGTGATGGTGGATTTAATTGATGAGACTGTTTCCGGAGGTTTATCATTGAATGGAACTAACGAGGTTGGTTCATCTTTTAACCTGCCGATGATGATAGGTAGTGAGTTGTCCGCCTTAATTAATATTTCTTCAAATGCACCGGGTTTATACAAAGATGAAGACACAAAGATTTTATATACTATTTTGAGTCAGGTATCGACCAGTGCCAGTAAGCTTACTCAGGTGGTAGAGAACGAAAAAAGAAGGTTGTCAGCAATGATATCTTCTCTAAGTGATGGAATTTTTATGGTTGATTCTTCCTTCAGAATGAGCGTGGCTAACCCCGCTCTGGCTAGTATGTTAGGGGTTAAGTCGGTTGATAGTTTAATGGAGATAATTGCCGGAGTGGGGCTTAAACTGGACCTGGAGAATGCAATTAAACAGGCGCTGTCTCACAAAAACATTGTCAGGCTAAAAGAAGTAGAGATAAATAAAAATTTTGTGGAAGTTTATGTGGAGCCTGTAGTTGACCGGTATAGTTATCTACTGGGAGCTGCGGTAATCTTTCATGACGTTACTTCGAAGAAAGAACTGGAGAAGATGAAAGATGACTTTACTGCTATGATGGTTCATGAACTGCGGACTCCCTTAACGACCATATCTTATAGTACTGTAGAGATTATGACTGATCTTGAGAAATTATCTCCACAAGACATTGTTAAAAATTTAGAAATAATCAGATCAACAACAGGGGAAATGATGGATTTAGTAAATGATTTGCTGGATGTAGCTAAAATCGAGACTGGAAAATTTGAAATTGTGAAAAAGGAAGAGGATTTAATAGCGTTGATAGAGGAAAAAGTTGTCGTACTTAAACCTGTAGCAGAGCAAAAACACATTCAGTTGGTCGTGGATATTGGGGTTCCGTTACCTAAATTAGATTTTGATAAAAGAAGAGTGGGTCAGGCTTTAAATAACTTATTATCAAATGCTATTAAATATACTGACACAGGATCAGTTACTGTTAAGGCAGAAAAAACCGGGGATCATATCATGGTTTCAATCATTGATACCGGTGATGGTATTAAATCAGAAGATATTCCCAAATTATTTTCTAAATTTGAACAATTTGGTAAAGGTAAAAGTGGAGTTAGGAAGGGAACAGGTTTGGGTCTAATAGTTGCTAAAGGCATTATAGAGGCTCATGGGGGTAGTATTTGGGGGAACTCTGAAGGGCTTGGACTAGGCTCAACCTTTGCTTTTACTCTGCCGCTTTCATAATGTTTTCATTGACAATGAAAACATTTTATGATAAGCTTTCATTATAAATGAAATCTTTTGATGAAATACGCACACTATTAATAGAGCAACGGGGAGAAATTTCAGGTGCAGATCTTGGGATAGAAAGAGAAAAGTTAGCTGAGATTACAAAATATAAAGATACACCGTTTCCTGTGATAATATCCGGATTGCGCCGGGCAGGTAAATCAACGCTTTTAGCTCAACTTGCTCACAAATTATATCCAAATAATGAGTATTTTTATGTTAACTTTGAAGATGACCGGTTTCTCAGCTTTAGAGTGTCTGATTTTACTAGATTACATGAACTTCTTATAGAACTATTTGGAAATCAAAAAATATTCATGTTTGATGAAATTCAAAATATTGAGGGGTGGGAAATGTTTGTGAATAGAATGATATGGGGTGGGTATAAATTTTATATAACCGGGTCTAATGCGTCACTTCTCTCAAAAGAGCTTGGTACAAAATTAACCGGACGGTATATGCCGATTGAGCTATTTCCATTTTCCTTTAAGGAATATTTACAGTTTAGGAAAATACTGTTGCCGGATATTACCCGTCTTACAACGGTGCAAAAGGGAGAATTAAGAAAAACCGTTTCGGAGTATATACAGAAAGGGGGAATACCGGAAGCTCTGCAATATCAACAGCTTCCAATACATAAAAGACTCTACGATGCTATTATAGACCGGGATATTGGAGCACGCTATAAGTTGGCAGAGACAAAACCACTGCGGGAGCTCGCCTTCTATCTTTTAAGCAATATTCCCTCTTTAGTTTCTTACAATAAATTAAAAGAATTATTACAACTGGGAAGCGTGAATACCGTCTCAACTTATATAGAATATTTACAAGCAAGTTGGCTATTTTTTGTCTTAAATCGCTATTCCTACTCAGTTAAGAAACAACAAATAGCAAATAAAAAAGTCTATGGCATAGATACGGGACTTACAAAATCAGTTGCCTCTTCTTTCTCTGAGGATAAAGGAAAATTCTTGGAAAATACAGTATTTTTAAAACTCCGCAGACTCTATGAAGATAACAAGGAGATTTACTATTACAAAACAGAAACAGGCAAAGAAGTAGATTTTTATTTGCCTAAGCAAAAAGCTTTTTTACAAGTCTCGGAGAGCCTGGCTGATCCAACTACAAAAGAAAGAGAAGTACGAGCCTTACTTGATTCAATGAAGGAGGTAAATGATAGTACCGGGATGATAATAACAGAAGATGAGAAAGACACACTTATGCTTTATGGTAAGACTATAGTAGTGCTTCCCGTTTATGAGTGGCTACTATTATGATTCTCCATTTTAGCAAAGACCATGATCGCCGGAGGTGTGAACATGTTTGTACCCAAACTTAACAAAGGCTTTTACAGCCTCTGTGCCTGAAATATTAGTTAACTTAGGCATTTAATACGGGTATTGGAGTATCAATAGATTTTTCTGTAAATTCGGAATTCTTATCTGTCTTAAGGTTAATCGCTTCCATATAGGCTTTAATAGCTTTTTCTATATTGACTAACACCTCTTCCTTAGTTTTACCTTGAGACATACAGCCATATAAATTCACCACATCAGCCACATAGCCTTTGTAGGTCTTATCATAAGTTAATTTAATTAAATAATCTAGTTTTTTTATTTTCTTCACAAACCAATTATACCACTTTCCCAGAATACAGGAAGCTTCAAGTAAGCTATAATGACTTCGATGTTTGATTTGGTTGTTATTGGTCACATTTCTTTTGATGAAAATATTATCAGAGGAGAGAGACATGTTATTAAAAGCGGATCAGCTTATTTAGTTGGGCTACCGGCTTCATTGTTCTCCAAGAAAGTTGGCATTGTTAGCAGGATAGGCAAAGACTTTCCTTTTAAAGATTTGCAAAAGTTGAAAGTAGACATCAGTGGTATAAAAATTATTAAAAATGGTAAGACCACGAGATTTTTTCATACTTATCTTTCTGAAGACGGTCAGGAAAGAACTTTTCGTGCGGAGATGAATGTTGGCAAAGACATGATCACTAAAGATATTCCCACCAAATATTTAAAGGCTCACTTCATTCACGTTGCCACCAATTTACCCCAAAAACAAATTGAATTTGTTAAGTTCATTCGGAGGAAAAGTCAGGCTTTAATCTCTATTGATAGTCTTGAGCAATATATTGAACAATATCCAAAAGAGGTTTTGGAAGTTTTTAAACTGGTAGACATTGTTTTTATTGATAAAAAGGAAAAAGAATTAATCAGAAAACTTTCCGGTAAAGCTATGGTGATAAAAAAGGGAGCAGGAGGGGCAGATTATATCGAAGATGGAAAAACTGTTTCGGTAAAAGTACTGGAAGTGAAATCAGTTATCGACAAAACCGGTGCGGGAGATGTTTTGGCGGGAACTTTTTTGGTCTTAATGGCTCGAGGAAAAAATCCCAAGTTTGCTTTGCAACAAGCAGTCAATCTTGCTTCAAAATCAATTACCCAACATGGTATCAATTTTCTCTTGGATGAAATAACTTAATTAAACTCCTTATGAGAAGTGTCAAGGATTCTGAGTAAATCGGAATTTGCCTCTATCGTTCTGCCACTTTAGCAAAGACCATTCTGCCGGCAGCTCCCTGAATAACTTTATTGACAGTCACACTTACCTCTTGATCCAGTTTTTGGGGCGCATCCTTTACCACCACCATAGTCCCATCCGTTAGATATCCCACCATTTGATCTTTATCTTTCCCGGGATGGATGATCTTAACTTGTAATAACTCACCTGGTAGGGGTAATGTTTTTAGAGCATTGGTCAGCTCATTTATGTTTAAAACTGTAATACCATGCAGTTTGCCCACCTGATTTAGGTTGAAATCACAGGTTAGGAGTTTGCCGTTTAATGTCTTGGTCAAACTGATTAACCGGTTATCAACGTCTATATTTTCATCTAATCCGCTTATTTTTGACAACGTTTTGTCCCAAACCTCCACCTTCAGACTCTTAATTTTTTTCAGCTGGTGGATAATCTCAAAGCCTCTTCTTCCTCTGGCTCTTTTGAGATGATCAGCTGAATCAGCTACCAGTTGGAGTTCTCTTAACACAAAATCCGGGATTAAGATCAAGCCATACAAAAAACCCGTATGTGCTACCTCCAACAATCTACCGTCAATTAAGGAGGATGTATCTATTATAGTAACGCCGGATAACTCAGTCTTTAACTTAGCTAAACCTTCAGAGGACTGGAAAGGATTATGGGTAGCAACCTGTTCACTTATTTCTAAGGCTAATTTTCTGGCAGCCAACTTTGTTAGCTTGGCAGTAGTTCTTATCACCCATGAGGTAATTTGAGAAAAATATAAAAGCGATATCAATATCCCCAGTACTGCATAAACCAGGCGGGTAGTGTTTAAGGTAAAAGGACTTGGCAGATCAATGATATCAGCCAAGAAGACTCCTAGAAGGGCAAAGATTCCGGCAACAATAATAATAGCCCACAACCGTGATTTATTCATAATTAAAACTCCTTAATTGATTGTAAGCCTATTTATATCCATAGATCAAGTTTTAGAAGAGTTAACCACTTATCCACATTATAATTTTTTAGTGGAAATGTAAAAAGTCATACTAAATATAGATTGTTATAACAGTCTAAACTACATAGACTATCCTCTTAATATTACTACAAGTCTATGGAAAATTAGACTAAATAAAGCTATGGGATTTATGATTGTTGACAAATAGTTTTTCCTGTATTATGATAGGTCTAATGTTAACAATTAAAACAAGAAAAATAGGTCTTAGAAAGATACACAGAGTTCAACTTGATCCTTTAATGGCTTCCGTTAAGAAAATAATGGGAAGTCGTGATCAAGGTTTGATCGTCATGGTTAGAGGATAAGAACTTTAATAACTGAATGTAGAGGACAAAAAAAAGAGCATTACTACCGCAGACGGACTCGAATAGCAATGCCCTTTTATTAATTTCGAAGTATAATTTCTAAGCAGAAGAAATCATATTTCTATACTCTACATTTTCACAAATGTCCGGTCTTGTCAAGAGACCATTTTGTGGCAGGGTTAATAGTTTTGGGTAAATATTGTGTTCTGTGTTGGGGGCTTGTCTTGGGCAGGGACAAGTTCCCAATAGAGGACATAAACAAATCTGTCTATCGCCGCAGTAGTTTTACAGACTTGACAAATTAAATAACTTATAGTATAGTACGTGAGCAAAGAAAAAAAGGGAACTTTATGAGTAAAATAGAGCAAAAAATAGCAAGAATATTGACAGTAGCTGTAATCGCAGGAGCAGGAATTGTAGGTCCTCGTCCTGTTTATAGTTCAGAAATAAATGCGCACAGTAATATTGCTACAGCCCATACAGCCGCACTTGGATTGAGAGGAGCAGATGGTTTTTCCCCAAAACCACCTGAATCTGAAGGTGAATGGCAGCCTACCTGGGGATATTCAACTGTTGGCGTTCCACTTCCAGTAACTGGTAGCCCTGAAGAGAGAGTACCTTTATCTTTATTAACTAATGAAGGTAATACTATGGCTGTGACATGTGGTCCGGTTGAGTATCAGGACCCATATGGGGTAAAAGTATCTTTTCCAGGAGGAGCAGACCGCGCTTCCTTAGTTATCGTTAAAGACGCAATAGGAGCGGCAGGCGGTGGAGTAGATGTTAACCTTTTAGTAGTCCCGAAATATAATTGGGTTGGTGCTACTGTAAATCCTGATGGTGGTTTACAACCAGTCCATTTGGAAAATATAGCTCGGGAAAGAGAAGCCTCTCTCCGTAGTCCTAATGGGGGTAATTTTACCGGTAGCCAGATAGATGTCATGATTATTAATGGACGCAATGGAGCTATTGAAGAAACTAGAACAATGTTTCCCTTAAGATAATAAGGCTAAATTTTAAATTACCAGTTGACGTAATCACTATAATAGGTTATTCTCCAAAAAGTTATTGACCTATTTTCTGCCTCAAAGTATTGCCATCTTGACAAATCTAATATCTTATAGTAATATAGCAAATACAACTATGAATAAAAGTCTGATTGTAGCAACCTTAATTATATCCAGTCTTTTTGTTGCTCCGTCAGTTTTGGCCCAATATGTGCCACCTGCACAACCAACCCCAAACAGTAAACTATTAATTAATAAAAAGATCTTTAACCCTCAATCACAACAATTTGTGGATAATTTAACCCGAGATCAATTTTTGTTTATTCCTAACCAAGCTGTTGATTTCCAACTGGAAGTCACCAATACGGGTAATCAGGATTTATCCAATTTGGAAATAACAGATAAACTACCGGGTGAGTTGGCTTTTGTCAGTGGGGGATCTATTAATAAAGGTGGACAAATTCACTTTTCTATTAATAAATTAGCTCCCGGTCAATCCCAGACCTTCTTATTAAAAACAAAAGTTAATGTTAATCAAGACATGACAGGCATTGTTTGTCCTGTTAATTTAGCTGAAGTGCGCACAGGATCACTTTTAGATCAGGATACTAGTACACTTTGTATACAACAAAACATTAATAAACAGGTTCCTCCAGTAGAGCAACTTCCTAAAACAGGTTTACCCTTAATAGCCTGGTCTTTAGTAGGATTTTTACCAGCAGGATGGGGTTTAAGAAAATTATCCAGATTTAATAAAGATAATGCAGATTCAGCTTTATATACCTGGCAAAAACGTCAGTTTGATAAAGAATCATAAAAATTTAAATTTAAGGTCGCCTACGTTAAAACTACGGCAGACTAAAGGAGGTGAAAAATATGAAAGAATTATCTAGAAGAGATTTCTTAAAACTAGGTGGTGCAGGAGTAGCAACAACGGTATTAGCTAGTTGTGGATGGAGAGTTACTAATGAACCTGGAGTTCAGCCAACTTCTACTTTAACTACTACTAAAGAAATAGCTGGTACAGCAGTCGCTGAAGATAGAGCTACTCGAGGATTAGCTATTGATACTCCTAGAGTAGAAGCTACTAAACCAGCTAGTGCAACAGCCGCAGCCCCTAGAAAAGATGGAACACCTGTGGCAGCTATAACTGCTAGACCAGCTGCAACTGTAGAAGCAACTGCAGAATCTTGCCCAAAAGGAACTTGGAAAGTCCAAGATCTAAGAGGGAAAGATATTATGGGCGTTACCGGAATGCCAACTAAAGTTACTAAAGGGCTTGATTTGGCTGATCACGGTATCTTTGAGAACAATTTAACTGGTTTAAAGGGTCCAAAAAATCCAACAAGAAATGTACTAGAGGCAGATAAAGCTGGTGCTTTCTTAGCTGATCCAAGTAAGCTCACTGCTACAGATAAGGTGAAATGGGATGCTTGGGTAGCAGCAGGAGATGCAGAATATATCAGAAGAGAAGGAAAAAACAGAAACTTTTACGAGTTTCAAGATCCATCTGATCCCGCTTTAGCTCAAGATGCAGAGGGACGTCCTCAATTTGAGCTAACTGTTCCTAAACATACAATTATTAGGATTGATATGGAAGAGATTGAGGAAATATTATTGAGGAGTAAAAACGGAGATAGAAATATCGGGCTTCAATTTTGCCAATCCGGAGCTATCGCAGGGGAAGATTTTGGTCATCAGACTGTGTTTATAAGGGCTCCTTATGAACAAGAGATGAAATTAACAATGCGTGGTATGACAGTTCCCGGTACGGAAGTGCAGATTTTTGGTATGGAAGTAAGAGCGGGTAGTCCTACTGCCTTTGCAAGTACTGGAGCATTTTTGCAAGGAGTAAAAGTAAGACAGGAAAGAGAGGCTTATCCAAGATATTTTGTTCATACAGTAAATATGAATGATTTATCAATAGGTTCGGCAGAAAGTCCTAAACCTAATACGCCTTTCCAGGCATTAAAAGCTAACTACTAAAAAGAATAATTTTAGTTAGTCTGTTTATTTAACAAAGCCGTCATGATTGACGGCTTTGTTTTTTGTTATACCCAAAATACTCCAATTCGCACTTTTTAATCAAAATTTTGGGTTCAAAACATTTAACGAGAGTTGTAGATTCGAGTTAAATTGGTTTATAATAATATTTATGCCCAGTAAGATTTATAAGTTTGATATTTACTTAATATTTCTTTTTCTTCTCGGCCTATTTCATCTAGTTGCTAATATTATTTGGATTAATTTAAATAAAGTTCCTTTTAGTTGGGACCCTGCTGGTCATACGATTATTGCTTTTCGTTTTACAGATTTTTTTACAATTCACACCCCGGAAAATTTCCTGTCCATCTCTGACTATTACCCAC
>CAZDEH010000012.1:0-24789 GCA_964504665.1 uncultured Gammaproteobacteria bacterium | reverse complement strand
CAAACTATTTAACGAGAGTTGCAAACTCGAGTTAAATGAGTTTATATCCATAAAATTCAACTAAGCATTAAGTAAACTCTCAAATTTAGTCTGATTTTTAAACGGACCGATGATTTGTAAATTGAATTTTTCTTTTTTAAATAAATCTTTGGCAACTACCTGCAGATCATCTATTGTGATAGCCTCAATCTTTTTCAAATACTCCTCAAAAGTTTCAATCTCTCTATCTAAAATAAAATTAACTCCAAAATATTCTGCCAAAAAATTAGTGGATTCAGAGCGGAGAGCCAACCTCCCGCGCTCCATCTCTTTTGCCTTATTTAGCTCTTCTTCTGTCACCTTCTCGGTAACTGTCCGTAACATTTCCGTGCGAATGACCTCCAGTCCTTCTTCAATTTTTTCCAGTTTTAACCCACTGTAGACCACAAACATACCAGTATCTAAATATGAATGATGTCCGGCTGAAACATGGTAAGCCAAACCCCTCTTCTCTCTAATTTCCCGAAACAGCCTGGATGACATCCCTTCCCCTAAAATAATACCCAAAATTTTAGCAGCATAACGTTTTTGATTTTGTCTATCATACCCACTTACTCCTAACACTAAATTTGCCTGATCGGTTTTTTTATAATAAACATTTATTTTAGGTTTTATCTGTTTTGAGAGTTTAAAAGGTGCATAAGATTTATTTTTATTTTCCGATAAATTTGAAAAATCGTTCCGGGCAATTTCTTGAATATTTTCCGGCAACTTACCAACGTAAATCACCACCATATTAGAAGAATTATACAAAGATTTGATATAACTTAAAAAATCATCTTTCTTTAAAGATTTAATGGTTTTTTCGTCTCCACCAATATCCCACCCCACCGGTTGATCACCAAATTGTAACTTCTCATACAGATCCCAAACATATCGGGAAGGATTATCTTTAAACATCCTAAGCTCTTCTATAATGACTCCTTTTTCTTTTTCAATTTCTTCTTCAGATAAAAGCGGTTCTGTCACCATAGAAGATAACAGGTCACTGGAAAATTCCAAATGTTTGGCAGCAGATTTAATCCAATAAAAAGTATATTCTTTATCTGTTCCTGCATTATTCACTGCCCCAATCCCATCAACTAAATTAGCAATAATTTCAGCTGTTGGGTACTTTTTAGTTCCTTTAAAAGCCATATGTTCCAAAAAGTGAGACAATCCATTGATATTTTTAGTTTCATAACGGGAACCTGCTCCTACTGCTACCATTGTCGTCACAGAATCCAGATAAGGAAGATCTATAGTAATAAGTGTTAAGCCGTTTTTTAAAGTAGAAAGTTTATACATGAAGGTTAGTTTAACAAAGTAATGGGAATTAGACAATAGTTTTAATAATATTTTTTACCTTTTAGCTTTTCCGGCAACAAACTTTCTTTTGAATATTTTTCATAGCCTTGACCATAGCCTAAGTTTTTCATTAGTTTTGTGGGAGCATTCCGTAAATTCATGGGGATAGGTAAATTACCAAAAGTTTTAACATCTTCCAGAGCTTTAAAATAAGCATCATGGGCTGATCTGTCTTTTTTGGCAGAAGCTAAGTAAGCCACTCCATGAGCTAAGTTAATTTGACATTCCGGATACCCTATTGTTTCACAAGCTTTAAAAACTTCATTGGCTACCACCAAAGCTGTAGGTTGGATCATACCTATATCTTCTGATGCAAAAATCACCATTCTTCTGGCAATAAATAAAGGATCTTCTCCTGCTTCCACCATTCTGGCTAAATAATAGAGAGCAGCATCCACGTTTGAGGCTCTCATGGATTTAATAAAAGCAGAAATAGTATTGTAATGCTCTTCCCCAACCTTATCATATAGTAATGCCTTTTTCTGCAACGCCTCCTCAATCATTTTTCTATCTACTTTTGAGCGGACACCCCTGGGGTGTACTCCTAAATTTGATATTGTTTCCAAAACCTCCAGAGTGTTAAGAACTATCCTAGCATCTCCCCCAGACGATTCTATCAAAAATTCCAAGGCATCAGAAGTTAGTTTCAACTTAAGTTGGCCTAAACCATGCTCTTTATTGGTAAGAGCTCTTGTTATTACTTGTTCTAGTTCTTCCTTTCCTAAAGGATTTAAAATAACTACCCGGGTTCGGGACAACAATGGATTAATAATTTCAAAACTGGGATTTTCAGTGGTGGCCCCAATTAGAATAAAGGTTCCGTTTTCCACATAAGGCAACAGGGAATCCTGTTGGGCTTTATTAAACCTGTGGATTTCATCAATAAAAATTACCACATTTTTTTTAGCAAAAAGCGTTTTAGCTTCCCTAAGTTTTTCAAAGATTTTTTTGAGCTCTGCCATCCCGGTCGTAACTGCTGAAAACTCCATAAATTCAGCATCAATTTCGGCAGCAATCACCCGGGCCAGGGTAGTTTTACCAGAACCAGGAGGCCCCCAAAAAACCATAGAAAATAGTTGATTGTTTTTAATAGCTTTATACAGCAGTTTATCCTCACTGAGAAGGTGTTTTTGCCCAATATATTCAGCTAAATTTTTAGGCCGCATCCGGTCTGCTAAAGGAATCATACAGTCAACTATAACCAAATCAAATCCGAAGGTCAACTCATGACTTGAGAAGATTTTCTTCTCGCAATTATAACTGATGCCTCTTCAATGCTACCTGCCTTTACTAGCTTAAGTATTTTAGATCTTTCATTACTCATTTTTAAACGAGATAAATAACTTAAAGATCTTAAAACTTCTAAGTAAGACTCAAATTTTTCTTCGGGTAAGTTCATTCTTGCATAAACAGATAAAGACTCACCTAATCTCTGATGAAAAATCCCTAATCTACCGGCTGTTTGTTTCTCTTTTTTTAGTGTTTCTTCTTTGGCTTCTTCGGTAAGGAATGTTCTTTCTGCTGCAGACTGAAGCCTTTTATTTAGACTATCCAATTTATCCCCCAAGATCCACAAAAAGTGATATCCACTCATATAAACTACTTTGGGTGCATCCATATTCCAACCCATATTTGCAGCAACCGTTCCCATTGACTCTGTAATGGAATCTGCAATTCCGGTTTTCCCAATATGACGCTCGCGTCCCATAACCACAGCATAAGCACAATTTACAACTTCCTGCCAATCAATCCTGGGCTCAAGCTCTCTCGCATTTAATATAATATCTCCGGCAACTCTATTCCGGAAAGTTACTCCTTTACTACTTTCTGAGGCCAACCACTGGTGAGGAGTTTTGGAAGAAATTGCAAATACTCTGGGCTGCACTTCAGATTCTTGCTGTCCGTCACTTACTGATCCATGGAATTTTTCTTGACTCATACATGAAATAATACCATTTTTGCATTAAAAAATCAAATTATAGGATATATTTTTAAATAATGTGCTAATGAATATTAGCCTGAACTGGCACCAATCCAAACCCTCTTTCCCATCCAGAGGGGCTTGGGTTGCTCATAATCTCCACTAAAGACTGTGCATCAATAGATGTGGGTACAGTTATTTCTCTTACATCTTGAGGATTTAATATATTTTTTATAATGATTCTAATTTTGCCTTCTTCATCATTTACAGAATAAGTTCTGCTGTCATAGGAATATTCTACACCATTTAACATTTCTGTCTCAGTAAGCGACCTTTCCTGAAAATCCTGAGTTATTATTAGCTTAATATTTCTATCAACACCGGGAAAACTAAAACAGACGTCAAATTTACCGCTTTCTTCAATATTACTTTGATTTTCAGCTAAGATATTGGATAAAACAGCGTTGATCGACTTCAAAAAATCATTGCTTTTATCTTGGTCATCCGACAAATCAAAATTAGGTGAGATATTTGAGACAGTAGTTAAAACATGCTCTGCAAAACTTTCGATAAAATCATTTTTAACATCATCATTTATAAACTGTTTACCCCAAACTTTTTAACATCCTGTCAACCCAATGATATGTAAATAACATTACTGCTTCGGCATACCCTTTCTCCCAGTATTGTGTTCTATCTGTAATATCTTGCTCTAAAAGTCCTTGAGACATTTCCCTGTGAGCTTCCCTTTCGCTCGGATAATCAATATTGGTTACCTCAGGCATAAAAATTGCCTCACCCTTCATACCATAAAGATCCATTATCTCTTGAAATTTATCCTTAACAGGTCTAACCAATTCTTTCTCATAAAAAAACAAATAATCCGAAGAGGCATTTTCTGTAAAAGAAATTTCTTCTATCCTACCTTGATGATTATAACCAATCATACACCTATCATGTCGCCCTAAAACAAGAACATCAATTTTCCCCTTACCTTTTTCTATCCTTTCATCCAAACCTGTGTTGGGATGCACAACATCCATACCCAATTCGATTTCTATTCTTCCCTCGTTTTTTTGTACAGAATATCTAGTTCTTGCTATGGGTGTCACAAAATTATAGATACGCCTCGTCCAACCCGAAACATTAACATCTTCCAAACTATCAGACTGTCTTTGCAGGTTTTTTGTAATAGTTCTTTTAATACCCCCCTCAGGGTATTCTTCAATTTTAACAAAATTAATTCCATTTGGCCCCTGTATCCTTTCCCATCCCTGCGGGGCTAAATCTTTTCTTTCATTCATGGGGCGTATTTTACCTTAATTTAGGAAAAATATCAACTATATTTTCTTCACCTTTGGTCCTTCAGGAGTGTCTTTGATTTCAAATCCTAATTTTATAATTTCATGGCGGAGTTCATCTGATTTTTTAAAATCACCCTGTTTTCTGGCGTTCTCCCGGTGATTAATTAATTCCTGTACTTTTTGAGGAATTTCAATGGGGTGAGCAATATATTGATCAAGGCCTAATCCTAAGACTTCATCCATCTTAAGTAGGGTTGCTGACTTAGTTTCACTTGGAATATCTGATTTAACCATTTCCCACATGATAGCCAAAGCTTGGGGTATGCCTAAGTCATTATTGGCAGCTTCAAGAAATCTTTGCCAAAAGTTCGGGTTAATCTGATTAGGGCTATCCCACGCTCTAATCTGCCCTCTTAAACCTTGCAAAGCATTCTGGGCAGCCCCCAAACTTTCCCAAGTAAAATTTAGTTTATCGCGGTAATTGGCTGTTAAAATTAAGTACCGAAAAGCTACACAATCAAAACCTTTGTCTTCAATATCATGTAGGGTAAAAAAGTTCTGAGCAGACTTAGCCATCTTTTTTCCATCGACTAATAAGTGTTCTCCATGGAGAAAATAATTTGCAAATTTTTTTCCAGTCTTGGCTTCGGCTTGAGCAATTTCATTCTCATGATGCGGAAAAATATTGTCTACTCCCCCGGTATGAATATCAAAAGTCTCACCCAAATATTCCTGGCTCATGACTGAACATTCTATGTGCCAACCTGGTCTACCTTTACCCCAAGGAGAATCGTAACCCACCTCATCCGGATCAACTGATTTCCACAAGGCAAAGTCTTGCACATTTGCCTTATCGTATTCATCTGATAAAACTCTGGTGCCTGTTTTAAGAGTCCTCCCTTCCAAACCTGATAGTTTCCCATAATCAGGAAATTTAGAAATATCAAAATAGACTGAACCGTCTTCTTCTATATAAGCAAATCCTTTTTCAATCAAGATTTCAATATACTTGACCATTTTCGAAACGTGTTCTGTAGCACGGGGATAAACATTAGCCATTCTCATATTTAGCTTTTTCAGATCTTCCATAAACAATTTCTCAAATGGTACAGTAATTTGTTCCGGTAATACCCCTTCTTCTTTGGCCTTTTTAATAATCTTGTCTTCAATATCAGTAATATTCATTACCCGGTTAACTGTAAAACCATTGGTTTCTAAAATCCTGTGCAGTAAATCTTCAAATAAATAAGTACGGAGATTACCAATATGAGCAAAATCATACACAGTAGGACCACAGGTATACATACCAACTTTAGGTGGATCTAAAGGCATAAAATCTTCAAGTTTTCTGGTTAAAGTATTGTATATTTTTAACATATTGGCAGTATTCTAGCTAAAATCTTAAGTAAAAATCAAGCTTTATTTAAGGCTAAATGTTTTAGAGCATAAAAATCGGGTACTTTATCTAATGGATATTCACCTCTCCGATTCATTTCAATAAAAGCAAATAACCTTCTTCTTCTCTCAATAAATTTATCTACTATATCTATAGCTGCTACATTATTTAGATTACGTTTCCAGTTATGATCTTTTGGTCCTTTCTTATATTTTGTTTCCAAATCTGTTAGAAAATCAGCAATTGATCTAGTCCATTTACCTGCTATATAAACTTCAAAAGGATTAAGTACTCCTGTACGATCTACATCTCTTAATGCCTGCAGATAGGGGTGTAATTTCGGTTCTTTACCTTGTTCTAAGGTTTTGCGAATCATTTCTTCGTCAACTTGATCACGCAACATGGGTATAGGAAAAATATAATAATTATAATAATGACCTTCTTTTGTATTCATCATTAAGATTCCATTCATCAAAATCCGAGCTACCCTTCCATTTCCATCATCAAAAGGATGCAGTTCTCCTACCACGGCATAGTGAGCAGCTGTTGCTACCCGAAGTGCACCATGTATATCTTCACGATTCTCTGGCATCCGAAGTTTATCCACCTCACTCTCCAACCAAGTTTCAAACTTATAAGCATGATCTTCAAGGTGATTCGCTGAGATCATTTTCCTCCCTCCAACTCTAACATCATCATCTAACCTAAATTTTCCAGCCCATCCAGGGTAATAAGCAAGTATTTCTTGGTGAAGTAATTTTAGAATTCCCGGTCCAAATCCTTTTTTAGCCCCCTCTATTTTCTCGTTTTGGATAATTTTTATTATCAATCTACGCGCGCAATCAGTACACTCTGCAACACGTTCTGGGGAAGAAGGAGGAATCACCTCTACTACAGGAAAAAGAGAAAATTCATTATCACTCATTACCCTTATTATGACATAGATCTGAAAGATCCATAACGGGATTATTCAAAATTTTCATCGCTATTTTGAACGCTTCTTCTGCAGAGAGGGTATGATTTTCTTCAAGCATAGCATCAGCCATCACCTGGGCACTATTTATTTGTTTTTCTTTTTCTAAAAACTTTTTAAACTCTGGTGGTAATTTGTTCTCTAAAGATCCTGCAAATTCAGGCTTTTCTGGCATAATTTTCTTTCAAGAGATATTATAACATGTTTATGCAACACACATAAGTAATTTTGCCCATACTACCCTCCTAAACCACCTTTAATTTCTGTTCTTCTGGCAGCTTGTTGAATGGCTGTCAAATCAGCTGATTTTTGTTCTTGTTTTTGTAATTCAAATCCTTTTTCTTGTTTTTCTTGTTGTTCTTCCTGTTGTTTCATATTATCTTCCTGTTTCTGTTTCATCCTAACAGCAGCCTGTTCATCATCTGTTTTTCTATACCTGGCAATAATAGCTTCTGCCCATTGTCTTTTTGCTTGATTTTCTTCCTGTTTTTGAGCCTGTTCTTGCTGAAATTTTTGTGCTGCTTGTGGGTCTTGAGGAGCTTGTTGAGGACCAGGTATTATTGCCTGAACGCCTTGCTCAATAGCCTCACCAAAAGCATCCTTAACAGCTTCAGCTATAGCTCCTCCGGTATCAGCAGCAAATTGACCAACAGCAGTGTTTATTCCCCCCCCATCACTCATATTTAATATTGTACATCATTTAATATTTCTTTCTTCCCTCTAAGGCTCTTGTTAAAGTAGTCTCATCTGCATATTCTATATCACCCCCCACTGGTAAGCCTCTCGCAATTCTGGTCACTTGTATTCCAAGAGGCGAAATTAGACGGTCAATATACATAGCAGTGGCATCTCCCTCCATGGTCGGATTAGTTGCCATAATAATTTCTTTGACTGTGCCATCTTTAAGCCGAGGTAGCAGTTCCCGGATATGGAGTTCCTCGGGACCAATATTGTCCATTGGTGAAATTACTCCATGTAACACATGATACAAACCTTTAAAATTTGCTTTTTCCAAGGCTAAAACATCAAGTGGATCTTCTACTACAGCAATTATTGATTTTTCTCTCCCATAATCAGAACAAATTTCACAGGGAGATTTCTCTGAAATATTAAAACAAACTTCACAAATAACAGTTTTTTCTTTTAAATCCAAAGCTGCTTGAGCTAAAGCCTGGGTTTCTTCTTTGGGGGCATGAAGCAGATGGTAAACTAGTCTTTGAGCAGTTTTGGGGCCAATACCAGGCAGTCTTTCAAAAGCTTCAATTAAACTTTGGACTACTTTAGGAACTGCAGACATATGTGTTGCAATTTTACCATTTAGAAAGTGTCATTGCGAGGAGTGAAGCGAGGTGACCCGCTTCGACTCGTCGAAGACGAGGTGAGCAATCTATCTAGACAAACCTAAGCATTCTTACATTCCAGGCAAACCTAACCCACCCATCATTGGTTTCATTTCATCTGCAGCTACTTTTTGGGATTGTTTAAGAGCTTCATTAACTGCTTCAGTGATTTTTTCAAAATCTTGCTCGCCGGAGATAGAAACTAGTTTCTGATCTGCAGTCATCACCACAATTACCCCTTTATGTTCTACTGTAATTTTAATACCTGCTAATTTTTTTTGAATTTCCATTGCAGAATCACGCATTTTCTTCAGATCACCAAGTTGTTTTAAACCATCAAGCATTCCCATAAATTAGATCTGTCCTCTTCTCTCTACTTGATCCCTTAAGTCTTGTAAATTGATCTTAGGTAATCCTTGATCTTCTCTAAAAGGTTTTTCACAACCCTCACATATAACCATCCCTCCAGGGCAAACAGCATTTAAGTTATCATTTAAGTTATTAGGATTACTACTTATTTGTTCAACTTCCTTAGGGGTTAAAGATTTGATTTTTTTTATCTCTCCAAGATTCCCTTGAACTTGTAGACAACTCCAACTGTGATTCCCCTCTTTGCACTTTTCGTTTAACATTGGTAATATTTTACCATATCTCTATGGAAACTCAAACGCCAGAATTTAAAGAGCTTCTTCTTCGTCAGCTCCCTGATAAGGTGAATGCAAATATGTTCAGAACAAAAAGAAAAGTCCAGGCAGAACATTCTGAACTAACAGAAGCTAATAATTGGCATTTAGTTAAAGGCGGATTAAACTCTTCCAAGAGTGAAAGCGTAAATCCACCTTCAGCAGCTTTAGCAATTCTTTTCAACCCTGTAACGCTAGAGTGGATCAAAGCATTACCCCCCAACGTTCCTTTGCAAAAAGATCAAGATAAAAGAATTAAAAATGAGGTAATGATAATACGAGCATCACTTGAAATATCTGGATTATCTAAATTACAAAATCATGTCAAAGAGCTTGAAAACCTTTTTTTAGATGGGCACCCTGTTTTTGGGTTTCTCACACCTCATTTCGGACCTTCGCTTGATGCCTTACTATATCAGGTTGATAACGGAAGTTATAATGTCACCGAAAAGCAATTAACTGCTGAAATTAGTGGATATATCTACAACCAAGCCTTTGAACATGCTTGCCAACTTTGTTTAAAATATGGTTTTTGGGTACAAGATCCTAATCCAGGGAATGTTATTATTTCTTATGAAAATGGGATGTTCAATGATGCGTTATTAATTGATTTTGCATCAGGTAGGCAGATTGCACCTACATTTGTAGGACAAAAATACCAAGAGCCTGAAGCAAGAAAAGCAAGATTTGTTAGGTTATTCAAAGAGGAATTATGCCCCCTATTTAATAGAGAAGCGACTAAACACTCCATCCCATTAATTGATTCTTCCAATCAAACTCTTTGTAATTATGTAGAAAAATTTTTACCCATAAATTAACTTTATTTACTGTCTTTTTTCACTGCTTCTACTACATTTTCCATAAGAGAGATCACAGTCATCGGACCCACACCACCAGGAACAGGAGTAATTTTTGAAACTTTTGGATAAACAGATGCAAAATCCACATCCCCCACCAATTTTTCATCCACTTTTTCTGCTCCTACATCAATTACCACTATTCCTTTTTTAACCATATCACCGGTAATAAGCCCAGGGACGCCTGTGGCAGAGATTAAAATATCAGCCTGTAACATACACTCCTTTAAATCTGCAGTTCCTTTATCACAAATTACAACTTTATCTCCTCTTTTTTCAATCTCTTTAGCTATCGGTTTCCCCACCAAATCGCTGGCACCTACTATCACTACTTGTTTACCAGATATTTCGATATTTTCATCCTCTAAAATAGAAAGAACTGCCTTCACAGCTGCAGGCACAAAAGATGAGGTTTTGCGTGCGTAATTTAATCCATCAATATCTTTTTGGGGATCAATTAACGCAAGTAGTTCTTCTGTTTGATGACTGCCCAAAAACTCTTTTGGTAAAGGCAGCTGAATCATCAACCCATCAGTATTATTATCCTGATTTAATTCCTCTATTTTTTTCACAACTTCATCCCACCTGGGGGGTGGATTACTATTGCCACCTAGGGAAAATTTTAAAGTGGTAAAGTTAATCCCAAGTTCTTTAGCCTTTTTTTCTTTAATTTGGGTATAAAGCACAGAGGAAGGATCATCACCAATTAAAATATTTACTCCATTAGGAATTCTACCTAAACCTCGAACTTTCTTTTTAAGCTCAATTTCTCTTCTTTCAGCCAACTTTTTCCCATCAATGAGTTTCATGCCCTGATTATACCTTATTTAGATTAACGGAACTGGGAACAGGAGAGGTTGTTTAGAGAGATTATTATATATCTTTAACAAAATATCAGGTCTCCCGATTCTATACCTTCTAGGCGTCAGACTAACTTATCGTAAAAATAAGGAGATTTTTTAGATGCTCTTCTTTGACGTTTTTTTGAGCCCTGAGTAATTAGATCAGGTGCTTTAGGTTCAGTCCCTATACCTCGATGGACTACATGGTGTCTTGAGGCATGAGTCCAAGTCATACTGAGTTTGTCTGGTGTAGTGCGAGCAGATTTAGCCATTTCGTTTTGACCAGCAGGAGGTAAGTAAGTTACTTTATCTTGGTCAAGTGCTAACTCAACTTTTATTCTATTTTCAGCCTCAAGCTTATTCATATTGAATGCTTTAATTATATACCCTTATTTAACTAAAAAAACAAATTGTGTCTGCCATATAATGTAATTATATACTTATTCCTGGGACAGGATATTTAGAGGCAAATTCTTTAATCTCTTCTCTGATTTTTTTCAGGTTGTAATTTTGGTGTAGTTTAATTTTTACTTCTTTTAAGAAATCTTTTCTCATCTCCTGCTCCTTTGGTAAATCTAAACCCCTGATTTCTTCTAAAACCCTTTTAATCCAAATAGCAATTTTTTTCATATCTTTTTCCTTCATTCCCCTGGTAGTTAAGGCTGGAGTACCAAGTCTGATACCGGAAGGATAGAAAGGAGAAGCAGGTTCACCCGGGATAGTGTTTTTATTAACAGTAATCCCTGCTTCTTCTAGAGCATATTGAGCCTGATAACCCATTCCATATCCATAATCCACAAGCGGAAATAAGATTAAATGCACTTCAGAAACAGTCCCCAGCTCATGAGCTAAAACTTTAGCATTTTTGGCAACTTGGGCAGCATATTTTTTAAATGAAGGTCTTAAAGCTTCCTCTAAAGATACAGCGATTGCTGCTGTTTGATGATTATGCGGCCCACCCTGTAACCCAGGAATAATTGCTCTTTCTATTTTTGACCTTATCTCAGGGTCTTTTTTAAGTCCCCTTTCTGTCACCATAATTATTGCCCCACGGGGTCCACGCAAAGTCTTGTGGGTCGTAGTCGTAATAATATCAACATAAGGCACAGGTGAATCATGTACCCCACCTGCAATGAGCCCAGCAATATGGGAAATATCTGCTACCAGTGTTGCCCCTACCATATCAGTAACTTTTCTGAATTTTTTATAATCCAATTTAAAAGGGTATGCTGTTGTACCTACCCAGATTAATTTTGGTTTATGCTTTAAAGCTATGATTTGGAGTTCCTCAAAATCTATTTTCCAATCTTTTCCTACAGAATAATTTACTGCTTTATAAAATATGCTGGAAAAACTTAAATTAGCTCCGTGAGTTAAATGCCCACCTGATGATAAAGCTAATCCCATAACTGTATCCCCTGGCTCACAAACAGCCATGGTGGCTGCCATATTTGCCGGAGACCCGGAATAAGATTGAACAAAAGCCAGTGGCACACCAAATAATTTTTTGGCTAAGCTAACTGCATAATTTTCTATTTCATCGACCACTTCATTACCACCATAATAACGTCTCCCAGGAAACCCTTCTGAATATTTATTAGTTAAAATTGAACCCAAAGCTTTTAAGACATTTGGTGAAACATAATTTTCAGAAGGGATCATCTCGAGTCCTGTAATCTGTCTCTTTTTTTCTTTTTCAATTAGTGGAAAAACTTTTGATGCCATCTGCAGGTAGATTACTTGAATTAATACAGCAGAGTCAAGATGTTAATTCACAGTTTCTGAGTTAAAGATTTCTGAGGCAATCCGCACAATTTCATCATCCTCCGCTACCTCAACATTAGATAATTCTTCCGAATGAACCAAACGTTTACCTAAAGCAGTAGCTATTTTAATTTGTCTACCTAAAATATCGGAGAATATTGATTGAAGCAAATCCCGTGATTTGGCTGATTCTAAAATCCGTTGGTGAAAAGAGTAAGGAACTTCGATAACTACACTATTTTCTCCGCATTCCAGTATCTTAGATGACCTAAGCAATGCTTCCAAAGAATAATTATATGCCCTAACTGTTTCTAAAATATAGGCCCATCTGTCAATAATCTTTTGCATATCAGGGGAGTCTATTGACGATAAAACATCAGACCTACTTGAACTTTCAGATAAATTTGAGTTATCAATAAGATCTGAGGCTTTTAGTGGTTCTACTTCAACCATTTTCTCTGGGACTTGGGAGACTTCAGGTTTAGTGTGAGGCTTTGCTTCTGTAACTTCAACCTTGGGCGGATCATCTACTCCAGATTGCTGACGAACTTTGCAACTTTCCAGTAAAGCCATCTCGAGGGGTAAAACTGGAATAGAGATAAACCGGCTCTGTTCCAGGGAATTTTGGATATTGCTGATAATATCAACAACTCCCTCTGTTTCAAATTTATCAGCTAACTTGACTAATTCCTGATATTTTTCAGCACTAAGTTCTTGGCTCACAAGTTTCTCTCCTAGTCCGTTTTTAATATATAGAATCTGTCTTAACGAATCCAAAAGTAATAAGGTCAATTCCTTAATATTTACGCCCAGAGCAACTTGTTTATTTAATTTGTCTAGAATTTCTGAAGGATTTTTTTGTGACAAGCTTTGCAGTAAATCAATGGTTTGGTTCATTTCAACGGTTCCGAATCCTTCCATTACAATTTTTTTATCAATTCTGCCATAAGAAGAAAGTTGGTCTAAAAATTTAATGGCATCGCGGAAACTACCGTTTGCCTTTTTGGCTAACATCAAAGCTGCTTCATCTTCAATCTCTATTTTCTCCATCTCTGCCGCTTTTTTAATGAGTTCTACTGATTCGAGAGTGGTGGCTGGTTTAAAATCAATCCTGGTAACTCGGGATAAAATTGTGACCGGGATTTTTTGGACTTCTGTTGTTGCTAAAATAAATAAAACATGACTGGGTGGTTCTTCTAAGGTTTTAAGAAGGGCATTAAAAGCATCTCCTGATAACATATGCACCTCGTCAATAATATAAACTTTTTTGTGGGCAGAGGTTGGAGCAAGTTTAATGGTGTCTTTTAAGTTTCTGATATCCTCTATCCCACGGTTAGATGCGCCATCCATTTCTATCACATCCATATTGGAGCCATCAGTAATGGAAATACAGGCAGCACATTTATTACAAGGAATTTGGGTGTCTTCCACAGTAATCGCCTCGCAGTTAACCATTTTTGCCAAAATTCTGGCAGTTGAGGTTTTACCAGTTCCTCGTGGTCCGCAAAAAAGATAAGCATGAGATAACCTTCCTGCACTGAAGGCAGATTTTAACGTATCTTTAGCCAGTTTCTGACCAACTAATTCACCAAGCGTTTGTGACCTGTATTTCCGATATAAAACCATATTGCAGCTATCAGTCTACAGCTTTCAGCTATCAGATAAAAGATGGGAAATCCAGAGTCTAATGACTAATGACTAATCATGATGGATTCCCAATAGGTGTGTTATCCCGTGTTCAACCAAAAAATTAATTTCATCTTCAACTGACTTTTTATCCGCAGAGGCATTGATAATTACCTGGGGATAAGAAATTACAATTAATCCTAAGCGCAATATGCCATCCGGTATCGTAATAAAACCCATCTCATTCCCTTCTGTTAAACAAAAAGATAATACGTCTGTAGTCCCGTCTATTTTTCGATATTTTTTATTTAAGGTCTGCATTTTCCGGTCTCCAACTATGGTTACTTCGATTTCAACGTTACCTGTCACTTTATGTGCTGAGAAAACAGTGGTAATTGAAGTTTGGATGCAGTCACGGTTTATTTTATATCTTGGATTGGAAGTTATAATTACGTTGACCATTTTTTCTGAAGTAAATTACTGACTCTGGCACCATCAACAGATCCTCTAACTTGTCCCATTACAAAACCAATTACCCTACCCATATCGCTCCTGCCTAACGCCCCTGTTTTAATAATTGCTTCATCAATGATACTATTTAGCTCCTCATCTGTAAGTTGTTTGGGTAAATATTTCGCCAAAATTTCTGCTTCAGCTTCTTCTTTTTGAGCCGTTTCTTCTCTTCCTCCTTGTCTAAAACCATCAGCAGCTTCTTTTCTTTTTTTAACCTCCTTTTGTACAACTATAATTGTTTCATCATCTGACAGTGTCTGATCCTCCTCATTTTTTTTAATCTCAGCATATTTAATTTCAGACAAAAGAAGTCTCAGGGTACTAACCTTAAGTTCATTTTTATCCAGTTGAGCATTTTTTAAATCTGTTTGGATAGTATCAATTAACATTAGTTGTTAAAACTTTTAGCCCTCATGATTTTCCGAAGACGTTCCGCCCGTCTTACTTGTCTTTTTTCAGATTCGCTTTTGTGGTATTCACGGTCACGGTATTCTTGTATTACATTTTCTAAAGCAACTTTTTTTTGAAATTTACGAATTACAGCATCGGTTGTATCTTTCGGTCCTTTTCTGACAATTATTGACATTTTGTCAATGACACCTCCTTTTTAACTATGTCGGGATTATTGTACAACTTATCTGTACTTTTAACTAGGTGGATAAATTTGAAACCAGAGTTTTTAACTTATCTAAGGTTTTAATTTGTCTTAAACTGTGCTTCAAATGAAGCCTTGGTTCTTCCGCTTCGAATTGAGTTTTAAGGCGGTTGTCTTGAATTTTATCCACCTCAGCTTGAACTTCGGAGTCTTCAACTACAACATTTTCCATTCTAGCTACCTCAGACAGCCCAAGCTCCATTTTGACATTTTTCTCTGCCTGAACCCTCCATTCAGTTTTTAAGCTTTCAACTGTTTTATTCTGTCCTTTAAGGTAATCCTCTAACAAAAGTCCCATATCTGCCACCCTTCTTTGCAGAGAAACTAACATTCTGTTAAGTTCATCACTAACTAATATTTCCGGAATTTCTACGGTAGTTATACTTTCCACTTGTTGTAAAATAAGTTCCTCAAAGTCCAGTTCATTATTATATTTTGCTTCCTGCTCTAAATCTGCTTTTAGTTTCGATTTTAAGTCGTTTAAACTCAAAGCGCCAACTGCTTTAGCAAAATTATCATCTGGCTCAGTGGAAGTTACAGCAGGGGTGGTTTGGTTAAAATTCATTGAACCTGCTACAGCTCCATTAGTTGGTGTATTTTGCTGTGGTTGATTGGTCCCTGAGGACTGTTTAGTTTTCCACCTACTAAACATATTAATAATCATTTTGTTCACATCGTCTTCAGTGACCGGTTTGACGGCTGGTTTGGCAACTTTAATATTTTTATAATCACCCACGCTGACTTGTGGTTTTTCAGTAACTACAGCTTTAAAAGAAAGTGGTTGACCTTTAGCAAAAGAAACTAATTGATATTTTGGATAATCAATTGGAACTATATTAGTTCCCTGTAAAGCTTCTATCAGAGTCTGAGGCATGACAATTTTAAAAAATTCATCATTTAATTTTGCACCCAAATTTTGTTCAGCCATAGGCAAAGGTACCTGACCTTTTCTAAATCCAGGTAATTCCAGCTCTGCTACTAGGCGTTGCAGTGCTTCATTCCATTTCGGTTCTAAATCTGTCCAGGGAACAGTCACAGCAATTTCCACTAAAGATTTTGGCTGTTTTGTGATAGTTTTGGTAACCATATGTTGTGTAATTTAACACAAAACAGGCTCTAAAATCAATGAGGATGTTAAATAATTTAAAATAAATATTTAAACTGTGGGGGTATTATGACTTCTTACCTTAAAAGCTGCCAAACTAGTATTAATTCTTTGTGATCCTATTTTTGCAATTCCTGGAGGTAAATCTCTTCCGGGTTGAAACAACTCTTCCACACCTGTTATTGTTTTAACGCCAGCACGCCTAAGCTGTTGATAAAATCTATTCGAGAGACCACCAATATCGACAAGATCCTCGAGTGGAGGAGCGTTTTCGGCAAATCTTGCTCGCTCTCTCGCTTCAAATAATTCTTTTTTTTCTTGATTTAGGAAACCTCGAAGGTAGTATCCATCTACATGATAATCTTTACTCATATCTTCATTTTATCATAATCCGTCAAATTAAAAACTCATAAGTAATACTTACCAGGATTTTCTTTTAAAACTTTTAATGTATAAATCTAGTTATCGGTTACAAAGTTATGCTATAAGCAAAGCTTGCGATAACTTCGTTATCTAATGCTGATTATTGTAACCAACTATTAAATTAATCATCCTGCACAAACTTTTTAAAAATTAGCTCTTCTCCTCTTTCAATTTTATTTAAATTTGCTAAAGTAACATAGTCAGAAATCCCCAAGAAATGACACAGAAAATCAATTTCATTTTTACAGGGAAAGGCACTGGCATAAACACTATCTTGTAATCTAATGCATCCCAATTCTTTCAGTTTTTTACTAAAAGCATCCCTGTTTTTCTTTTTATCTTCTGGTATATCAAAAATAATTAATCTCCATTTACCGTCTCTTTCGTTAGCTTTTAACTCAAGGTTTTCGAAATCATATTCCAACAACCTTCTTTTTCCTTTTTCGGTAACAATAAATCTAACTTTACTACCGTCTTCATGAATTTCAAGCATTTCCTGTTTTTGTAAACGCTTAATAATTCTTCCTAGATCTTTTTTATTGATATTCTTCTATTGCTTATATACAGCCCCTAGAGCCATAGGTAAATTAGTCACAGCCACAGAAGCAATAACCACACTGGTTACTGCCATAACTTTTAATACATCTTTTGTAGTAATCTTTCCCTCACTCATCTTATTCTAAGATAACAAACATTTTATCTAGTTACAAGATTACGCTATAGCTAAATGTTGTAACCTACTCATCGATAACAACTATTGGGGTAATTGGGGTAAATGATTAGAAAAATTTTAAAAAACTATTTAATATTTTTTAGAAATTCTTCTAAACTCATAAATTCTGTAGTTTTTTCATTTCTTTTTTTAACTTCCAGTTTATCCCCAGTTCGCTTAGAAATAACCACTCTGTAAGGAATACCAATTAAATCAGCATCGGCAAATTTTTCTCCTGCAGAAATCCCAGTTCTATCATCAAATAAGATAGGGTCGCCTCCGCTAAAGCGGATGGCGCTTCCTTCTTTATCTCTCACTTCGTTCGAGAATAATACTTCATTACTTAATTGTTTATAAATTTTTTCTGCTTCTTGACTGATTTTTTCGTCTTCCAAATCCAGACCAATCAGATGAACTTGAAAAGGGGCAACACTCTCCGGCCAAATAATCCCCTTCTCGTCATGATGAGTTTCAACAATCACAGCAATTGCTCGCTCAATTCCAATTCCATATGCACCCATTAAAAGTAATTTTTCTTTTCCATCCTTATCACGATAAAAAGCTTTATGAGCTTTTGAATAAAAATCTTCATAAGAAAAAACGTGACCAAACTCAATCGCCCTACTTAAATGGAGTTTGCCAGTCCCACAACGTACACACTTTGCCCCATCATAAGCGCCAGTTATGTCTCCAACCAAATCAGCTTTAAAATCACGGCCATAATTTACATTAATAGGATCTGTGGTATCGGTTTTAAAACCACCGTATAAGTTTTTAGAATTGAGAAGAATTTCATCAGCAACGTATATAATTCTGGGATCATCATAACCCCATGAATGTACAAAACCAGATTTACTACCGAAACTTGCTAAATCTTCATCTGTTGCTGCTTCAAAATCACCATCAGTTTTTAATAAGTTTTTTAGTTTAACTTCGTTTACTTCCAGGTTACCCGTAAGGGTGGCAATGATAATTTTACCTGTAGCGCTCTTATACACGACGTTTTTGATAAACCGATCTGCTGGTAACTGATAGTGCGCGACCAATTCTTTAATAGTTGCTACATTGTAAGGCAAACTGACGACCTCATAAGGTTTTTCTTCTTCATCGAAGCTTTTAGATTCTTTAATAAACTCTGCTCTTTCGGTGTTTGCGCAGTAGTCACACTGATCACACTTTACAATTGTATCTTCACCAAAATCCACTTCTACCATAAATTCATGTGAATAATTACCACCTAAAGCACCGTTATCAGCTTCAACAGGAATCGCTTTTAAAGATAGACTTTCAGCAATTCTAATATAAGAATCATAAAATGATTTATAAGTTTTTTTAAAACTTTCTACATCAGCATCAAATGAATATGCGTCTTTCATTAAAAATTCTCTTAACCGAACCAATCCTCCCCGTGGGCGTTTTTCATTCCTAAATTTTTGACTGAATTGGTGCAAAATAATAGGTAAATCTCTATATGATGGGCTAAAACCCTTTACCATCTCTGTAAAAAGTCCTTCCCCTGTTGCTGCCAAGGCAAACTCCTGCTTTGTCCTTTCATCTTTCACAAATAAAAGATCTTTTCCCCAAACTTCATCCCTACCTGTCTTTTGCCAAATTTCTTTAGGGTGAAGTGTTGGTGTGTAGACTCTCTCAGAACCAATGGATTGCATCTCCTTATCAATTATCTCTATCACCTTTTGATATACTTTTGCACCCAGTGGAAGTAGCTCATAACGACCAGCTGCAAGTTCCCTAATAAAACCAGCTTGATGAAGTAGTTTATGCGAAATAAGTTTTGTTTGAGATGGGATATTTTTTTGTGTTTTTCCAAAAAGTTTTGAATATTTCATATGAATATATTATCTCACTTTACCTTAATTTTAGTAACTATTATTCGCCCTCGCCACGCAGGTGGACGTCTTGCGAAGTTAAATTCTATCGGTTATCCAAGTCCCCAATTTTTCACCAGACATAATTTTCCCAATTATATTTTTTCCTCTTCCATCTGCAATAATGGCAATTTTGCCTCGTTTGGCAAAGTCCAGAGACACTCTTAACTTGGAATCCATTCCTCCGGTTCCCAATTCTGATTTGCCATCATTTCTCAAAACAACTTTATCTTTACTTCTTATAATAGACAATAACTTCCCTCGCTCATCAAAGACACCAGGAACTGTAGTTAAAAAGATTAATAAATCAGCACCAACAATGGTAGCTATAAAAAATGATAATAAATCATTGTCTGCCGAAACCTTAAAAGCTTTCAGTTCACGGTCATATACTGCATCATTTTCATTAATGATAACTACACCAAATCCCATTGCTCTATTAAGAGGTTTAGGAGCAGTAACCAAATCACTATCAGTATAAAGAGCTTGTCCTGCTAATATTTTTCTTTTTTTAAATGCTTTTATCCATTCACTGGTGAGAGTGGGTTGACCAAAAATCGCTGCAACTTGGGTATCGCACATACTTTTATCCAAAGACTTTTCTAGCAGTCTCCCGCTTGCCACTGCTCCGGAGCTGACGATTACACATTCTGTTCCGTAATGTTTACGGAGTCTTGCAACCTGACCAGAAATATTGGATATGAATTGTTTATCCAAACCACGGTCATTATCAATAATAGTACTGCTACCAATTTTAATAACAATTCTTTTTACGTTTTTTAATTTTCCCATAATTTTGTTCTAGCCACGCAGGTGGACGTCTTACGAAGCTAGATCTCTATCAAAAAAGGTTCTTGCTAAACAATGAAAACGCAATCTAGCAAGGACCTACAGGATACATTACTACAGCGTACAGTACCATAACAGACCTCAATGATCCACCACTTTGGAGAAAAGTTTAGTGTTTTTTATCTTCACTGCGGCGAGTATTTGACCTGTTATTATCGATGGAATTATTGATTCTCTTCTCTGTACTAGTTGGGGTTATTGAACTTATATCGATATTATTTTCAGTGCCTTGATTAAATTTTACCTGCTCCACCTCATCACTCGTTGCAATATTAGCCAATCTGTCTTGAATTATATTCAGATCATTAACAGTGTCCTGAATAGGATTAGCTATTGGCAGAGTTTCAGGAGTTGGTTCTGGAATAGTGGTTACAACTAAAGTTGGGCTTAGCTCGGTAGTTGGTTGAGGAGGAATGGACGTAATAACTGATGTAGGAATTGGGGTGGGGGTTGGAGTTACAAAAGCATCAAAATTTGTTCTAACTGACGAGGGAGTCGGAGTTAGTGTTGGGGAAAGAATAGCAGTAACCGTTGGCCTTTTGGATGGTGTAGGAGTAGGTTTTACGTTCTCAGTAGATCTTTTTATTTCCTGCTGTTTTAAAACAATTTTATATTCATTTATTTTTTGGGCTAAGTTTTGACGATATTGTTTTTTTAAAACCGGATCTTGCACCTGATCTAAAGAATCAGCTGCATCTTGGGTTTGGGCTACCAGTTCTGTTAAGGATTTGGTAGATTTTTCATCTCCTTTTTTTATTAGAGTCACAGCTTCCATAAATCTTCTTTGAGAAAGATCTTTTTTATAAACTGCCCTGGTAGATGAATTTACAGAATACACAGATGAAATTACATTTTCCAAACCTCGTTTAATAGGATAAGTAGTATCACCAGGAATTGCATCTTGAGAGGCAAAAACCAAACTAGTAGGAATGAGCAAGATAATGATCAAAATAGCTAAGGCTTTAGACAGAATTGACCACATAGATTAATGTTACAATTTAGTCCCCAAAATTGCAAAGCAACTTTCTAACAGAATTTATTGGGAATCTTTAAAATTTTGCAGAACAGGTCTATAAACCCTTACTGTCCTTCTTAATTCTCTGGCAACAAAAAATAGCATATCTTCTACAGTTACAAAATCACCCTCTCGTATTTTATCTAGTCTATCTAAATCTACCTCTCTTTGACCTGCCCACCCCGATAGCTTGACCAACTCATCAACCCTGGTAGCTAACTTTCCTAAATTATTAATTTCTAAAAATAAGTTACGATGGTTTTTCCTTCTTGTTCGACTCTCTTTTTTTCTATCTTGCCCAGGATTTGGGAACACTTGGATTTCAGCTGGCATATTAGGCTATTTTAATAATTAATAATAAAAAAACAAGTAGGTCAATCAAGAAAAAAGCTTTTTAATATCGGAGAAGGTAATAATGATAATCAAGGAGATTAAAATTACCATCCCAATTGTATGAATAGTTTTTTCTAAATTTGGATTGACTCTTTTTTTACTAATAAATTCTATTAATAAAAATAGAAGTCTTCCTCCATCTAAAGCTGGAAACGGCAAAATATTAATAACAGCTAAATTAAGTGACAGCAGACCGATTAAATCTAAATAGGGTAAAAGCGGTGATTTAGTTTTAAGGACTGAACCAGCAATTTGGGTAATCCCGATAGGACCGGAAACAGTTTGTGCTACAGGTTCAAAAGTTTGATTTTGTATAGAGGAACCTATCAAATGACCGAATATTTGAAAGGAATACACCATAAAATTATAACTATGGATAAATCCAGCCGCCATTTTTTGAATTGGCGTTACATAAGATATATTAGCGATAGTTACTGTCCCCAGCTGGATACCCAAAGGACCTTCACCTTGAGGAGGACTGATCCGGGGAACAACCTCTACTTGTCTTATATTATCTTCCGGATCAATCACATTTAATATAATCCTTTCCCCTGCATTTTTATCTATTAAAGTTACCAGTTCATCGGAATTTTGGAGCTGTATATCATTTATTTTCGTGATCCTATCACCCTGTAAAATTCCTACTTTTTCAGCGGGTGATTTTTTGGCAACATTTCCTACCAAAATTACTGTTTGATTTTGTTGATCTGCTCCAATAAACTGATAAGGAAAAAATAGGGGCAAGTTTTCCGTAAAACCTTTACTAAAAAGTACGATCCAAAAAAGAATAACTGCTAATATAAAGTTCATAATTACTCCGGCAATAACAATCGCTATTCTTTGCAGAACTGGTTTTGAAGCAAAGGATCTCTTATCTTTTAGTACTGCTTCTTTAACCTCATCCTCACCAAACAACCGTACGAAGCCACCAATCGGCAAAAGGTTTAAAGATAATATTGTTTCCCCGATTTTTTTGCTAATTATTTTGGGGGGTAAGCCAAAACCGAATTCTTCTACTTTAACCTTGAATTTAACAGCCATAATGAAGTGTCCAAATTCATGAACTAGTACTAAAATCAGCAAAGTGATAATAAAAACAATAATCGTTAGAAACATACTAAAGTTTTGTCAGCTCTTCTTCTTTCTTTTTTCCCAATTCTTCTACTTCCAGAGTGTATTTTTCTATTAAATCCTGGAGGATTTTCTCCCGTCTCTCCAGTTCGTCTTCTCCAAATTCATCTTTGTCTTTATGCTCCTCCCAACCGGCTCTGATATCCTGCCTGATTTGTCTGAAATTTATTTTTGCTTCTTCTTTTTTTTGGTGGACTACTTTAATCAGTTCCAACCGCCGATCTTCTGTTAAAGGGGGAATTGGTAATCTAATAATCTGCCCTTCAAACGAAGGGTTGAGACCCAGATTTGCTTCCTGAAGAGCTTTGACCACATTTTGCATAATGGAAGCATCCCAAATCTGAACTGTAAGGAGACTTGGCTGAGGAGCAGATATTGTCCCAACTTCTGTAAGTTTGAGTTTAGTATCATAACATTCAACCGGAATATCTTCGATTAAAGCTGGATTGGCCCGGCCAGCCCGAATAGATGCAAGCTCGTGTTTGAAGTGTTCAACCGCTGCCTGAATTTTTTGACTGGCGTCTTGTAGTGCTGGATCCATTTGTTAAGCTTATTGCTTACTATTCTCCTAATTCTATTCTAGCAAATTTTCCGATTTGAATGTTTTCTCCTAATTTGCCAATTATCGATTTAATTAAATCATTTACAGTTATCAATGGATCTCTGACATATTCCTGTTTTAACAGCTCTTTTGTATTTTCCGGTTTCATAGAGGTAATTTGTAGGGCAAGCTCGTGTGCTAAATATTTAAAATCATCAGTTTTTGCGACAAAGTCTGTCTCACAAAGAACTTCCACCACAACTCCCACCTTACCGGCATGAGAGTATACTTCTACTAAACCAGCCTTAACTTCCCTGTCTGCTTTTTTATCAGCCCTATCCCAACCTTTTTGTTTAATGATTTTTTGAGCCTCTCTAAAATCGCCCTTCGATTCACTTAAAGCCTCTTTACAGTCAGCAATACCTGCTCCTGTTTCCTCTCTTAATTTCTTGATGTCTTGAAGATTTATTCCCATTACACTGGTCTTTCTGCTTCTACCACGGATTTTTTCTCCACCTCTTCTTCTGCTGCAGCTACTTCTTCGGCAATATCTGGTGTCATCTCAGTTTCATTATTTTTCTCAGTCTCTTTTTTCTCTTCTTCTTTCTGTTTTTTTAAAGCTCGTTCCCCGGCTGATTTTAGCCCATCAGCATATGCATCAATAATTGCTTCGGTAATAATTTTAATTGATTTAGAAGCATCATCATTAGCAGGCATTGGGTAATCTATTGGCTGAGGATTGGAGTTGGTATCACAAAGAGCTATTATCGGGATATTTATGCGTATTGCTTCTGCCACTGCCGTTTTTTCAGCTACAACATCAATCAGAAAAATTGCATCCGGTACTTTATCCAAATTTGCTATACCCCCAAGTTCAGATTCAAATTTAATTATTTTTTTGCTGATTAATAATTGCTCTTTTTTGGTGTAGTGGGACAGTTCCCCTTTTCCCTGTTTATCTTTAAGATCCAGTAATTTCTTAATATTTTTTCGCACTTCATCAAAATTAGTTAAAAATCCTCCCACCCAACGGTAAGTAACATATGGAGCATCTATTTTCCCAGCTAGTTCTTTAATAATTGGTTGAGCTTGTTTTTTAGTACCTACAAAAAGAATTGTTTTATTTTCCCGTCCTAATTTTTCAACAAACTCAATGGCTTCTCTCAACAGTTTTTCTGACTTTTCCAGATCAATAATATGGACACCTTCTCTTACCCCATAAATATATTGCTGCATCTTAGGATGACCACGTCTGACTTGATGCCCAAAATGGACACCAGCTTCTAATAATTGTTGTAAGGTTGGAACTTTACTCATGTTTTCCTTCAACTTCTCTACTATCAATGAATTCAGGAAAACCTAAATAGTAGATGCTTGATGGCTCAAATAATAACAACTTTTCTCTCCTAAGTCAACGGATCGATATGACTCATCAAAAATCCGAATGAAATTGAATCATTGAATCACGGGAAAT
>CAZDEH010000011.1:0-25146 GCA_964504665.1 uncultured Gammaproteobacteria bacterium | reverse complement strand
AATAACCCTATAACCCTTATGCTCTAACATAACTAAAATTTAAATTGAGGAGGGGTTGAGTGAACTATTCTACCCAGTGTATCTCTTTCAACTATAATTCTCTCTTTTCTGGGATTGGGAGGGTGGAAACTGAAGTGAAATTCTAAATATGTTTTTCTTCGTTGATTGTGCCTACTTTCATATTAGTGACTCTTCCTTAATTGTTTATTGACCTCTTCAAGATTAAAATCTTCTGGATCAAAATTTTCATCAACCCATTCAAGCAACTCTTTTTCCCATTCATCTTCAGGATTATCAGGGTGCTTTATTGCATGTAATAATTTTTCATAACCCCCTGTACCCCCAACATCTTCAGGTGGACAAGCTTTTTTGCCTGCAATACAAATTGGATAACTTTTAGAATCTTCCTTCTGTAATATTTTCTCTACCACAACATCATGATGCCAGTTATCACCAAAATCATACCAATAATCAAATTTAAAGTTCTCTACTAAAACTAATTTATTGAGATAAAACTTCTTGTCATTAAATATCTCAATTCCAAAAGCCTCATCATCTTCTGAAGGTTCACCAAATTCTCTAGCTCCAATTGTAAACTGGTGTAAATGATAATCGGACCATCCCATGATTATTTGCAAAATTTCATGAAATCTATTCAAAGATATACTACTTGGTACAAGAATCCTTCGCCAAACAGAAGGTTTTGTATCCTTTAAGGTAACCTTGATTTGATAAATGTTACTTGTCATCTTTTTTCCAAAGTTCAAAATCTTTAATACTAGTTAGAACAATTAAAGGTTTGCCTGATCTGGTAATCAAAATTTTCTTTTTACCAAAATAAACTTCATTTAAAATTTCCGCAAAGTTTTGTCTGACATATTTTGCAGTCACACTTTTCATTTTTCTTCATTTTATACCTAAACATACTATTAAGCAAATGAATCTAAATTGTGTACATTTGATACGTTTTGTATATATTGACAGACACCTGGTGTTGCTACTAAAATAGTTAGTATGTTAAAAATTTATTTTCAAATCCTTCTCAAAGAGTAGCCTTCATTTGAAAGTCTACCTTCTGAAGGTAGATAAAAAACAGGTGAAGGGATAAGCTGAACCCCTTATAATTCCGAAAGGTGTAGTAAAGTTCTGCAAGGTTGAGCGGCATTCGGGTAGGAAACTTCCAACAAACCCGATAACAACCAGCCTGTTTTAGAAATTATTTTGTGGGTAGTGATTGAATAATCCGCTACGCAGGGATAAGGTGACTCCTGATCCCGAGAAATCGGGATAGCTGACGGTAAGTGCTGAGGTTAAACAGGAGTGCTGAGAGCCAAATCATCGTTGTGTCTGAAACGCAAACCGGATGACTACTGCAGAGGCTCTAAAACTTGGAAGAGTAGGTTAAGAGAAGGAGAGAAGTCTCTAAATCAAGACAATTCTTCCCTACCCACTTTTTACACAACTAGGGAAAAACGATTATATGCTTGTGTGTCATATGTTACGCCTCCCATTTTTTTATGGCCTAAATTTAAATTCTGGCTGTCAATAAAAGCATAAGTTTTCATAGACTAATCTAGAAAACGAATAGTGTCTTGCCAGGTTAGGTTTGGACCAGCATCAATACTATATTGACCGATACTAAAAAATAATAGCTTATCAGGATGGAGGCTATCACCTAAAAAGTACCTAATTCCATTAGCCTGGGCATAATCTGCAGAACACTTCTCTGTTCCATTCCACCAAGGATCATCATTATTGGTTGGTTCAGGAAAAGAAATTACTACAGCTTGGTAATTAGCAGGATAATTTTTAAAAGGTGCTGGGGCATCTACCACAAAACAATCCTTTTCAGACTTGCCACTCAAGAATTTTTTCTTAATAGCTTCTTCTAAACTATCTTGGGGATCTTTTGAAAATACCTGCACAAACTGTCCATCTTCAGCCTTCGCAGTACTAATACCAATGTAAACTTTATCCCCAACTTCTTTAATCTGAAATATGGTTCCATCAACCTTGGGTAAATAGTTAAAAGCGATTTTTAATTTTTGAGAGATATATTCTTTGGTTCCAGGATAGCTTTTAACTTCAGGAGCAGATGAAATGATTGTAGTGGGAGATACTTGCTTTATAGGTTGAGGTTCGGAAATAGCTGGTAATGGTTCTTTGTTTATACTAGTTCTCCCCACTAAATAAGCTCCACCTGCAATCAAGCTAATTACTACTAATCCCAAAATAACTAATACAACAGAAGAAAAACCTTTGAGCATATTTTCTAATACTTATACTACCTAAGGGCCATATCGTCGATAACCCCACTCTCGCATCCAAAAACTCATGGGTAATTTCATATCTTGCTGAATTTGCCATCTTTCCCCAGGACCCATTCTGGGTGATAAACCAGAGTCTTCAAGGTAGATTGTAAGACCAAGAACAGTTCTTAATTGATCAGGTTTAATTGGTTCTTCTCCCCATTTGGAACCTCTCCCCTTAATTACTATATCCAGAACCTTTGCCTCACCTCCAGACTGTTGAGGCAATAATTCCATCCGTAGTAGAAAACCAGGAACATTCTCTGAAAGTCTTAGGGAGATTCTCTCACTACCAATATTTGTTAAAAGAGTATCTGTTTTTTTAGGCTCATCTTTATCACCATTACCATAACAACGAATCATTTTTGCTGCTTTTCTAAATAAAAACCACTCCATTGCTTTGGGAGAAGTTGCGTCCATTTCTTTTTTTATCCCTGGAATATCAACTAGCTTATCTAATAATGCTTTAGGCACTTCTGCAGACATATCTTGTTCAGAATAACTATTACAACTGTTAATGTCAATTAGGATTCATTCTGTCTAAAATAACCAAAATTGTTTTCAATAGTCTCTTGATGGTAATCTTATTTTCTAATAAACTACTTATAAATGAAAGATAAAATTAGGCAATTGGTTGACAGTAAAAAATTGACTTTGTTGTTACTCATAATTACTTTAATCTCCGCAGGTTTAGCCTTATTCTATTATAAAAATTTTACTGACCAAGGTGTTTTAGACTCGAATTTACAAAGAAATATAGCTCATACTGCGAGTGAGCTATCAGTTTTAAAAAATGCTGACCAATATAAAATTAACCAAAGTTTGAACGAAGAAATCAAAAATATTAATAGTAATTATAAGAATTCTATTTTAGCTTATGAGAAAATTACTGATTTAAAAGCTCAAAAATTAGATACCAGCAAACTTGACCCAATTTATGCTGCTATTGTGAAGTTATTGGCTGATAAGAAGTATGCTTCTGCATCTGCACAACTTATTGATTTAAATACTCAAATTGATAAAACAACACCAAAAGCAGTAATTAGTTCAGTACCACCTACAGTTAATGCTCCTCAAAGTAATACTGCTCCTACCTCAGGATACTCAAGGCAAACAGTTAGTGTTGACGGTCAAAACTACACTGTTGATATTATCGCGGCAGACTTAAATTCAACCAAAGTAATTATTGATACTGCATCAGACTCTGATTGTACAAATGATTGTCCAACCTTACCATTGGTAACTTATATCTCCCGAACTGGCGCATATGCTGGAATTAATGGTTCCTATTTTTGCCCTGCTGCATATCCCAGTTGTGCTGGGAAAACTGATTCTTTTGACACTTTAGTGATGAATAAAAATAAGCACTATTTTAACAGCGATAATAATGTGTATAGTACTGTTCCTTTAGCTGTTTTTTCTGCTGGTTCAGCCAGGTTTCTTGGAAGAAGTTTAGATTGGGGAAGGGACACAGGAGTAGATGGAGTTATAGCTAACTTTCCATTGCTTGTGAGTGGTGGTAATATTACATTTACCGAAGCGCCAAATGAACCTAAATTTGGAGGTAAGGGTGCCCGAAGCTTTATTGGCGATAAAGGAAATATGGTCTACATGGGTTATGTTTATAGTGCCTCTATGGGAGAGTCAGCTAAAGTAATACATGCTTTGGGATTAACCAATGCTTTAAACTTAGATCAGGGCGGATCAAGTGCTTTGTGGTATGGGGGTTATAAAGTTGGTCCGGGCCGAAACATCCCCAACGCCGTGCTGTTTGTGAAAAGATAATTCTTATAATCTATTCAAAGAAGTGGGTCAATTCTTGATTTGAAATCATTGTAACCTGAAATCGTTTCGAGTTTTTGACCATTGATAAAAAAGGTCGGGGTCGCGTTAATTTTTACGCTATATCCATCATTTAAATCTCTGGTGATTTTATCTTGATATTTATTTGAAGTTACATCTACTTGAAATTTAGCTATATCCAAACCTATTTCTTTGGCATAAACAGTAAATATATCCAGCGGTTTCTCGGTCTCCGCCCACTGATCCTGACTCTCGTACAATTTATCGTTCATCTGCCAAAATTTACCTTGTTCCCCTGCTGCTTCTGCTGCTTTTGATGCAACCAAAGCATTTTTGTGTTGAGGTAAAGGGAAATGGCGAAAAACAAGGTTAACTTTTCCCGCATACTCTTTTAATACCTGATTAGTCAGGGTATGAACTGCAGCACAAGCTGGACACTGGTAGTCCCCAAACTCCACGATAGTAACTTTAGCTGACTCTGTGGCTGTGTAATAGCTATCACTCCTGACTAACAGCTTCTCATCTGCTGGAATAGAATTAGTGTTTGCTGGTGTTGAACTGGATTTTCCCAACAAAAAGACTGCCCCAATAATTATAATTAAGGTTAAAATACCAATACCTAGTAATACTTTTGCTTCCCCTGTTAATTTCATTTTTTCAGGTCATTATTTTTTAAAACTAACATACATGCAGTAATCACAATAAAAGCAGCCAAAGACATAACTGGAATAGTAATAAACCCAAAATAACCAGTATATTTTGTTAAACACGATGTCCCTAAAGCACATGGAGCAATAGCTTCCGGTAAAAATTTATTTTGGAGCAGTACCTGATAAAAAGCAATCAAAGATCCTAGGGCGCTCAGAGGTAAAACATACTGATAAAGTTTTTTGTCATTTCTCAAAATCCCTACAGCAATAATTATTACCAAAGGATACATTAAAATTCTTTGGTACCAGCAAAGAGTACAAGGATTAAAATGACGGATTTCACTAAAATACAGACTACCGAGTGTAGCTATAAGAGCCTGAATCCAGGCAAGATAAACTAAATTTTTACTTTTTAAAAACATACTTGGAAATTATACCTTTCCAGGATAAAAAAAGCTAATTTTATAATGAAGGAGGTTAAAATTAGTAGCTAACCTTAATACTGCCTTTAGAATCAATTCCCTCAAAAGTTTCTGCAGTAATTATGTGATATTTATCAATTATTGTTCCTGTAGGTTCTAAGACACCTACCACCTTCATCTGAGTTATTCCGAAAAAGTTGTTAATGACATCACCGGTATTTTGAAATAGCTTTTCTTGTTGCATTACGATCGCTTCTTCATAACCTAATATCATTTCATTATTTTCCAAAGTTAGTGTGCCATCTTTGATTTTTATAAGTTTATTATCCAAACTATCAATTTGCGCAAATAATTTAGGGGTTTTGTTTACAGACTCAATTTTGGTCTGGCTTGCTTCTACAGTTTTAGCATTTTCCATTTTATTTGGAGTAATAGGCATATTGGAGCTAAAACGGGCAAATTCAAAGAAGATAAAGGTAAATAAAACCATCATTAGAGCTGGGGCAAATATGGAAAGATAATTAGTTTTACCAGGGCGGTAACGCCGTAAAAGGAGTGAGTTGCTAACTACAGAGATTGAACTTAAAGCCATGGCAAGTCCTGCCAGTTCCGGTTTTAGAACCAACCCAATACCTGCAAATACCCTAGCTGCCACAGGAATACCAATCACATTATAAAAAAGGGCAAAAAACATATTCTGTTTAATTTTACCCATTGTCTCTTTGGAAAGGGAGATAGCGTGGACTACATCCCGAAGATCATTTTTAATAATGACAATTCCCCCGGTTTCCATAGCAACATCTGTGCCTGAACCCATGGCAATGCCTAAATCAGCCTGAGCCAAGGCTGGAGCATCATTTATTCCATCACCAACCATAGCTACTTTTCTACCAAGGCTTTGCAGTTTTTGTACTTCATTAGCTTTATCTTCTGGTAATACTTCAGCTAAAACATTCGTAATTCCTACTTGCTCTGCAATAGCCCCGGCTGTTCTTTCGTTATCACCGGTAATCATCCACACTTCAATACCCATCTTCTGCAGGCGTTCTACAGCCATAGCAGAGGTATCTTTGACAGTATCAGCGACACCGATAAGCCCCAAAACTTCTTCTTTTGTCGAGAGTATCATGACAGTTATACCCTGATCTTCGAGACGGGTCATTTTGCGGTTTACTCTATCAAAAGACATGCCAACTATTTCTGAAATTAGCTTACGGTTACCAAAGTAATATACCTTGCCATTAATCTCTGCCTGAACTCCATGTCCCGGAATAGCTTTAAAATTAACAACTTCCTGAAGTTTTATACCCTCTTCTTGAGAATAGTTATATATAGCTTCAGCTAATGGATGTTCCGACTGCTTTTCAATGCTTGCAACAATTTCTAATATTTCATCTTCGTCTAAACTTCCTAAGGATTCAATATCAGTTACTTCTGGTTTCCCTTTAGTTAGGGTTCCTGTTTTGTCAAAAACTATAGTGTTAATTTTACAAGCACTTTCAAGTGGCTCTCCACCTTTGACTAAAATGCCATACTCTGCTCCTTTACCGGTTCCAACCATAATAGCTGTGGGAGTAGCTAGACCTAAAGCACAAGGGCAGGCAATGACGATAACTGCGGTAAAGGCCATTAAAGCAAAAGATAGGGAGGCGCCAAGAATAAAAAACCAAATAATAAAGGTAAGTACGGCAATACTGATCACAACTGGCACAAACCAGGCAGAAATTCTGTCAGCAAAAGCTTGTATGGGTGCTTTTGATCCTTGAGCATCTTCCACCAAACGGATTATTTGGGAAAGAGTAGTTTCTGACCCAACACGGGTCGCCGTAAATTGAAAACTTCCAACTTTATTAATTGTACCCCCGATGACAGTGTCTCCTTCTTTTTTCTCTACCGGCATACTTTCTCCTGTGATCATCGACTCATCCAAAGATGAAATGCCACTGGCGATAACTCCATCAACAGGCACTTTTTCTCCTGGTCTAACCATAAGTAAATCACCTTTTACAACTTGATCTATTGGGATATCTAAAGTTTCCCCCGCTTCGACCACGAAGCGAGGCGAGCCATCCGAGATTATCCTAGCTGTTTTAGCTTGAAGACCCATCAATTTCTTTATAGCATCAGAAGTTCTGCCTTTAGCTTTTGCTTCCAACCATTTACCCAAAATAACAAAGGTAATTAAAAAAGCTGCTGTTTCAAAATACAAATCGGGTATTTTGGCGCTGTTTAATCCTAAAAGAGAATTGTTCGCAAGATAATAAGTAGCAAAATTAAATAAACTGTAAAAGAAAGCCACAGAAGTACCGATCGCAATCAAGCTATCCATGTTAAATGTTTTCATCCGGAATGCTGACCACGCGCCTTTATAAAAACCACGACCTATAATAAGTTGAACAGGTGTAGCGAGTATTAATGAGACAATGCCAATGTAGGGAGCTAAGGATACACTGCCAGGGAGCAATTTAAAAAAGTCTAACAACATAAAATAAATCATTGGCAAACTCAAAACAAAGCTAACAGTAAATTTCTTAAATAAGGAGGATATTTCCTCTTTCTGTTTGCGGGATTCAAACTCGCTGTCCGCTTCATCTAACACAGTTGCTTTATATCCAGCTCTCTTGACTGCTTCAAGAAGAACATCTTTTGACGAAAGACTAGAATCAACTAAAACTGAAGCTTTTTCTGCAGTAAAATTAACATGAGCTTCTTTTACCCCAGGAACTTTCTTTAAAGTTTTTTCAATGATTCCGGCACAAGAAGTACAGTGCATACCGGAAAGTGATAAATTAACTTTTTCAGAAGCTACTGTCTCCGACAAAAGAACTTTTTGCTCCCCTTTATCAATATCTAAGGCACTAAAAAGATTTATTGATCTGAGTAACTTGTCGATAAAATCTTTTGATTCTTCTTTTTTGTCTTTTGGGATAGAAAATTCGGTCTTTTTTTTACTGTCTACCTTACCTTCAAAATATAGTTTTCCATCTGTTCCTTCTAAAACTTTTCCGGCAGCTGTAGTAATTGATTGTACATTCACTTTAATCGGTTTACCATTTGCAATTGGTTTTTGAGTAATCTTAATTTCATTAGGGATACCTTTAAAATCTGCAGGCTCTAAAGTTGCTTGATACCCTGCGTTGGAAATAGCTTTAACAATATCCTCAGGTTTGTTAATTGCTAAATCAAGCAGAACTGATCCCTCACCTGACTTAAAATCAATCTCAGCATCATTCACTCCTGACAACTCTTCCAGTTCATCCTTGATTAACATTTCACAAGAACCGCAGTGCATTCCTTTAACTGTAAAATTAATGGTTCGTTTGTTCATAATGTTATGGGTTGAGTATACATTAGAAACATTAAGAAATTATGAAGACTATTTAACTTGATAATCAGTTCCTTCTAGGGCAACTTTTACTTCATCTATATTTATGGCACGATTAGCTGTGATTATTACCTCGCCACTAAGTTCAACATTTACCTTTGATGTTCCATCGATCTTCATCAATTTTTTCTCAATAACTTTCTGACAAGCCCCACAATGTATTCCTGAAACTTTAAGTGTTGTGTTCATATCAGTTGACTGTTATCACTCCTCTGGGAATACCCATAGCACAGGTAATCTGATACTCTCCTGGCTTACTTGGAGTAAAGTTAAACACAATAGGCGTACCTTTTTGTAGTATTTCTGGTCTTTTGGTCAAGCCGGGAACCATAATACTTCCCATGCAACCATACCCATCATCTTTGACATCTATTTCCATCCGAACAGGTTTTCCAGCCTTAACCGAAAATTTATTAGGTTGAATGTCGGTGTTTTGAATATAGGTCATCTTAATCACCTGTACGTCTCCTTGCTCTGTAGGAGGGGCTGGAGTAGTTAAAGCTAGAGCTTGGAGGTTCTTTGCTGCTGCTCCACTACCTCCACAGCCACCACAACCTCCCCCACTACCACAACTCCCTCCGCCTGTTGGAGGGGTTGCAACTCCCCCTCCACTACCATCATCATTTACTACATTGAACGTTCCACGATACATACCCATTGAACAACTAAACTTTAAAGCTCCTGTCTCGGTTGGTGTAAATTCAATAATATTTTCTCCAAGTTCCAGGCTTTTCCGAATACTTAAGGCAGAAGAAACAATTGAGCTTGCACAAGTGTTAATATCTTCAGAAGTTATTATCCATTTAACAGGAATTCCTTTTTTAATTGTGAAAGTATTTGGATCATAACCGGAACCATTTTGCGTCATCCTGACAATTTGTACCCCGTTTTCTAAAGTTACGTTGGGATCAGAGGAATTAGCAGAAGGACTGCTACTAAAAGGTGAAGCAAAAGCCAAACCACTAAGGTTATACCCATTAGAGATATTAAACACAGCCAAGGCTATTACTACAATTCCGGCAAATTTGAAGAAACTCTTGGCAAAAGCACCTTTTACAACCGAAGTTAACCCCCCAATTCCTAAAAGTCCGGGTGCAGTTCCTATAGCAAAAGTTCCCATTGTTAAAGCTCCTTGCAAAGGGTCACCAGTACTAATTGCATAAAGTTGCATTGCTTGGGTAAAACCACAAGGTAAGAAGAAGGTCATTGCCCCCAGCACCATTGAGTTTTTATGACTATATTCTTTTTCATGATGTTCCTTCATTCCAAGTGTACGACTAATAAATTTAGGTAATGTTACGTTTACTGAGCGAAGCCTGGGTGAGATATCAATAAGTTGTGCTCCTAAAAGAAACATTACTCCTCCAACAATAATAGTCAAAAAACCTAAAATTATCGGTGAAAGAGTAAAAAAAGAACCGGCAAAACCAATTATCCACCCAAAGAAAATATAAGAAGCTATTCTGCCAATATTAAAAAATACGTGCGGCTTAAATTTTTGCAACGGAGTAGCGCTGGGATGAATTTCTGCAAATTTAGCTGATGCCCCTAAAACTAAACCACCCACCAAAGCCATACAAGTAGAAAATCCTGCTGTCAATCCGATAAGCAGTACAACTGGTAAGCTGGAAAAATTATTTGACGTTCCGCCAACTAAATCAAATAATCCTATGCTTTTTAGTAATAAATAAACAAAAAACAAAATCCCTACAGCTGTTAATAGATCAAAGTAATCATGAGGATTTTTTGAAAACCAGGATTTCTCTTCTTTACCAACTTCATAACCAACTTCACCTATAGCCAAATCAACTCTATTTCCATCTAGCCCATTATTGTGGTAAATCTCAGCCGTACCTTTTGTATGGCTAACCACACATTTTTCAACTCCGGGAATCTTTAGCAGTTCATCTTCAATCAGGATCTCACAAGACCTGCAATGCATACCTTTAATATGTACCGTTGTTTTCTCCATAATTTATAAATTATTGGGAAAGTTGTTGGTCAATAGCGGATTTAAAAGCACTAAATGGCTGTGCCCCCACTAAGATCGTTCCCTCAATTGTATCTGCGGAAGTTGTCTTCCCCAGGAACCAGGTTGGAGTTCCGTTTGCTCCAACTTTTTGTGCTTCAGCCAAATCTTTATCCACCTCAACTTTAAATTTACCGTCATCTAAACATTTTTGAAATTTCGTAACATTTAAATTAATGGCCTTTGCCAGAACAGGTAATTGGTCTAGCGCGATACCAGTGCCACCAGAGGTGGTTTTAGTAAATATTTGGTCATGATATTTATAGTAAGTAACATCTCCTCCTTGGTCTTTTGCGCATTGTGCAGCTTCAGCTTCTTTGGCAGCATTTTGATGGAAAGGAAGCGGTAAATCTTTATAAATCAATCTGACTTTCCCGGTATCTATGTAATTCTTTTTTAACTCCGGTAAAAGTTCTGTAAAGGTTTTTTTGCAAAATGGACATTCATAATCAGAAAACTCTACTAGGGTTAATTTTGCTTTCTTATCTCCCAAAATCGGGTCTCCGGCAATAGAAACACTCACAGGTTTACTGGTATCCGGTTGAGCGGCTGCTAAAACTTGTGCAGGTGCTTGGCTTGGTTGAGTAGGCTGTACAGCTATGCTGTCATTCTTTTGAGCGGTAGTACCTTTAATTGTAAGCGTACCTCCACTAACTAAAATCGCTGTTGAAATAATCATTGATGCTAAAAGTATTGATCCTGGTGTGGTGGTAAACAAAGCTTTTGCTAACATATTTAGCATCATACAAAAGAAGATATTAAGAAATCATGAAGATTTAAGCCTTCTTCACAATTTTATAAATAAAAATTAAAATAGCAATCAAAAATACTATGTTTAAAGCTAAATTGTTACCTACAAGTGTGTTTACCCATTCAGCAGTATTTTGAATTGTCTTTGTAAAAACTTCCATATTTTGGCCTGAAAGAGACCCTTTATAGGAAAGAACTAAAATTAACACTCCAGTTATAAAAAAGACGGTTGATCCAATTAAATTACTTAAAATTAATGGGGTGTACCTGCCAAAAATAGTAACAGTTGCTACCGGACGTCTTAGTACATTAAACTTTGGCATTTTATCGTTTAAGAAAAGAGAGATTAAAAGAAGAGGGGTTACCATTCCTAATACATAAGCCCCACCTATTGCTAAAGCACCAAAAAAATTAGGAGACAAAAAGGTAAGAGCTAAAATTCCAATCAAAACAGGGGCACAACAAGCAGAAGTGATACCGGAAAAAATGCCTAAAGTAAAAACGGACAATATATCCGGTTTTTCTTTTTGCGTACTACCTGGTAAATGAGGCATTGGCAACTTAATTCCCAAAAAGGTAATGACAGAAACAAGCAACATTACAATTCCTCCTGCAAGATAAATTGGATCATGATAACGGAAAGTTAGTTTGGAAATTAAAGCTACTCCTAAAACTGCCGGCAACATTACTACAAAAATTCCCAAGCCAAAAACTAGAGTCATTAAAAGAACTTTCTCTTTTTCCTTAAAAACCCCACCTAAGTAGGCTGGAAGTAGAAAGGTGATGCAGCAAGGAGCAAACAAGGCTACCATTCCTGCTACAAAAGCTGCTACTAGCGATGTTTGAAAGAGCATTGTTTCCATCTATTTGACTACATTAGCAGTTAAGGTAAATTCTAAAGTTGAATTGTCTGGATCATTTGTATCTACTGAGATATATCTGGTAATAGGACCTACTCCGTTTGGTCCATGATATGCCGGATCAAAGACAATATTAAGTTGGGCTTCATTTCCAGGCGTTACTTCACCAACCCATGGTGAAGCAGTATTCATACCGAAGGAGGGGCTTATATTACCATCGATAGTTACTTCCGCTTTTGTACAATGACAAGAGGTCTTAACTTTAGTTAATTTTAATACATCAGTGCCGGTATTTCTGATTACAAAAATTTTACTGACATTACCATCTTTCATGTTTATTTGACCCCAATCATAATTTTTTTGATCAACAGTAGCTTTTACGTTCTCTAAAAAAGTAATAGTTGGAGATGTTGAGCCACTACCTGATAACAAAATAACCCCTCCAATAAGGATTAAAAGAGTGAATAATATAACTCCTATAATTATTTTATTTTCTTGTGTCATTAATTTTGACTTAAGAGGAAATTATAATAAATTGAAGATTAAGAAAGTATGAAGACAAACTATTAGGGTAGAGGCAATACTACAATAAAAGTACACCCTTTGTCTTTACCGCTTTTTGCTCTAATTTCTCCCTGATGTAGTGAAATAATTGATTTTGCAATAGCGAGTCCCAGTCCTGAACCAAAAACTTTGTCAGTTTTTGAACCCCGGTAGAATCTATTAAATATATGCGGTACTTCTTCTTCTGGAATACCAAGTCCTTCATCAATAACACTTATCAAAACTTTATTCGGGCTTTCTTCTAAAATTAGTTCCACCTCTCCCCCAATAGGGGAATATTTTATTGCATTATCAATTATATTAAGAAAAGCCCGGGCTAGTTTATCCTTAAAGCCAAGAAAATATATATTTTGTGTCGTAGATAATTTAACATGTATTCTCTTTTTGAGTGCCATCTTTTGGGCAATTTCGTAAAGATCATCTATAAGCTCTGATAGGTTAAATTTTTCTTTATTGTTTTGCCTATTCGGGCTTTCTGTCCAAGCAAGATCTAAAACATTCTTCAGCGTTGCAGATAATTGATGAGCCTCTGCAAGTGCCTCTTCTATTATTTTTTTATATTCATCTTTTTCTCTAGGCTTACTTAAAGTAACATCGAAGGAGCTTATTTGGGTAGCCAAGGGTGTTTTAAGCTCATGAGCAACATCTCCTATAAACTGTTGCTCTCTTTTAAACGCTTCATTCAAGCGATCCAATAAACCATTAAAAGAGCTTGCAAGCTCTCCCATTTCATCTTCGCTACTAATACCAGTTATTTTTTCGTCCAAATTTACACTGGAAATTGATTTTATTTTTGTAGATAAACTGGTTATTGATTTAGTAATCTTATAAATTGCAATAAATTCTGCAATTGCCAGGACAATAAAAAGTAAGATTAAAACATGTATTGCATAGGGAACAGTGTAATAGTGAATAAATAATAAAATATATACTATTAAAATCAATAAACTCCCAACATACCACAATAATAATCGGGCTCGGATACTTTTTAGTTTGATCATTTGTTTTTTCCTCCACTAATTTTGTAACCCACTCCATGAACTGTATGTATAAGTTTATTCTTATATCCGTTATCTATTTTTTTCCTTAAGGTAGTAATAAAAACATCCACTACATTAGAAAAACTGTCAAAATTATAGTCCCATGTATGCTCAGTAATCTTGGTTCTTGTTACCGGTTCGTCCTTATGCAATGCCAAAAATTCCAATATTGAGAATTCTTTTGGAGTAAGCAGAATTTGCTTACTATCTCTTTTGACAGTGCGTTTGATAGGATCAATCTCCAGGTCATCAATAATAACTATACTTTGAGGTTGGTGGTAATTTCTTCTTAAAAGTGCGTTTACTCTAGCTTTTAGTTCCACAAATTCAAAGGGTTTGGTCAAATAGTCATCTGCACCAACATTTAAGCCTGTTACTCTATCTTCAACCCTGGTTTTTGCTGTTAACATCAAAATTGGTGTATCTATTTTCTTATCTCTTAACTTCCTACATACAGTAATACCATCTAACTTAGGCAACATAATATCCAAAATAATTACGTCATAGCTTTCTGACTCTGCTAAATAAAGTCCTTCTTCACCATCAAATGCTTGATCTACTGCATATCCGAGTTCAGTTAATCCTTTTTTTATAACATTAGATAAGCGTTTTTCGTCTTCAATTAATAAAATTCTCATATCTAAGCCACATTATACCAAGATTTAGTCTTATCTCAATCTTCATGAAATCTTAATAAATAGTTATGTATTATAATTAATAAAGAAATATGCGACTATTTTTACTGCTCTTCTTAATATTTATTATATCCAGTGGCTTAATCTACCTTATATTAAAAAATCAAGCTCAAGTTTTAACTTCAGCAAAAATTACCCAATCGTTAGAAGAAGAGTTTGGTAAAGAGATAGCAGTAAGTAGTGGTAATTGGGTTGAAGAAAAAGACACGCCTATTTTTGATAATAAAACTATATCAACCAGCCCTCAAAAATATGAAGATGATAATTTAGTTAAAGTTTTAGGAATTAATAATTCTTCTGATAAGTGGTTGGAGGTTAATCTCACTGAACAAAAAATTTATGCTTGGGAGGGGAATCAAAAGGTTTTTGAATTTTTCGTTTCTACAGGTCGTCCGGGCTATAATACTCCAACCGGAGAATTTACTGTTTGGAGAAAAGTTTTATATCAAGCATATAGAGGTGGATCAAGAGAACGTGGTGATTATTATTATCTTCCCAATGTCCCATATTCTTTATTTTTCTCTAACAACAAAGTGGCTAAAAGTAAAGGATATGCTGTTCACGGAGCTTATTGGCATAATGATTTCGGAATAAAAAGAAGGAGTGCTGGTTGCGTTAACGTCCGTCCGGAAGAAGCAGCGAAATTATATTCCTGGGCTAATCCGTTAATAAATGACGGCGTAAACGCTGTTAACGCTACTACAGATAATCCTGGTATTAGAGTCTCTATTCACTACTAATTTAAGTACTCACTTAGTTAGTATTTTGTGATAAACTATATTAGTGAAGATTAATAAACTTTCTTTACCCTTTTTGGGGTTCTTGCAGGCTACGGGACTTTTCGTTTATATCACTTTAATTTCCCTTGGTATGATCAATGCTGATAAAATATTCGGACCAGTAGGTAATTTTTTAGGTCCTTTAGCATTTTTACTGCTATTTGTAGTTTCAGCTATGATTAGTGGTTTTTTGGTTTTAGGAAGGGCAGGCTTTTTGTTTTGGGAGAAAAGATACAGAGAAGCTTTTACTTTATCTTTTTGGACACTAGGCTGGGCAATTTTCTATTTAATAGCAGTTTTTGCCTTTATTTTTACTGCCAAAGAGTTTTAAAGAGTAAGAATTTGCTTTATTATCTCAACTATGTTATGATACTTTACAGTTGATTTAGAATATAAGCTTTTCGATAATTCTTCCCTTCAATTTACTGCCAGATTTTTATGCAGTTGCTACACGGTTAGCGGGATTACATTTTTGAGTAGCTTCTAAGGATTTTAGATTCCGTTTATCGGCTTTCAAATTTCTTCGTTTTTCTTTTTCAATCAGAATTATCCTGCGTCTTCAGGTCACTTAGATCAAACAGCGCAGGATGAATCGCAATTATATAAATTATTATGTACCAACAACCAGCACATATCCGCTCTTTCAGAGGTGGACAAAACAGATTTTCCAGACCATCTCCCAGCGGTCATTTCGGGAATCAAAGAAATTTCTTAGGCAGAAAACAAAGATCTTTACCGAATAACCCTGTCCTTTTTATTAAAAAAGCTTCTGTAAATAGTTCTTCCAATGAATATTTGCCTAAAAATACTTTTAAAGATTTTAATTTAACTCCAATATTACTCTCAAATATTGATTATAAAAAGTATAATGTTCCTACTCCAATTCAGGATGCTGCCATCCCAGTTATTTTAGAAGGTAAGGATTTAATTGGACTAGCTGCTACCGGTACCGGTAAAACTGCCGCTTTTTTGATTCCTTTAATTCAAAAAATGTATCAAGACCGCAGCCAAAAAACATTAATTATTACCCCCACCCGTGAGTTGGCTCTTCAAATCAGAGATGAGTTTAAGGATTTTTCCTATGATATGAAATTATATTCCAGTTTGATAATTGGCGGAGCCAATCTAAATCGCCAAGTCCACGAAATCAGAAAAAACCCTCATATCGTCATTGCTACTCCCGGAAGACTAAAAGATTTAGTCGAACATAAAGAGATTTATTTAGAGGATTACAACAACATTGTTTTGGATGAGGTAGATTTAATGGTAGACATTGGGTTTATTGCTGATGTTAAATATTTCATCTCTCTTTTGCCGAAAGAAAGACAGTCACTGTTTTTTTCAGCGACTATTTCTCCTAAAGTTCAAAGTATCTTGCAGACTTTTGTAAATAACCCTGTAACTATTTCTGTTAAAAAACAGGACACTTCTGAAAATGTAGATCAAGACGTTGTTAAAACCGGTAATCCTTCAGAAAAAGTCGAAAAACTTCATGATTTATTAATTTCTGACGGTTTTGATAAAGTTTTAATATTCGGTAGAACCAAACATGGAGTAGATAAATTACACAAAGAGCTGGCAATCAGAGGTTTTAAGGCGGGGGCTATTCATGGTAATAAATCTCAAGGTCAACGCCAGAGAGTTTTAGAAAGCTTTAAAAGAGATGAGATTCAAATACTTTTGGCTACAGATGTGGCATCCCGTGGTTTGGATATTCCCAATGTTTCCCATGTGATAAATTATGAGCTACCAGAAACCTTTGATGATTATATTCACAGAATCGGCAGAACCGGTAGAGCAGGTAAAACCGGCAAAGCTTTAACCTTTATCAGCTAAAGCAGAAAACCACGGATGTAAATCCGTGGATGAATGCTTTAAATATCACAGCTTTAGCTGTGAAGCTGAGAAAATATCACGGCCGTAAGGCCGTGGAGCTTCATAAATTAAAATATATTTTTATTATTTGGCCTGTTGAATAACCATTAATTACTGACATAACGCTTTTAACTTTTGCTTTAACTAATTTTGCTGCTCTTTCCTTAAACTTGATGTTTAGATCCTCTTTCGTAGTAGCAATAAAATTTGGTTTAATTTGCTTAACTATTAAATCATATCCTTGGTTTTCCATATTTTCTGGTAATAAAACTACCAAATCTACATCTTGGAGCGCAGTAAGAACTTCTGCCCTATCTTTTTGAGAGTTTATTGGTCGATTATCACCTTTCATCATCTTTATTTTATGGTCACTTTCCAAAAGTATAATTAAAACTCCACCTAAAGCTTTAGCTTTTTGTAAAAATCTGATATGTCCTATATGTAAAATATCAAAACATCCTCCTGCAAGAATTATTTTTTGGTTGGACAATTTCATCTTTTTTAACAGCGCGGATATTTGTTCCGGCAAGATAACTTTTTTCATTCCGGCAAATTATACCAGTAACTTGTACATGGATAAAGTTTATGATAATCTAAAAAAAATTAAATAATTAGAAGCCGTTTAAAACCATAATAGAGAAATTTAAAATACTGGCAATAGAAACCCAAATTAAGTAAGGATAAAACAGAACAGAAGAAGTTTTATTTACTTTTTTGAAACTTTTAATAGTTTCAAAAATACTCAGCCAGAGCAAAATAATGATGACAAATGCCAAACCTATCTGGTGATATCCGAAAAAAACTAACGACCATAAAAAATTTAACAGAAGCTGAAATGCAAAGATTTGTATGGCTTTAGATTTTAGCTGACTATTTTTTGATATCCAAACTAAAAATAAAGAGATTCCCATTAAAAAATATAATACTGTCAAACAGGGCCAAAAATAAAGTTAGGTGGAGAAAATGATGGTTTTACTAAAGTAGTATACCAAGCTGAAATGGAGGGAATAGTAAAAGCAGACCCTAAAATGCCCACTCCTTCACAAATTAAAATTGAAGCAATTAGCTTAACCACATTTGGCATTTGTTAAATAATAATTTTGGACTTAGCACCAAGAAAAAAACAAGTAGATTTAGTTTGCTTCTCTTGGTTTATCAGTTCACTTTCAGGACCAATTAAGCTGGAATCAATGTGTTCAGGGAATTTCTGAATGATAACATTATCCATAATTTCACTGTTTTCAATGTGTGAACCGTCAATTTGGCAACCATCAGAGATCACCGAAAAAGGACCGATAAAAGAATCTCTAATCGTCACATTATCACCGATAATAATAGGGCCACGGATATGACTTCTTTCAATTGTACACCCCATCCCAATATGAACCCGACTTTCTAAAGATACGTCATCTCCAAAAGTGCTGTTGATTTGATTGTCTTTGACTAAGTAATCTACGATAAATTGGTTTGTTTCCATCCAATCGTTAAATTTCCCCGGATCCAACCACTTGCCTTCATATTCCAAAACATCAACTTTAAATCCGTGATCTATTAACCACTGAAAGGGAGCGGAAATTTCAAGCTCTCCCCGAGATGAAGGTTGGATCTGATCTTTACCGGAAAAACATTTAAAAACGTTTTGATCAAAAAAATACAAACCGGGAATGGCAAAATCATGAGGAGGGTTTTCCGGTTTTTCGACATATTTAATTAATCTTCCTGCTTTATCAAAAAACGGTACTCCCATTCTTCTGTTTTCTTTATGATGAACCATAGGAACCAAGGCATTCGGTTTATTTTTTTCAAAATACTCAACAAATTTATTAATTCCATCAACAAAAATATTGTCTCCTAAATGCAGAAAAAATGATTCCCCATTCAAATATTCCTCACAAACCTGAAAAATATTAGCAAGCCCTAAAGGTTTATCCTGTAAAATATAGGTAAATTTAAGTCCCCAGCGTGATCCGTCACCCAGAACTGATTTGGCTTGATCTAAGTAAGCGTTATCAAAGGTAATAGCAACTTCTTTAATCCCAGCTGCAGACACAGTTTCTATCGGGAAAAAGATTAACGGTTTATTGGCAATGGGAATAAAATGTTTATTGGAAGAGAAAGTCAGAGGCTGCATTCTGGTACCTCTACCACCCGTCGGAATAATTGCTTTCATAGTTTTATAAAACTTTTTAATTATAATTGTTCGCTGTGAACGATTTCAAGCTTTGTTTTAAACCGAAGGTTGTAAATTTACCAACTACTTCTACTGCTTAAGTTTAATTTAGCTTCGCAAGGATACACCTTGCGTGCTTAAAACACACCTTTAGTATGCAAGAATGTTTGAGATTACAATCCCGGATTGGCAATCTAATTTTTAAGCTCTACAGGAAAAACGGTCTCTTAGCTGTCGGCTATTTCTTTTTATTACCTGGCTAAGATAAGTTAAGGACAGGGTATCCGGAGGAGGAGGTGTTGATCTAAAAATCACCCGCGTATCAAAAGGTTTCTTATCCAAAACTACTAAAAACTGATCTACTGAAGCACCCTTTGCCTGATCAACCGTATCATTAAACCATCTCCACAACACCCAATCATAAGCTGCTCCCTATGCACTTAGGTGAAAACTTGTATTCTGCTGATTTTCTGCAGACTCATTCTTTATAACTAATTCACCAACAAAGCCTAGCCGGTATAAATCAAGCAACGGCTCTGATCCTCGGGTAATTATCTCAACAGCGGGATGAAAAGAACCAGGCACTAAATCAATATTTTTTCTTAGCGGATTGTACGTCATGGTAAAATAATCCATTACAGATTGGCGGGGAGTTTTGATGATACCTGCATCACGGGCTAAATCAGCAAAAGACCTCACTCTGCCTAAAATTTGATCTTTTTCTAATTGCTCTGTCCAAGCTTCTACTTGTCCTTGGGATAAATTTTTTAATCTGCCAAAAACCATTACCCAACCTTCTAGACGGCTAATCGCAGTGTGATGCAGAAATTCTTGCTCAACGTTATATCTCGTCTCCTCTAGTTGTTCTTTCATCCTGTTCATAGTAAACATCAGTAGTTTAGCACTAAAATTGTAGCACTACAAGATTTGAATTATTTTTAGTTGATTCATAAATTCTTTTTTTGGTATACTGGATTAAATGGGATCTTTCATATCTTTACCAAAAAAATTAGCTCACTCTTTTAAATATGCCTTCCAGGGTTTCCACTCTGCCACCAAAACGGAAACTAATTGGAGAATAGGTATTATAGAAGCTCTTATTGTTATACTAGGCGCCTTCTATCTTAATATTTCACTTCAAGACTGGGTGTTAGTTATTTTAATAATAGGAATCGTATTATCTTCTGAACTTTGTAACAGTGCTATTGAGGCTATCGTTGATTCTTTTGTGGAAAGTGAACACCCAAAAGCTAAAATTGCCAAAGATTTTGCTGCCGGTCAATCAGTGATTATAGTTCTAGCAGCAGCTGTTGCAGGTACTATTATTTTTTGGCCGTATATCCAAAATTTACTGAGGTAAAAATTTGTCTACAAACTCTGAACTTTTTTTGCAAATTTATAATTTAGGAGGTCATAATTATCTACTTGATCGGATATTTATCTTTGGCGCAAATGAATTAATTTTTGTAACATTTATTATTATTTTTTTGTTAATTATTTTAGGCGGACCACAAGAAAGACGAGCCTTTCTGTTAATAATCGTAGGGTTAATATTGGCTAAATTATTAGTCATATTCACACATATCATATTTTTTGAGCCACGTCCCTATATAACTTTTAATTTAATTCCTTTGATTTCTCATACACCTGACGCTGCTTTTCCATCGACACACACAACTGTCATGGCAACTGTAGCAGCTGCCTATTTATTTTGTAAATCAAAATTTTCTCTTTTATTTTTATTCTTAATGTTTTGGGTAGGATTTGCCAGAATTTATGTCGGAGTCCACTATCCTCTGGATATTTTAGGAGGAATTATTTATGGTCTTTTTGCAATCTTACTAACAATTTTATTAAATAAAAAGATAAAATTCTTTTAGCCTCGCAAGCCGAGGGCTGGGAGTGTAAAATCTCAAACAACTTCTTGATAACATATCAATAGTAATGTAATGTGATTTATTAATATGGCATCTAAAAATGCTTTAAAAAGTTACGCTGAAGATGGCTATTACCACATTTATAACCGTGGTGTTGAAAAACGATTAATATTCCAAGATAAGCAAGATTATACTGTTTTTTTATCCTACTTACGTTCCTATTTGTTACCAAAGGACGAAGCTAATTTAATGTGCCAGTTATCTAACCCTTTAATAAGTTATAAAGAAAAAGATAATCTATTAAAATTGCTCCGACTAAATAACTTTTACAATGAAATTATGTTGTTAGCTTATTGCTTGATGCCTAATCATTTTCATCTTTTGATTAAACAAAAATCGAGTAAAAGTATTGATAAATTCATGAATTCTTTAGGAGTAAGATACACTATATATTTTAACCGTAAATATAAGAGAGTAGGGGCACTTTGCCAAGATGTTTATAAAGCAGTATTAGTTGAAAATGATCCGCAGCTCTTATATCTAAGCAGTTATATCCATAATAATCCAGTAAAGGATTTTCCACAATCAAAATTAGCCTTGCAAGCCGAGGGCTTGCGTGCGTATTTTGCTCAACCATCTTCCCTACCTGAGTATTTGGGACAAAGGAACACAGAGTGGGTACATCAAAAAGAGATATTAGCATACTTTTCTAAAGAAACCCCCCAACTCTCTTATCAAGCTTTTATAGAACAAACTGAAGATTTATCACAAATTCAAAAATTAGTTTTAGACCCTTAGCTTTGTAAGCTTCAACTCTAAGAATCAGGCTCAAAAAAAGATGGGAAGAAAAGTTAGCCTGGCTGTTGCCATCTACCAAAAGAGGAACTTAACCTTTTAAAAGCAATGGGGTTATAAAAATATAACTGATTTTTATATCTTTTAGGTATAGATGCTACCTTAAGTTCATCAATTTTAACTAATGTGTTATTAATACCCGGAGCATGTATATATTCATAATTATTAAGAATGATTCCCATATGAGTAGGCCTTCTACCTTCTTTACTAAAAAACACTAAATCTCCAGGTTAACAACCTTCAAAGTGAATTAAGATTCCAAAACGGTCATGATACTGATTACAATGCCTAATACCTAAATCCAACCCAGGAAAGTTTATTTGGCGTAAAAGATAAGTGATAAACCCTGAGCAATCAAAACCAGTTTCAGGGCTTAAACCATAATCGAAACATTTTCCAGTTTCGCATTTTAGGATGATGGACAGATTTAAATCCTAAGTATTTTAATGATTCCTCAACTAGCGCTTCTTTGTATGTAGTAAATTCTCCTTTTTCTTATGAGGCCTTTGTCACTAATCTTTTTAGAGCAACAATATAGGCTGCAGTTCTAAGATCAACTTTTTCTTTTTTATGAGTGTTCCACACTGATTCAAAAGCCTCCAGCATTTTTTCCTTTAACTTATTTCTCACTTTAATTAAAGACCATTTTTGTTGATGCATATTTTGATACCATTCAAAATAGGAAACAGTAACTCCACCGGCATTAGCCAACACATCCGGCACAACAACAATCCCTCTCTTATTTAGTATTTCGTTCGCATCCGCAGTAGTAGGACCATTTGCCATTTCAAAGACAACTTTTGCTTTGATTTTTTTAGCGTTTTTGTTATTGATTACTCCTTCCAGGGCTGCCGGAATTAAAATATCTACAGGAAGTTCTAAAAGTTCCTCATTGGTAATAAGACATCCTTTTTTAGCAATTTCACAAACATCACCCTGACAATAGCAATTTCTAAGCGCACTTGTGTCTTTTTTACATTTTTTAATCTTTTCAGTATTAAATCCTTCTCCTTTAGGATCATAAATGCCACCTTTTGAATCTGATAAAGCCACAACTTTATAACCATGTTGATAACAAAGATCGGCAATAAAAGACCCAACATTGCCAAACCCCTGAATTGCCACTGTTATGGGTTTTTTCATTTTAATCTTTTTCACTAGTTCTTCTAGAACTAAGAATCCACCAAGTCCAGTAGCTTCTTCTCTGCCTTCTGAACCACCTTTCCCAATTGGTTTACCAGTAACCACAGCCAACGTAGGTTTACCAACAATTTTAGAATATTCATCAGCAAACCATTCCATAATTTCTGCCGTGGTATTAACATCAGGGGCTGGAACATCTACTTTGGGTCCGATTATGGGGGCGATATGCCGGCAAAATTCCCTGGTTAATCTTTCTAGCTCAGTTTTTGACAAAGCTCTGGGATCAATTTCAACTCCCCCTTTACCCCCACCAAAAGGAACTCCCACAACAGCATTCTTAATTGTCATCCATAAAGCTAGCGCTTTAACTTCATTAATATCAACCTGATGGTGATATCTAATACCTCCTTTATAAGGACCAAGCCAGTTGTTATGTTGTACCCTGTATCCGCGGATAATCTGAGTTTTCCCATTATCCTTAATCAGATGGAGTCTAACTTCTACTTGTTGGTGTGGATGTGATAAATGCTCCAAATGCTCACTTGAAATCTTAGCTTTTTTAGCAGCTTTTTCCAGTAATATAAGTGCACTATCAAACGGATTGCTTTTTTCCATAAAAATCAGTAACTCTTTTTTTACGACTCTGCAGATTTTTTTGCAAGACCCCAAACATTAGCTACCGCTTCTGATACTACCTTCACTACTCTTTTATCTAAAGGATCAGGGATAATTTTTTGTGAGGTGGGTGCAAACACTAAATTTGCCAGTGCGTAAGATGCTGCCAATTTCATCTCTTCTGTGATACGGATGGCCCTGACTTTTAAGGCTCCTTTAAATATTCCCGGAAAAGCCAGGACGTTGTTGATCTGATTAGGATAATCTGACCTGCCAGTTGCAATTACCAAAGCTCCTCCTTTTTTTGCCTCATCAGGCATAATTTCCGGAATGGGATTAGCCATAGCAAAAACAATGGCTTTTTTATTCATCAGTTTGATTTCCTCTGCCGTCATTAAATTTCCTTTAGACAATCCAATAAAAACATCAGCTCCGGTAAGTGCATTCTGCAAGTTACCAGACTTTGCTTTTTTATTGGTAATTTTAGCTAGTTTCTGTTTGTAAATATCCAAATCCTGCCTACCATCATAAATTAAACCTTTACTATCCAACACTAAAATATCTGCCACTTTAGGAGATAGTAATTTAGCTACAGCAGAACCGGCTGCTCCTGCACCGGAAATTACTATTTTCAAACTTTTTAAATCTTTTTCCACTACCTTGGCTGCATTTATTAAAGCGGCAAAAACTACAACAGCAGTACCATGCTGATCATCATGCATCACCGGAATTCCCAAATCCTGCAGTGCATCTTCCACTAAAAAACAACGGGGAGCACTAATATCTTCCAAATTTATCCCGCCAAATCCCGGCGCGATATTTTTTATCGTTTTTATAATTTCTTCCGTGTCCTGAGTGTTTAATACTATCGGAAACGCGTCCACTCCGGCCAGTTCTTTAAAAAGCAAACATTTTCCCTCCATCACCGGCAAGGCCGCTTCCGGCCCAATGTTTCCCAGCCCCAGAACCGCACTGCCGTCTGTTATCACCGCTACCGTATTTTTTTTGATGGTATAAATTCCCGCCAGATTTTTATTTTTGGCAATCGCCTTAGAAACTTCCGCTACTCCGGGCGTATACAAAACCGGCAGATTGGCTGCCGTCAATTTTTGCTTGCTTTTTATTTCAATCTTGCCTCCAAGTTCCTTAGATAATTCTATAGAATTCATAATCGTCTTTTCTCCCTCTCCCTTAGGGAGAGGACTGGGGAGGGGGAGGAGTTTTGCAAATATTCCTCAATCTTTATGAATACTCCCTCTAAGTTGTCATTTATTTCGTTATTCCAAAATATAATTATTTTGTACCCTTGTCTTTTTAAATATTCT
>CAZDEH010000010.1:17272-26433 GCA_964504665.1 uncultured Gammaproteobacteria bacterium | reverse complement strand
TTGTCAGAAGATCTTGGATTAGGTAATAGAGAGTACCAGGAAATAACCTATTATACAATGACATTGTGATAAAAAAAGTTTTATTATTTTTTGTTTTAGCTTTTTTACTTATCAATCCTAAGTTTATATTTGCTGAAAACTTTCAATATCCATTGCCAAAAACTTAGGAAAGGTCTTCTTATAAGACTTTTGGACAATATTTCGATAAGAATTCGTATATTGGTAAAGAGAATCTATTCCCTAATCAATTTATAGGTTTTCATACAGGACACGACTTAGAAATTTTTCCGGTTTTGTATCAGGCTATGGTGGTTTAATCTTAGAAAAATTGATTAATTCAGAACTCACAGCTCTTTATCGACACCTTAAATTATCGGAAGTAAAACTTCTGGAAGGAGATAAAGTTCAAGCAGGTCAAACTATTGCATTCTTAAGGGGTGAATTTAGCAATCAGACCGAGGAAGAAAGAAAACATCTTCATTTTGCAATCTATAAAGGCCAAGATCTGTATTTTAAAGGGTATGAAAATACAAAAGAAGCACTACAAGATAGATGGATAGATCCACTGTTTTTTTTGAAAACTAAAATAACTGATAACAAAGAAATAATATCCCTACTACCGTCTATAAGTGAGGCACCCAGTATCTCTTCCCAACCAATTTTGTCAACAAATAATTTTCTCGAAAAATTATGGAATCTGATTAAACAAATATTACGGGTATAAATTATTCAGTTTTACCGGTTAGGATAGCGTCAATAATATCGTGTGGCAAGGCAGCTGCATTAAGAAGAGCTTTTCTGACTATGCCACCTGCTTCTCCACCAATTTCATCCGCAGCGTTAAGAGTCCCCATAACTGCGTCTTTGGCAAGTTCACCAGAATCCCCACCAATATCACGGGCGGCCTGAATTGCCCCTAGAACAGCTGAAACAGCAGCACCCCCTATATCTCCACCAATTTGTGATACACCTTGAACAGCTCCATGAGCAGCACCTTGGGTAGTCTCTCCAACATCCCCTCCCATAACCTTAACACCATCGATAACTCCAGCAACTAAACCTGTAGTAGCCTGAGTTGCAGAGACACCAGTTTCAGATGCAACAGTAACTCCTTCTGAAACAACCTTACCCGCAGTATCTACTGAAGTTGTGGCTATATCTCCACCTGCTTGGAGAGTTCTAATTATATTATCCTTTGCCACATTTCTGACAGTTGAAACAACATCACCAGTTCCGGAAACTAAAGAAGAAAGTGCATTTTTTAGGTCATCAGTAAGATTTGACATTAATAATAATTTACATGATCTTTACATAACTGTCAAGACCTTTTTCGACTCTAATGTTTTAGCGAGGGATTCCTGTTTTCTAATTGCCTGAGCATCTTCCTGCTCCTTTTTAAGTTTAATTCTTTTGGCTGTTTTTTCATCAGTATCTTTTTGACAAACCTCATTTGAACAGTGGTAAGTGTTTTTAGTAATTGGTGAAAAGTTATTGCCGATAGTATGAGTCATAACTTCCATTAAAATTAAATCACAACCACAAACATTGCACTTCAGCATACTTAGAGTATTTTTTGTTTTCACAGATTCAAGTATTATATCACAAAAAAGTTGTTATTGCGAATGCGAAATGATATCATATGGTTACCGCTTTAAAGGCGGTTTTTTAATGAGTAAGATGAATAACATTAGAAATGTAGCGATTATAAGTCTACTCCGACTTCGTCGGAGATCTTGTAATCGCTAGGAGAGGTAATATAGATGAATAGTATTAGAAATGTAGCGATTATTGCACATGTTGATCACGGAAAAACCACGCTGGTGGATGCTTTACTGCGTCAATCACAGACTAAACTGGGCAAGGAATTTACCGAGAACTCAGAACTAATCATGGATAATAATGATCTAGAGAAAGAACGTGGAATAACTATTTTCTCTAAAAATGCCTCAATTGTCTGGAAAGAGACAAAAATTAATATCATCGATACACCTGGACATGCTGACTTTGGAGGAGAAGTAGAAAGAGTCCTTAAAATGGCTGATGGCTGTCTTCTTCTGATCGATGCTAAAGAAGGTCCCATGCCTCAAACCAGATTTGTCCTTAAAAGAGCTTTGGAACTAAAACATAAAATCATCGTCGTGATAAACAAGATTGATAAAACAGGTGCCAGAATTCAAGAAGTTCTAAATAAAACTTTTGATTTATTTCTGGAACTTGGCTCGGATGAAGAAACAGCCTATTTTCCCACAGTTTATTGTTCCAGTAAACTTGGGAAAGCAGGACTTCAACCTGATTTAGGGAAGATGACCGATATTTCTCCTATCTTTGAGTCTATTTTAAAATATATTCCTGCCCCAAGCGGTGATCCTAAAAAACCTTTACAAATGCTTATCAGTTCGATAACGGGAAATAATTTTAAAGGTAGAATTGCTACGGGGAGAATTCATAACGGACGGATTAAGACAGGACAGGATGTGACATACATTAATAGATTAGGGGAGATGAAAAAATTTCACCTCACATCACTCATGACATTTAAAGGACTTGAAATGGTAGAGACAATTGAAGCAGAGGCGGGAGATATTGTAGCGATAGCAGGTATTCCCGGAATTACTATCGGGGAAACAATTGCAGACCCGGTAGCAGATCCTACATTAGCTCTTCCTCTACTGAATATCGAAAAACCTACAGTGAGAGTAACTCTCAGTGTCAACGCATCTCCTTTTGCCGGACGTGAAGGCGAGTTTAAAACTTCCAGACAAATTCAAGAAAGATTATATAAGGAACTTGAAACAGATGTCGCACTTAAAGTTAATGAATGTAACGGCGGGTGGATCATTGCCGGGAGAGGTGAGCTACATTTAGCAATTCTTATTGAGAGAATGAGAAGGGAAGGATATGAATTTCAAGTTTCCCGACCACAAGTAATTGAAAAAGTAGTTCAAGGAGAGACTTTAACTCCTTTTGAAAAAGTTTCTATTGAAGTTCCTGAACATTATTCAGGTGTAGTAATCCAAAAGATGGGTCTTAGACACGGACTACTTCAGGATATGATTACCCTGGAGGGAATAATTTCTATGGAATTTATCATTTCTACCAAAGAATTCTTTGGCTTTAGGAGCGAATTTATAACTGATACTCATGGATTGGGAATAATAAATAGTGTTTTTTGGGAATATAAAAAAGACACCGGAAATAATTTTGTCAGAGAAAGGGGTTCACTTGTAGTCCATGAAAATGGGGTAACAAAGCTTTTTGGCTTACTTGCAGCACAAGGAAGAGGAGATTTATTTATTGGGCCGGCTACCCCGGTATATGCAGGACAAGTTATCGGATCAAATTCCAGAGAAGATGATATCAGGATAAACGTCTGTAAAGAAAAACAACAGACAAATCACAGATCTTCCGGGGAAGGTGTATCGGAGCACTTTAATGTTCCAGAGCAAATGACTTTAGAAAAAGCACTGGGATATATCAACGATAATGAGTTAGTAGAAGTCACTCCTAAAAATATTAGGATTAGAAAAAAATAAATCTTAACGCATTTTAATTTAATTAAGACCCCGGTAACTGCAAGCTAATAATTTTGTTGAGGCTTTCTTCTATTTTTTTTCTGTAAACCACATTTATTTTAGGAAAATAAAGAAAGGTTGCCGGAACATCATCTTGTAATACTTTTTGGAAATCCCAATATTCTTCTTTTCGCTTTTCTATATTATCAGTTTTCCTCCCGTCTTCTAAATCTTTATCTACTCTGGGAGATGAATATTTTGATAAATTAGTGTTATTTTGAGTTGAATGCCACAGAGCATACTGATCAGGATCGTGTGGAATTGTTACTGATGTAAGTAGTGCCTGAAAATTTTGAGGAACTCCGCTCTCCACCCTCACAACAGCATTAATCCCGACGTTTTTCCAGTCAGCAACAATTTTTTCAGCAAGCTGATTAAAAAAAGGGGTTGTGGTTAAGATGATTTGATTCTCTTTAAATTTAGCAACCTTAGCAAGGGCAGTCTTTGCACTTTCAGCGTCCCCTCGTATAACCTTTAGATCGTTATTAAAAGCCCAGGAAACAGGTGGGATAGAAGTTTTAGCTATATCTTCATTCGGAGTTAGATTAGTTGAAAAACTTAAGGCTTTCCTAAAATTTTTATCCAAAACTGTATCCTTAGTATTATAAAAAATTGCAGCAAGCTTTGAATAATTTTGAATTTTTTTGATAATTACGTTTGGTTGTTGTGCCAAATTACCTGTATCCTGAATTATTAATATTACATCGATCTCACCAAGCTCAAAGGCCGTTTTGGCAGTTTGTTCATCAGGATAAAAACGGATATTTATATAGGGATTATCCAAGCATTTATTAGGCTCTATGGGCTGTAAAACTAATTTTGATATTAAATTACGGTTTGTATCCTGATAGTTTACTTTATATTTACCAAGCCCAACTAAACTTCCGGGTTTTAGTACTGGTTGTGTAAGAAGAGTTAGGAAAGGAGTAAAGGTGTCTGCCAGCTTAAAATTAATCGTTAAGTCGTCAGGGTAAGAAACTTCAGTATCCGGTAAATTTATCTGTATATCGGAAGACTTAACCTTTATACCATCATTCCAATATAAATCTTTTCTTAACGATAATATATATCTAGAATTATCGTCTAAAGCTTTTACACTTTCTACTAGTTTTTCTATTGGTTTTCCACTCTTATCAAGAGTAATTAAAGGTTCTGACAATAAAGAGGTAACTACCGGAGGAAGATTGGTGCGGTTATATACTCCAACAACTCCTTCAGAGATCACCGGACAAACAATGCTGACTTTATTGCTTTTCCAAATTTGAAAAACTAAAAAGACAATAATTATGACTACAAAAAAATATGCTATTTTTTTAAATAGGTCGGAAGTAGGAATAAAAGAACGTTTTAGACTAACTTGATTCAAAGGTGAAATTATTTTATCGCTATTTTTTTGAAGCGGAAATAATTTATTTATATACCGATTAATCAATCGGAACAGATAAAGTTTGAGGAATTTTAAATTATTCACCTTATTAATTCGATTAAAGAAGCTATAAGAAACAAGGCTACTACCACAATTGTACTATTAAACAACAGTTTTTCAAATCCTCTTTTTGTTCTATAAAAACCTAAATCGCCTCCAAAGGTTGATCCAAGCCCTGTACCTTTAACTTGTAAAAGAACTAATCCGATGAGAATTATTCCCATAACCATTTGAATAATAGTCGTGATGTTGTTATTCATATTATCGACATTAATTTTACACTTTTTGAGAAAATTATCAAACTCTGTTTTATTTTGTTAACCAGTTAGCAAAATTAATTATAAAACCTAACATAAAGGAGGCGACGATTACAACCTGGAAAACGGTTAAATCCATACTGGGTAAAGAAAATCCTTCCCAATATATGCCGCTGAAATGATAAATTCCAACTTTAAAATAAGGAACAACATTTACTAAAAAATATAATGCAAGAACATTACTGAGCCAGGAAAATAATCCGAGTGTCAATAAATTCAGCGGTAAAAGTAGTATTCTAAGTACGGGTATCAGCAAAATGTTAGCAACCATAAAAGCCAAACCTCCGATCAATAAACCGCGCACTCCTCCCGTTAAGGAAATTGCCGGTAGTATTTGAGTTGTTATCCATAAAGCTCCTAAATTTATCAGAAAATGCCTTATAATCGATTTCATAAATTTATTATACTACGTGTATTAGACCTTAGTTTTCTATGATAGGTAACAGCAAACCTGTGAGCCTCATTTCTAATTTTTTGCAAAAGCCTTAATGATAAAGAAGACCTTGATAATTTTATGATACCTTCTTTTGGAGGGTATAACCACTCCATTCTTTTAGCGAGTCCAAAGATAGGGATATCCCAATTAGCTTGTCTTAACTCTTCGAAAGCCGTATTCACTTGTCCCCTTCCGCCATCAACCAAAATTACATCAGGTTTTGGCCATTCATCATGTTTAAACCTTCTTTGTAAAACTTCTCTCATCATAGCAATATCATTAGGTTCACTACTTAATCTTATCTTAAATTTTCTGTACCATTTTTTGTCTATCTCCCCTTCTGTTAATACAACAAGTGAACCCACTGCGTCTTTACCTTGAATATTGGAAATATCAAAACACTCAATTCTGTGTGGTAAATCTTTTAATTTAAGTGTGTCCTTTAAACTCTCAAGTGATTTTTGAATTTGATCCTCCATAAAATTAGGATTCTCCAGATAAACTTGAATATTCCGTGCTTGAGTTAAGTATTCCAAACCTTCAAGAGTTTTTTTCATAGACTGAGCTTTTTCAAATTCAAGATTTTTAGCATATATATTCATTTCTTTTTGTAAATCATTAATAACTTCATCTGTTTTGCCTTCCATAAATTTAGAAAATCTACGGATATTTTTGTTATAGTCCCCTTTGGAAATTTTAGCAATGCAAGATCCAGGACAAAGTCCGAGATGATAATAAAAACAGGCTCTATGATTTTTCGAAATTCCATTACACCATGGAAAAATTTTTCTTAATTTTTTTAAAGTAGACCTCACAGTATTACTTGAAGGAAATGGTCCAAAATACACTCTTGCATCTAATACTTCATTTTTTCTGGCTGTAATAATTTTAGGAAAATCTTCTTTTGTAACTTTAATATATAAATAATCTTTATCATCAGTTAGTTTAATGTTAAATTGAGGTAAATATTTTTTAATTAGATTCGCCTCTAAAATTAAAGCTTCCAGGTCCGAGCTAACAATAATTGTTTCTAAACTGTTTATTTCAGAAACAAGTTTTTCAGTTTTAATATCATGTTGATTTTTCAAAAAATATGAAGCAACACGGTGATATAAGTCAATTGCTTTCCCCACATAGATAACATCACGAGTAGAGTTTTTATAAATATATACTCCTGGTTTATGCGGAATAAGAGATTTGTCCAGACTAGACCAAAAATTGGACTTTACATCTTTCATTTAGATACTTGATATCTACGGTAATGTAGCCATAAAACAAGCAGATAAACAAAACCAAAAGTTACTATAACAACAAGAAAGACATTTTGAACCGGAAAAAATAAAAAGATCGGAATAATAGAAATTTGTTTTGTATACCTAACACCCATATAATCAACATTTACTTCGCCTAAACGTGTCTGCCATAAAAATGGGGTGCGGAGATTAATTTTATATGAAGAAAACCCAAATGGAGGAATTTCAGGGACAGATAATTTTTGTAAATTGAGTATTTGCATCTCTGAAGCAAAAATATTTAAATCTGAGTTAGGTAAAACTGAAGCTCCAATATTAGAAATTTTTATTTCTCCAGCCACCAGAAAACCTGACCATAAATTATCGTTTACTAAAATTTCCATTTTTGGTTCTAATATTGTTTTATACTCCGCAGATGAGATACTTACCAATGCTTCATCACTTGTATATGGATACTGCGATGACACACCCCTGATAGCTAAAACTAAATGATTCAAATCAAATTTATTAAAATAATCAACTCCCCCGGAGGTATTTTCCCAAGTTGGGTCAACCATTACCCAACCACGATCCTCATCAAAATATTCAGGCCAAGCATGGAGAAGGTTTGCATTAAGAGATAGTGGACGGAGTTTTTTGTTTTGACTATAAGCATATCCGTCAAGCTCTCTGGCAGGAATTCCTTCAGCCCTTGTAAGAGCCACAAATAAATCAGTAAATTCCATACAAACAGCATTTTGTGGGTTACTAAGGGCGGTGACAGCCCCCATTCTTTCTAAATTGCTTAGTCTTCCGGAATCATAGTTTAGATTAACAACTACATATTGATATATAAGCTTTACTTTTTCGCGGGTAGTTTTAGGTTGCTTATCTTTAAATATTTCATTTAGAACTAATCTTATACTCGGGTTATCCTTTTCCCAAAACTTATCAGATTTAGTCCAAATTGATAACTGATCTTTTGAGAGAGTTTGAACCCCTTTTTGCTTAGGATTAATATACAATTTAGACAAACCCTGAACCTTAACTTGTAATTTACTTCTTTTAGGTATTTGGTACCAGGCTAAATAGTTACCATCTTCATCAACAGTGATATTTAGAGGTGATGGATCGATACTTTTTATGGATACATCTTGGTAATTTGTATCCGGTGGTAGCGCAATAGAGCTAACAACAGGTAAAAATGAAGTATTATTCAGGTCGTACTTCAAATTAAAATCAAAAACTTGATTAGTTCCAAAATTAACTGATACTCCACTATTTAACAGTTGATCTCTAGTGAATCTAAAAATTAATTTTCCTCCCCGGTCAGATTCAGATTTAGGTTTTGGTGATATGGAAGTTGGATCACCAAAAGAGAAAGGTACAGATAGAGTAACATTGAAAGATTCTTCCCCCGATCTTTCATGAATTCTGGGTAAATTTACCTCCCAGGTTTTTCCAATTGAGCTGGCAAAATCTTTAGATTTATATTTTAAAGTAAATTTTTGTTCCTTATCTACTCCGGTAATTTGTTGGTTAAATTTTACATTAATAATTGTTTGATTATCTTTATTTTCAACCTTAGTTCCCATATCCCCACCCTCATCAGTTGCTGCAACATCAGTGAGTGTTGTGGAACCAATTGCCATAGTATAAGAAGAAGCAAAGTAGGTATTAGTTAGATTCTTTAAAGTGATTTTCTCAGTAACCTCAGTTATTCCATCAATACCAACGTCATAACTGACATCATACGAAGTGGTAAACTCACTGGCAGCTAAAATTTTAAAAGGAATGGTAATAAATAAAATTAGTAAGAGTACTAATCCGAAAAATCTAGCTTTCATTAATCTAATTCTACCAAAAACATCACGCAATCCATAATCTCAATATCTAGCTTGACACCTCGAAGGTGTAAAGCTAAACTAAAGATATGCCCGGAAGAATTGGACCTCTAGCTTCTAATGAGCTTTATCATATTTATAATCGGGGTAGTGAGAAAAAAGACATTTTTACACAATTTTATGATTACAAAAGATTTCAGCAAACATTCCATTATTACCAATATCAAGGTCCCAAACCAAAATTTTCTAATTCAAAGCATGGAATTAACACCTTTATTACTATACCAGAAGATAAATTAGTTGATATTTTGTGCTATTGTTTAATGCCTAATCA
>CAZDEH010000010.1:15931-17262 GCA_964504665.1 uncultured Gammaproteobacteria bacterium | reverse complement strand
TTTTCATTTTTTAGTACGCCAATTAAAAAATAGTGGTATTTCAATCTTCTTAAGCCTGCTCTCGAACAGCTATACCAAATACTTTAATACGAAGTACAATCGGGTAGGACCACTTCTGCAAGGCGCTTTTAAGTCAGTTCTCATAGAGAGTGACGAACAATTTCTTCATGTTTCAAGGTATATCCATTTAAATCCAGTTGTGTCTGGAATTATAAAAAACTTAGATGAATATCCCTGGTCTTCATATAATGAATATACTCATTCAGGAAATATTTTATGCTCAACCAGTGAAATCTTAGGATTTTTCTCTTCAAAAGAAAAATATATAGAATTTTTAGAAGACCAAATAGCATATGGAGAAGCATTAGAATTAATTAAACACCAGCTTGTAGATGTTGAAGACTAGCTTTTAGGTATACACCTCGAAGGTGTAAAGCTAAGCATTGTAATGTATATTAGTTCTTCTTACAATATTTTAGCCAAAAATTTACCTGTAATTGAGTTTTTGTTTGCAGAAATATCTTTGGGCGTACCTTCGGCAATAATTTTTCCTCCACCATCTCCCCCTTCAGGCCCTAAATCGATAATCCAATCGGTGTTTTTAATCACATCTAAATTATGTTCAATAATAATTACAGTATTTCCAAAATTTACTAACTTTCTAAGGATTGTTAACAGCCTTTCGATGTCAGCAAAATGTAAACCTGTGGTTGGTTCATCCAAAATATAAACAGTCTTGCCTGTTTGTCTTTTGGAAAGCTCTGAAGAAAGCTTTATTCTTTGAGCTTCTCCTCCTGATAAAGTTGGAGCTGGTTGTCCGAGTTTAACATAACCCAAGCCTACTTCATTCAGAACTGATAACTTATTTTTTATTTGTGGGATTTTATCAAAGAAAGTTAAAGCGCTTTCTACAGTCATATCCAAAACTTCCGCAATATTTTTGTCTTTAAAATGTATTTCCAAAGCTTCCCTGTTGTAGCGTTTACCTAAACAGGCTTCACAATCAACATAAACATCCGGTAGAAACTGCATCTCAATTTTTATTTGTCCCTCACCTTCACAAACTTCACATCTTCCTCCTTTAACATTAAAACTAAATCTGCCTGGACTATAACCTTTAATTTTTGCTTCCGAAGAATTAGCAAAAAGCTCACGGATAAAAGTAAAAGCACCGGTATAAGTTGCCGGATTAGATCTGGGTGTTCTGCCTATTGGAGATTGATCAACCATGACAACTTTATCAATGTTTTCAGTGCCAATTATCTCCTTATGCTCACCCACTTTGTCTCTTGATCTGTAATATTTAGCTGCTAAACAACGATATAAAATAT
>CAZDEH010000010.1:8087-15921 GCA_964504665.1 uncultured Gammaproteobacteria bacterium | reverse complement strand
AAAATATCATGCACCAAAGTAGATTTTCCAGATCCTGAAACTCCTGTAACTGCCACAAATTTTCCTAAAGGAAACTCAGCATCAATATTTTTTAAGTTGTGTTCAGAAGCCCCGATAATTTTTAACCTACCTACATCTGTAAAAGTTTTAGACAAACTTTTATCAATTTCAACTCTCTTTTTACCTGATAAATATTTTCCGGTTAAAGATAAAAGATTTTTTTTAACCTCTTCAGGAGTACCTTTGGCTATGATATTGCCACCATGTTCACCTGCTCCAGGTCCAAAATCTATCAAAAAATCCGCATTTTCCATCGTTTCCGCGTCATGTTCAACCACTACTACCGTATTTCCCAAATCCCGGAGTCTTTTCAGGGTTTCTATTAACCTGACATTGTCACGTTGATGAAGCCCGATAGAAGGTTCATCAAGCACATACAATACTCCGGATAGTCCGGAACCTATTTGAGAAGCCAGTCTGATTCTTTGAGCTTCTCCTCCAGCCAATGTCATGGAAGCCCTATCCAAGGTTAGGTAATCTAAACCGACATCGATTAAAAAGTGCAGCCTGGCTTTAATTTCTTTAACAATTGGGCCGGAAATTATAAGATCTCTGTTGTTAAAAAGTGGTGATTTTAATTTCTCTATCCAACTCAATGTTTTTCTGATAGAAAGAGCTGTCGTTTGGCTAATATTCAAATCATCAACCGTAATTGATAATGCCTCTTTTTTTAGTCTTGCCCCAAAACACAAGGGACAGGGTTCTGTAACCATATATTTTTCTATTTCGCGCTTAACATATTCCGACTCTGTTTCATGATATCTATGTTCTAAATTAATTATTAGTCCTTCAAAACCGGTATTAAAATAGGTCCACTTACCTTCCCGGTTTTTCCCTTCCACTTTAAATAACTGCTTTCCTGCCCCATATATTAATATTTGTTTAGCTTCAATACTTAAGTTTTCCAGCCTGGTATTTAAATCAAAACCATACTCTTTTCCTACAGATTGCAAAGTACGGCTAAACCATGTCTCTGTCTCTCCCAAATGAGACCAAGGCAATATCCCTCCTTCAGCAATAGTTAAAATTGGATTCAAGATAGAATCTGCATCTATTTTTAGCAAAGAGCCAAGACCTGTACATTTAGGACATGCACCGTGAGGAGAGTTAAAAGAAAAAGTTCTAGGTTCAATTTCAGGTAAAGCAATATTGCATTTTGGACAAGAAAATTTTTCCGAATAGAGAGTATCCTTTATTTTCTCAGGATTAGCGGGAAATTCTAAAGATGCATCCATTACATCTCCGATAATTGCAAATCCCTCACCAAGTTTTAAAGCTGTTTCAATACTTTGGTTTAGCCTGGAAATGACTGTTTGATCCTCAAATGATTTTTTATCCAAGACCAACCTGTCTATCACAGCATCAACGGTATGTTTATTTGTCTTAATCAGAATAAAATCTCCTGCTCCGCCCGCGACTCGCGTTGACGCAGGCGCGGAGCGAGGCGAGTCAGATAAATCTCGAACGTGCCCGTCAACTCTGACTTTTGAATATCCTTTTTTCTTCAGATCTTCAAAAAGCTGGGAGTATTCACCCTTTCGGTCTTTTATTATCGGAGCTAAAATCATAATCCTTCTGCCTTTCTTGCTGACGGCTGACGACTGAATACTGACTACTTGTTCCACTATTTGTTCTACACTCATCCTGGCAACCTCATTACCACAGACAGGACAGTGTGGATGACCCACTCTTGCATATAAAAGCCTTAAATAATCATAAATTTCTGTAGTAGTCCCAACTGTAGACCTCGGGTTATGGGAAGCGCTTTTTTGATCAATAGAAATTGCTGGAGATAAACCTTCAATTAAATCTACATCAGGTTTATCCATGATCCCTAAAAACTGTCTGGCATAAGATGATAAGGATTCTACATATCTCCTTTGCCCTTCAGCATACAAAGTATCAAAAGCCAAAGATGATTTGCCTGAGCCGGATAGTCCAGTTAAAACTACCAGTTTATTTTTTGGAATTTCCAGATCAATATTTTTGAGATTATGTTCTCTGGCACCTTTAATAATTATTTTATCGTTTAACATAGTTTATAACCCTGAACAAGGTCGAAGGGCGAAGTTTTACCGAATAGAAAACATTATATTTTAACCCATTTTGCAAGATTTTAAAAGGGGTTGACCACTACTCAATTTCAAAATGTTCTTCAAAACATGGTTCAAGAATCTGCTTTTTATAAAGTTCAGAAGCTGTCTCAGATAACAATCCTGCCCTAGCTAAAGATTCGGAGAAGCCATGGATGGCTCTACTGTAATTTCCTTTTACTAAAAGATGACGTTCTATCATACCTGCACATCGAAGTTTTTGACACAAACCCTGCTTACGTAAGATTTCGGCCACATTACTATGTTTCAAATTTTCAAAAACAGAGTAAACATACATTACATCTTCACCAACAACATTTTCAGCAACAATGAACCTAGCATCATATATGGGTTCATAATCATCTTCTCCCCCTAGAAGCTTAAATATTTCTTGGTCAAGTTTCCGGATAGCAAATTGTTTCTCATTTGATAAATTAACTGTTACAAGCTTAATATTGTCACGGTTTTCTCTTTCAACTTGAATAAATCCCATTTCCGGAGACATACGCGCGAATCCTATAACATTTTTTAAATAAAATCAATGGTCGTTTACAAAACTTGACAGAAGAGAGGTATCAATTTAATATCTAGTAAATGACAGAACAAAAATTAGGTTTTTTACAAGAAACTGATGTAACTAGTTTAATTCCAACAGAAGAGGATCCTTCACTTTTTAATCGATGGCTATATGGAATAGAAGAGTTAAGCTCCCAACTTGGGTTACCACCAAGTCAAGTCGAAAACTACTTAGTTCATAGGTCTCAAGAGAGTGGTTATGAACCTTTTGATGTTTTAACGACTGATAGAAGATTTTTATACTCAGGCGGTATATTTTCAAGGATCCTAGGATCTTTAATTTACAGAGAAGGTTCTTAAATACTTAATTCTCTTATTTGATCTCTAAGTTTGGCTGCTTCTTCAAAATCCAAATTTTCTGCAGAGAGTTTCATCTGAGTTTCTAGGTTTTTAATCATCTTTTTCCGCTCACTTATCGGAATATCATCAATAGTTAGATCTTTTTTACCAGTTTTTACTTCTAATTCTTTTACTTTTTCTATTAATCTATCTCTGAAAGGTTTGGTGATGGATTTTGGAGTTATGTTGTGTTTTTTATTATAATTTTCCTGAATAATTCTTCTTCTTTCTACCTCGTCTATGGCTGCTTGCATGGATTTGGTAACATTATCCGCATACATAATCACAGCCCCTTCCACATGCCTTGCAGCCCTTCCCATGGTTTGAATAAGAGAACTCCTTGACCTTAAGAAACCTTCTTTATCCGCATCCAATATTACTACCAGAGACACCTCTGGTAAATCTAAGCCTTCCCGAAGAAGATTGATGCCAACAAGAACATCAAACTCACCAAGCCTAAGAGACTTTAAAATATCACTTCGTTCCAGAGTAATAATATCAGAATGCAAGTAACTCACTTTAATCCCTTTTTCTGATAAATAATCAGCTAGATCTTCTGCCATCCGTTTGGTGAGTGTTGTTACCAAAACTCTTTGTTTATTTTTGACCCTACCTTCAATTTCTTTGATTAAACCTTGAATTTGACCCTCAACTGGTCTGATGCTTATGACAGGGTCTAAAAGTCCTGTGGGTCTTATCAGTTGCTCGACTATTCCATCATAGCTTAGCTTTACACCTTCGAGGTGGATGTCTAAGCCTTCACCTTTAGCCAAAGATAGTTCGTATTCATCAGGTGTGGCTGAAGTATAAATAGCCTGGTTGATATGCCTCATAAATTCATCAAACTTTAGCGGACGATTATCCAAAGCAGATGGTAGCCTGAAGCCAAAATCAATCAAAGTTTCTTTTCTGGATCTGTCTCCATTGTACATCCCCCTAATTTGAGGAATAGCCATATGGGACTCATCAATAATTAGTAAAAAGTCCTTAGGAAAATAATCAAGCAGAGTGTAAGGTGGGTCACCGGGTTCTCTGCCATCAAAATACCTGGAATAATTTTCTATTCCATTGCAATATCCAAACTCTTTGATGCACTCCAGATCATAATTGGTTCTTTGTTCCAACCTTTGTACTTCAACCAGTTTCCCCATTTTTCTTAAATCAGCAAGTCTACTATCTAAATCTATTTCAATTTGTTTTAAGGCAGGCACAAGTCTTTGTTCCGGAGTGATGTAATGTTTAGCTGGGTAAATCACCTGAGTTTCTGAGACTGGGGATAAATTACCAGTTAAGGGGTCTAAAGTAAATATTTTCTCGATTTTATCACCCAAAAACTGCAATCTAAAAGCATGATCCAAATATGCCGGAAAAATATCAATTGTCTCCCCTTTAACTCTAAAATCTCCTCTTTGAAAGTCAATTTCGTTACGGGTATAGTACATTTTGACCATAATTTGCTGCACTTGATTATGGGTGGCTTTCATTCCCGGCTTAATTTCTAAAATAGCCTGACCGTATTCGAGAGGCGATCCTAAGTTATAAATGGCTGAAACAGAGGCTACCACAATTACATCTTTGCGGGTCATTAAAGAGGCAGTGGTTGAAAGCCTTAATTTTTCTATTTCTTCATTAATCTGGGCTTCTTTTTCAATATAAGTATCAGATCCGGGGATATAGGCTTCAGGCTGATAATAATCATAGTAGGAAACAAAATACTCTACTGCATTTTTAGGAAACAAAGACTTAAACTCCTGAGCCAGTTGTCCTGCTAAGGTTTTATTATGAGAAATAACCAAGGTGGGAACCTGGACTTGCTGAATCACATTGGCCATGGTGAAGGTCTTTCCGCTACCTGTTACTCCCAAAAGAACCTGATGCTTGAGGCCTTTTTTGAGACCATTAACAAGGCCCTTGATGGCCTGGGGTTGATCACCAGTGGGAGTGAAATCAGATATCAGTTGAAACTTCGACATCCCTATATTTTAACACGAAAAAGACCCGAATTAAAGGTTAAAATAATCAAACACTGCCTTGGAAATATTGGAAATCCGCTCTTCTGCACCGTATGGAAAGTTACTTTCAGACATCACCACAATAATATAATCACCTTTGGGGTGGTAAACTATCCCCGCATCATGGGTGAAAAAATCAATTTCTCCGGTTTTATGGGCAATCGGGATATCCTTAGGAAGATATTTTGGTAACTTCTCGTTTTTTTGTTGATTTTTTAATAAACCTATCATCTTTGCTGTATTTTCAGGATTTGCCAGTTCTCCTTTGTACAATTTCTCCAAAAATAAAGCAATTTCAAAAGGAGTAGCTTGAGGATTTTCTCCCACATAAGAATCTTTTAAACCATGATCCTTTAGAAAATTTAAAATATTTGAACGTTTTACCTGTTCAATTAATAAAAGTGCTGCATAATTATGAGAAATGGTAATCATCTGGTTTAACGCCTGAGCCACAGTTAAATTAATTGTTCCTGATGTTTCCTCTGCAACATCAGGTGGAATTGCGAATTGTGTATTAAGTTCTGCAATACTCTGGCTTAATTTTTGATCCTCAGTCAATTGTCCTTTATCAATTGCATCATATACTGTAGCCATCACCCACATTTTGTACAAGCTGCCGGGATTAAATAACCTATTTTCATTTAAATAAAAAGATTCATTGGTTATTAAATTCTTAATGGCTATACCGTATGCTCCCTCAGCACCAGTCAGTGCGCTATCGACTGATTTCTTTAGGTCACTGGAATTTTGAGTGTTCAATCCAGCAACATCCTTATAATTAAAAGAGAAGGACTCTGACCTGATTAACCCTTTTTCTCCAAACAATCCTCCGAATTTATAAACCCCAACTCCCAAAACTACAATTAACAAAAAGGCTGTTCTTTTTTTCATGCAAGAGTATTATAATAATCTTCAGTCGAGAATCAACTGAGAAACATTCTTTTATATTGACTGATCTTCCACTAACTCAGCTAGAATAATTAACCGTTGCCAGATTGTTCCAGGTGGCCAACCTGAAAGAATAGTTAATGATTTTTTAGAGTCTGAATTGACAGTAAAATCGCTAACTTGATCTTCATTAACTTTCAAAATATTTGTGACTTCATAATTAAATTCATAACCATTATAAAAAACCTGGATGATATCTTTGGGTAAAAGTTTATAGACTAAATAAAATTCAGGATTGGATCTGGTGGTATTATACCAATCTCCGGGAATCTGAGAAATTATCACCATGTTTCCATCTTTTCCCGGATAAGCTGAGTCAGATAGATGGACTAATCCTGTACGCAAAATATACTGAAGAGAGGAAATGTTACTATTACTATAAGTATCTACGATCTTACCGGTGGCACCTATTTTATTAATAACTATCCCGAATTGATTATCTATTGGAGTAATTTTCCGTGGTTTTTTCTCGACAACCTCTATTTGAAACTTAAAATAATTATTATTCAGTAAGAATAAATTAATTTCTGCTTTGATAACCGGATAAAAAAGGAAACAAAAAACACCAATTAAGATTATTAGCAAGACTAAAACAATCAGCCTCATATGAGTTTAAGGAGATAACAGATTTAATATCCTAGATAAAAGTGACTGTTTTTCCTCTATCAACACCCCTGTTTGAGCTGAAACAATGCCTGTCAGATCTGTTGTTACCGGTATAAGTCCAAATAGTCTTAGATGTTTTTTGGCTGGGATTTTATAAATAATCTGTCCATTTTCTTCCTCAAGAGAAATTTTATCTTCTAGAATAGTGACGTTGGCAGACTCTGTAGCAATTGGTTCCTCGTCCGGAGAACCGGAAGGAGAAGCAGTTGGAGTAGATGGTGAAATCGAGGCAGAAGGGGTAGAAGTGGCTTGGAAAAACTTAGGTCCCAGACCTTTTTTAAGATGTGCTCTGAGCATATTTTGGACTGCTTGGGCAGGCAAGGTAGTCAGTATCCGTTCTACCCCATTTTTGGTCATAATCAACTGATTGGTAGTTACATCAATCCTTAGCGGAAATTTGGAGGTAGCTCTGACCTCTTGTATTACTTCACTTTTATCTTTCCCAGCTGATTTAGTAGCTTCATCTTCCGCATCATTAATTTTAATCTTTTTTATTTCAGTTTTTATATTAATCTCATTACCTTGTTTTTTAATGATGCTCTTTGTATCAACTCTGGAAGTATTTAACTGAAGATGATCCTGTTTAAATTCTGTTTTGATTTTTTCATCAGAAGTTCTAATTTCCTGCTTTAACTTAACTTCTACTAAAGGACCTTTTTGAATTTCATTAGGGCTACGTCCCGGATTATTTTCATTACTTTTGGCGATTATCCCCTGGATATCAGCATCATTAAATTTAACCGTAGTTTGAATTTTATCTAGAGTAAATAATGAAATAACCCCCAAAACAATTAACGGAAGCAATAGATGTACAGCCCCTTTTTGATTATTTAGATTAACCCTTGTTAAAGTGGACATCGATTAATTATGTACATAAAGGAGGATCCATTGTCAACTATGAAAAAGGGGGTTAGTCGGCGTAAATAACAAAAGTGAATAATTTATTTCCTAAACCAAAATTTCTTTCAAAAATTGCTGTCCGACCTTGTTTTTTAACTAATTTACCCCATTCTGAAGGGTTTTCAAAATTGCCTTGAGCAGGGAAAAGAGTCTGGCTTAATGTGTTTTTAGAGTCAAGATGAGTATATATCTTTACTAATTCATCATAATCATGTTGGTTAGGTTGCTGATTGGTGCTTG
>CAZDEH010000010.1:0-8077 GCA_964504665.1 uncultured Gammaproteobacteria bacterium | reverse complement strand
AGTACCCATATTAGGATTACTAAAATTCTCATCCTGATGGTCTAATCCCAAAGTATGTCCTACTTCCTGACACATCACCAGATTACGCCAGGCAGTGGTGCTATACTTTGAAGTGTTAAAGTAAGTATCATTAACTTTGGTAGTTCCCTGCACAATATGGTCCCCACTTGCCCAAATTTGGGCTACACCCAGCCAACCGTTATAACCATATTTGGAATTGCAGACTTCCACTCTGCCCAAAGTTGCCCGGCAATTGCGGGGCTTGGTACCGCCCTGAACAATCAGTGTATTTAAAACAGTGGATTGACTCCAATCAGAAGAAGTTGTATTAAGAATAGGGTCCCAAATACTTGTAACATTATCACCTAATTTTAAAGTAAAGGGATTTGTTGTCCTGGCCCAATGATAACCACCCCAGGAATGATAAGCGGAAGCATCTGAAGAATAAAGAATATTAAGGGAAATTGCTACACTGAATAAAAATAAACCCACAATAATCTTGAGGAAGTACTTATTCATTGTATGTAAAGAATTATTTCAAATTATATCCCTGTTGTCAATCTCCCAGTTTTCTTTATTTTCCTTAGGTGTCCTACCTAACCCACCCTTCGGGTGGGATTCTATTTCGTTGATACTTTTATTACTTTTTGACTACATGAAATCCGGTTGTTGGGCGAAAGATTGCTGCCATTACTCCTAAACCCTCGAGCATATTAAAAAATGGAAGTAATATCACCTGCGCAATAAACCAACCTATTCTCCTAAAAATGTTTCTAACCCCAAATTCATCTAAATTAGCTTTTAAACCGACTAAATAAAGTGTGGCAAATGAAGCAAAGGAGTAATTAGCCAGGAATACGATCCACCAGGGATGGGAGAAACCATAAAACAGATGCCCAAGTGTATAAAGAGAAGCAAACGGAGCAAAAGTCCATAAAATGGTATTGAGACCGAGTGAAAAACGCCACCAGAGTTTAACAGGAGCATAGATAGAAACTTTTGCTAATCCTTGATACCAACGACGCCTTTGACGTACAAAGTCTCCGATAGATTGGGTTGACTGTTCCTCCAAATATCCGTTAATCCAACGGCAACGATATCCTTTTTCCATTGCGACAAGAGCCCAAAAGGCATCTTCTGTAATCGACCCTTTTGGGCCAAAATCGAAGCCTATTGATTTCTCAAGGTCGTTACGGACAACTATATAAGAGCCGTGTAGACCAAAAATGGTTACCCCAAGTTTATGCTGAAAATGAAACCTTGCAAAATCATCACCGGTTCTGACATTATCCGCTAAAGTCATCACAGGATGTTTCTTCCATTGCCTGTGATACAAAATTGCCCCCTGACCGATCCGTAGGGTCCCGGATTTTTCTTCTTCGGAAATCATGGTACAAATTCCTTTAATACCTGAAGCTGTAGGCTGGGTTTCCTCATCTAAATGCACTATCCAGGCATCATCCGGTAATGGTGAATGTTCTACCGCATAATGGAGTGCGCGGGCCTTATATTTTGATTCATTAAGAGTATGATACTCGGAAGGCACAACAATATGGCGGACATTACTACCAGGCGGAAGCAGCTTAACCCCTTTAGAATCAGTTACAACCTCAATAATATAGGGGAAAAGCGGTGTTTTAACCATTTCTATTTGACATCTCCGGATGGTATCGATTAAAGCCTCGATATTTATTCCCCTCGATACGATGCGCCATGCAACAAGGTTATTTATCGGTTTTACACTATCAAGGGTTTGTGAATGGCTGAACTTTAGCATACCAACTAAACCAAAGCTACCAGGGAACACAGCTCCCAACCAAAGTAAACTACCCCATGACCAAATATTTTCAATGAGTGTTTGTGGTGTACGGCCGGTTGGCCAAAATAAGGCTTGAAGACCATATAAAGTTATTATTCCAAGAGAAATATAGGCCAGTACCTGTAATCGGTGCCCAGAGAGAACCCAGAGGGACCAATCCCTCACTGGTTCATGGTCAATTAATGTATCAAGACCATGAAGGTGATTTCTGTAAGACCCTATAGTTACATCATCATTGTTGAACAAACGTGCTGAGAAAATCTTCATCGGAACACGGATTATATAACCTATAGATATAATTGTCAACACATAACATACATTTTTAAGAAAATAAAATTACGGTTACTTATGGAATGTTTAGAACTAATTTCAACTGTGGTATAAAACCCATAGTTTCTTTTTTGGTGACTGTTGTGTATAATCACCGCATGGCTACTGCAGAACTTACTCATTTACAAAGTTTAGAGGAGTGCAAATTACCTTTTCCGTTACCTCAAACCAGCCAGATGATTAATAGTCAAGGAGGTGATGCTAGGGATTTATTTTTAATGTTTTTTCAAACTCCTCAAGCCAAAAATATTTTGCAAATTACTGCCGATTTCATACTCTCTCATCAAGCTGAAGAACTTAAAGATTACAAACAACATTTAGCGGGTAGAGTTTTTGATGAATTAACTGCTATCCACTTACAAACAATATTTGGACCAAAGTACACTATCTTAACTGCAAGGGATTTTGTTGAACTTTACGGTTGTATTGACAATAGAACTCAAGTTATAAGCCACAATGGAATTTTAGATGAAATTACCGGTGTCAGCATCCCTGATATCTTAAAGCTCCGTAATGCTGAAAAGACTTGGCAAATAGAAAAGGTATACGAGTGCAAACTGAAAGCGATGATCGATTTCGATTATATACATAGTCGATATTATCATTGGCCTCACGGATTAAGCAGATTATTACATTTTGATAATTCTCATCCGGGAACATCAAGTAAGAAATTAGGAGAGCAACTAAATATGGCTTTCCCCAACTTAGAGAATAAACCAGTTATGATACATCCCAAAGCTAAATTCGAATTCGCCATTCCTAATAATGCGAAAGTAAGAGGTGATCATCTACATATTATCATCCCTCTTCATACCTTAACTTTTGGACAGACGCTCCAAGCAATTATGGAGGATTGTGCAATTTGAACTGAACAAAGAATAAAATGGTATCTGGAGCATGTAAAAACCTGTGCCTGTCGTCCAATTTCTCCAAAACTTCAAGCTGAAATCGACATATATAAAGGTACGGATACCCTTGGTAGCTCAAAGATGGTAGATGAAGATAGCTCCGGATAGTTGCCACCAGTTCTAACGGCTATTTTATAACCTGATGCATAAACTAAATCCATTGTCCTTTGGTCATAACTTCCGTTTGGATAGGCAAAACTAACAACCTCTTTTTCAATTATTTCTTCAAGTCTAGTTTTAACGTCGACTATATTTCTTTTCCAAGCAACCCGGTTTTGGTTATAAAGTATTGGTAGAGATTGGTGCATATCCAATCCATGCGCAGCAACTTCCATACCTTGGTCTGAAATTTCTTTAAGCTGCTGATGTTCCATATAATCATGTACACCATCTGCATAATCTGTCATCACAGGAAAAGTTGCTCTTAATCTCCATTTTTCTAAGATAGGGACAGCATTTTTTAATTGAGATAATAAACCATCATCAAAAGTTATCGCAATTGGGTCTTTATCTTCTGGCCAAACTTGGATATTATCATTAAAATAGTCAGCTATATCCCTAAGAGCAACAGGGAAATAATTATTATTTATCAACCCAGCAATATAATATTCAAAACTGGTTCTATCATTAACTTCATGTAAATAATGTATCGGACAAATTAATGTTTTAGGTTTTATTGTCTCTTCTCCATAAACAACAGGGGCTAAAAGTCCTGTACTTGCCAAGACCAGACAACTTCCTAAACCTTTAAGAATCAACCTTCTTTCTTTATTCATCAAGGTGTCCTATCTAGTCCACCCTTCGGGTGGGATATATTAAATTTCTGGTTTTGCAAATTTAGGGCGGCTATGTGGAGTCTCAGCAGAATAGGCTGTTTGATAACCTATAGGAAGCGTATCAAAACCTTCATCCTCCCATTTACCTAAATTGTAGCTAGTACAACCTTTCGGAACTCCTAAACGTTTAGTCCATTCAACCGGTTGATGAATAATATTATTTTTTGTAAATCTCAGTCTACCTTTTTCTACAGAAAAAACCATTCCTATACCTCTTTTTCGTAACTTGACTTCAAAATCAGGATCTCCACCCCCTAAATAGAATCCTTTTATTGGATCAGTCCTAATTATCCTTAAATAATTATTGATATCACCATCAAGTTTTGTTAATTCATTAACTTTTGGTAGATCCGGGTTTTCATGATTAGTTCTTGCAATTACGGTCACCGGGACGAACCAGTGGGGCTCTCTGGGCTGGTATTCAAGCTCTCCTTCAATCTGAACTAAAGTTGCAGTAATGTTAGCTCCCGGAGTATCGATATGTTTTACACTTTCATTGTTAAGTGTGGCAGTAAAAAGTATGTACTTTTCACCTTCTTCTGGTTCAAGTTCTGTTAGCATCGTCATATTTTTTGTATTATACCCAAAATACTCTAATTTACAATTCTTAATCAAAATTTTGGGTTCAAACTATTTAACGAGAGTTGCAAACTCAAGTTAAATGAGTTTATATGATAAACATATCTCTAGGTAAAACAGGAGATTCATGGTAAACTGAAATATGCTAAAAAGAATTAGTTTCTCCATATTATCTCTGTTTACTATACTTGCACTTTTCCCTCAAATTACATTTGCTGCCCTAACTCCTATAACAGGACATAAAATTATTATTGACGCCGGACACGGAGGAGCAGATTCCGGCTCAACTGCCTGCCCTAATTTAACGGAAAAAACTGTTAATTTAGATATTGCTAACAATTTAAAATCTTTGCTTGAAGCAGATATAGCTACAGTCTATTTGACCAGAACCGGTGATTTAACTCTGTCTAATGCTGACCGCTATAACTTTGCCAACAGCACTGATGGGGAAATACTTGTGTCAATCCATTTAAATGGTTCAACAAACTCTGCAACTGACGGAACCCAGGGCCTTTATGGAAAAATAGGTAAAGATAAATCCCTTACCCAGGTTTTACATAACGCCCTGTGGAGTGGACTTAGTAACACATCTAATTTTACCAATTTTGGTATAACTAATTTTGCCTCAGGATTATTGTTAAAAACCACTATGCCGGCAACTATCCAGGAAACAGTTTTTATCTCAAACAATAATGAATGTAATCTATTAAAAAATTCAGGAGGAGCAAGACAACAGGAAATTGCCGAAAATTTATACAGTGGGATAGCAAATTGGTTTGCTATGCCTTCCCCCACTCCTAAACCCGGAAAAAATAAATAATTATGGCAGTTGCAGAATTTATTCGCCCGCAAGACTTAGAAGATGATAAGTTACCCATTTCATTACCTAACACTTGTCGGATAGTTAGCACTTTAGAAACAGATACCCAGAATTTATTTTTAAGGTTTTTACAAACTCCTCAAGCAAAACACCTTTTAGAAATTACTGTTGACCTCTTACATGCTCATGAAAATGGAGAAATAGAAAATTTCCAGCGACATTTAGCAGGTAGAATTTTTGAAGAATTAACTGCCATTTATTTACAACAGCAATCCGGATCAAAATATACTTTTTTGACTTCAGAAGACATAGTTAGGCTCTATGGCTATATTGACCCTCAGACCAAAATTATAGATCACATGGGAGTCTTACATGAAATTGTGGGTGCTGTTTTTCCGGATATCGTAAAGTTGCGTAACGCTACTCATACTTGGCAAGTGACGGAGATATATGAATGTAAGTTGCAAACATCGATTGATTTTAATTCTTCCCAGATGCAATCCTATCAATGGCCCCGTGGTTTAGAAAGATTACTGCGTTTAGATAATTCTCGCCTGGAAACAACCAGTGAAAGATTAGAGCAGAACTTTCATATGGCTTTTCCAAGATTGGAGAGAAAACCTGTAAAAGTACACCCAAGTCCGAAATTTAAATTTGCTGTTCCGAGTAATACAGTAATCGAAGGGTTACATCCTTATGTTATTATTCCTCTTGATACAAGATCTTTTGGCTGGACAATTAATGCAATAATTGATGATTGTTCAAGTACTCCTTAGAATTTATTTAAACAACTCTAAAGCACTAATTTTCCCTGGGTGTCCTATCTAGTCCACCCTTCGGGTGGGATACTATTCGCAGAATTATTCTTTGGAGCAGCTGGATCAGGTCCTCCATACCTAACACTACCTTTAAATACTGTGTAAAATCCTGTAGTGAAATCCCGATGTACTTCAACCAAGTGTGCAATTTCTTCAGCAAGGCTTTTTAGGGTAATGGGTAATAATACTACAGCCCATAACCACTCTCTGAAGGTAGGCGGTTCTATTGTTGATCCTTCAAGACCAATTTGTCTTTCACTTCGTTCCATGCCTGGTATTCTAACATATAAACAAAAATCTTCAATAAGAGAAATACAAATTTTCCTTAGGTGTCAATACAAATCCACCCCCCAGGTGGGATGACATTTTTCCCCAAAAAACAATCCTCATTATGTGTGTTATAATGGCTTTGAAACTTAAATCCCAATTGAGAAGCTATGAAAAAGCTTACATGCTTTATTTTAAAGAAATATAAACAAATTCCAGGAGACAAAAAGATTCGTCTTGGCTTGAGTTTATCTGAAATGGTTAGGAAAGTTAGGGCTTCGGGGTTAAAATCCACTGGAGTTTGAGTTAATGGAAATAACTCAAACAGAGCTCCTTAAAAAAATTTCTTCTTTTCTAAATAAGTATAAAATTCCTTACATGATTACCGGGGCCTGGAGTACGATTTATTATGGTCGTCCCCGGGCTTCACATGATATTGATTTTGTAGTGGAACTTCATAAAAAGGATCTAAATAGAATTGTAAATGTATTTAATAAATTACCAGAAGATTTTTTGGTTCAAGAAGATAGTATTGTAGAAGCTGTTGACAAAAAAAGCATGTTTCAGATGCTGCATTTGCCTACAATGTTAAAGTTTGATTTTTGGTTGTTAACTACAGTAGATTTCGATAAATCAAGATTCTTAAGACGCAAAAAAGTAAAAGTATTGGATCAGGTTATGGTGATGGCTTCAGCTGAAGATACCATTATCCAGAAATTAAGATGGTATAAAGATGGAAAAATCGAAAAACATTTAATTGATGCCGCTTTTGTTTATCAAATACAAAATAAAAATTTAGATAAGAAATATCTAAAAACCTGGGTGAATAAATTAAAACTTCTGGTATATTATGAGGAATTAACAAAAATAGACTTAGAGGAGTATCTCTAACAAACTGAGTTTTCATGATCTAATAAATTAAATTTTCCTTAAGTGTCCTACCTAGCCCACCCTTCGGGTGGGATGATGTGGGATGATGAGGCGTTTTAGCTTTTTTGATAGGATAAGAAGAAATAAAAATATTGTGGTAATAATAACCAATCCGGATGACATTAGTTTTAAGGCAGTAATAATTCCTTCAAATTGAGCAAGACCAAGATATATATTGGTTGGGTTTTGCGAAATTAAAAATAAGGCAATACTATTTTCCAGATAATCAAAAAAAACCGGTAAAAAAACCAAAAGAATTATTAAATTAGGAATTTTTCTCAAGTTTTTAATCATCATTCCTATTAAAGAAGCAAAGAAAATTGCCAAAGATAAAGGCAGTAGAAAATCAATAGCATAAAGAAGATAAACATACCCAACTATATTAGGCTTATATAAGTTAAAAACACTGTATTCTTCAATGGGAGTAGCTAGAGGCTGCCCATCCACCATTATAAGCAGTCCGTTTTCAATAGCCAAAGGCTGTCTTAATTTAATATTTGGAATAACAAAAGAGGCTAAAAAAATTTGCGCCAGAATAAAAACTGCCAAACCTATAATAGTGATTTTCCAATAACCAAGGTGCTTAATAAGATACAGTGCAATTAATTTCATTAAAAAACCATTAATATATTCTTAATTTAATCCTATTTTTACCAAAAAACAACCCACCGAGCCATCCCGATGGGTTGCTTAAAACTCTTCAGTAAGCAATCTTACTGAATCAAATTGTGCTCGAACAGATACGCATCTGGATTCCAACCAGACAAACT
>CAZDEH010000009.1:0-27820 GCA_964504665.1 uncultured Gammaproteobacteria bacterium | reverse complement strand
AGGAGAGGTAAAGATAAAAATATTAGCAATAAATAATAAAAATAATAAACTGACGACTTTTAATAGGGCAGACATAATCTAACAATACAAAATTCTCTTACTTTATGCAACATCGGTATCGGGAACTCCTACCCATACCTATTCTTTCTATTTTTTTTAAATTGAGTAGCTTTGAGAGTGTTTGTCTTACAGTTGCATAAGCTACTTTAGTTGCTTTGGCTATTTGTTGAGTTGTTGCTTCATCTGTATTTTGTATATATTGCCAGACTGCTATTTGTTTATTAGATAAAATATCCTCAATATTCTCCCCGGATATTAATTTGATAGCTTCTTTAGCTTGAGTCAGAATAATATTAAAAAAGAACTCTAACCAGGAAGTAATATTTCCAGCTCCTTTTTTGAAGGTTCTTTGACTCTTTCTTAAAGCTAAATAATATTGTGGTTTTTGGTCCTCCACTAATTTCTCATGGGAAACATAAGGCATGTATAAATAATTTGCTTGGAGCAGGAGTAAGTTAGCTAAAATTCTAGATAAACGACCATTGCCATCGCTAAAAGGATGGATATTTAAAAATTCCACCAGAAAATTACCAATAATGATTAACGGATGAGATAATTTAGCCTCCAGAGCATATTTAGTCCATTCAACCAATTCCAACATCTGTTTTGGAGTTAAGTAAGCCGGAGTAGTATCAAAAATAACCCCAATTCTTTTGCCTTTTTCATCAACCATCTCAACTTTATTATCAGAGTTTTTATATTTACCCCTGTGGTCTTGGTCTTTTTCTACATACTTTAAAAGCTCCTGGTGCAAATGCTTAATAGTACTCTCACTAAATCTAATATCTTTCCAGGACTCAAAGATTGTTTGAAGTAGTTCATAATATCCTTGAACTTCCTGTTTATCCCGATCAGCAAATTTTTGTATAGCAATGCCCTGCATCAAATCTTCAACATTCTCATCAGATAATTTTGCCCCTTCAATCCTGGTAGAAGCACCAGTGGAGGTAATAAGCACTGATCTTTTTAGTCTGCCTAAAAGCTGAGGATTTAAATTAGCTCCTGCAGTCCATTGACCTTTTAACTCATCAATTTGAGCAATTTTAAGAAATATTTCAGGTGGAAGTTGAGTCAACCTACTTATAAATTTGCGGTTTTTAACCATAGTTTTAATGTGATAATCTAACTATAGCAGATTATAGCAAGTTATAGCAGATCTTACAAGATGACAGAAGCGTTTAGAAATTTGGAAATTGGCTGTGGTTAATTCTTAAAAAGATATCATAAATCTGATCACAGGTAATGCTGGCTGGAAAAACCGCTTCCGGATAAAACCCCCTGATCATATCTTTTTGCCTTAAACAAATATCTGGTGAACGCCGGTCCTGAGTAAATAACTTATTGACGATATTTAAATTTTGATCAACCATTCTGGCTGACATAGCTTCTTCCCAAACTTTAGGTGTAAGAGTTTTAAAATCAGGAGTATCCACACCAAAGAAACCAGCTGATGTACCAAAACCAGCACTGGTATCAACCAGTCTTTTTTCCCCAGATTCAGAAGCTGTTAGTTTTTCATCATTACCTAAATTGCAGTCTCTATCTTCCGGTATTAATTTCATTTCTGCTGGTGCAGAAATTGCCCCTAAAATTTTAGCTGTAGCTGATAGACTAGCTGTATTTTGTCCACGTACCATCCCTTTATCGTCCTCAGTCTCTTTTAACCCAATTGAGATATTAGGATCAGGCCTTTCACATTTTACTAGATTACTTAGGAAAGGGATTGTATTTAACCCTAAAGAACACCAAATGTTGGATATAGTATGGGTAATATTATCAAAAAAACTACGAGCCACTTCAACCTGAGTTTTATCTACCACACCTGTTTTTAAAGCAATGTCTTTATTTACTACCCCTGGTATTAAAGCAGTGGCAATAACAGCAGAGAGTGAAGCTTCATCTTCTAAAGTTGTATCATGTACATAGATGGTATCACCATAATCTTGTCTTGTCGGTATATCAGTATTTGGTTGACATAGTAAGTCTTTGGGAGCTATTCCTTCAATATCTTCATAGCGGGATTTTTGGGTTTCTTTATAAAAACCAAAATTAAAAGCAGTCATAGCCTCAATATTTCCCAGAATATTTGCCTCTTTATAGGCCGCAACTATATATTGAGCTTGTAGCTGTCTTTGCTTCTCTTCACTGCCCGGTAAGGTATCTCTTTTCCAACCAAATTCTGTCACCCAGACTTTTTTTCCTTTACCAAAAGCATATTTAACACTCTGAAAGCCTTGAAGGTTGCTATTTCCCGGGGGGATATCAGCTGTCACATTACTATGCCAGCCGATATAATCGACATTATTTAATCCTCCTGCACCAATAAAAGCATTAAAAAATTGCAGAGTATCCAAAGAAGTTGGACCATTAGGAGCATTAGGAGAAGGAGCAGCACTGATTATTTTGCCCTTGTAACCGCCTTTTTGTAGCCCCTTAATACCACAATTTAAAAAATTAGCATAATTTTCTGGGTTAAGCGGTCCCAGTCCTTCATCTGTCCACTCATCTGTTAAATTAGGTTCATTCCACACCTCAACAGCGTCAGCGTCTTTCAAAAAGGGAGCCAGATCATTCATCTTATCTCTAAATTTCACATAGTCATTAGTACAGGTTTCCGGGTTGCCGTAAATATCCGGACAAATATAGCTGTCAGATCTGGGGTATTTTTCCAGTTCTTCATCCCAAGGACAATATTTGTGGGTGTATTCCTCAGGATAAGGCAGAGGGGGATAATCAGGGTTATCTAACTTTTCTATGCCGGCATGATTTTTAGCAATTGAAATCAACACTTTATAGCCAGTTCCGGCTCTGCCCCTGGAAGCTGTTTTGGCCTTTGTAATAAAATTCGTGAGTATAGAGGTATCTTGACCCAGTTGGTATTGAAATTTAAGCCATTGAAAACCATATTGAGAGGGAATTAACCTGTCAATCGTTTTTACTGAAGGGAGTTGGGCTCCCGTTTGCACTCCAGAAGTGTCTGCTGCCAGGGACTTAGAAGGCAGGCTCAAAAATATCAGAAAAAAAAGTCCATAGAGCAGATATTTCATTATTATGAACACTTGGTAAAACCGATACAAAATTTTGTAACATCCACTCCGGTAAAATCTGCTATTAATTTTAATAACAGCCAGGCAATCGCCATAAAAATAATTCCCAAGAGGGCCCAAGTGATGGTAGTAGAAGCAGCAGCAATAGATTTAGGTTCACCACCTGAAGTAAGAAATCTGATGCCTGCATAAATCAGCATAATTAAGAGGACCATAAAAGCAGCTTCCACAGCCAGATTAATAATTCTGGTAAAAAGATCTACCAGCTCTTGTTTCCCAGCTGCATCAGGGCCTAAATCAGCATAGATTGGGGTAGAAGATAGAAGATAGAAGATAGAAGATAGAAATAGCAGGAACTTTTTCATACATTAACAGTACTAAAAAGAAGAAATAAGGTCAACAGCTATTAAGAGATTTTGTTAGAAAAATCGTAATTAATTATTTAGTGAAGGAAGTATAAATACGCTTAATACATCTATTCCGACAATCTTACCTACTATAGTTACTATCACAAGAGCCAATCCGATAATGACTAAACCAATTAAAGCATGAGTAATTATACCTCTTGCACTACCTACTTTTTCTTTATCTCCACCAGAGATAATCCATTGAAAAGCCCCCCATAGCAGCATAAATAAAACAGCAATAATAGCAATAGCAATGATAATTTTTATGCCATTACCAATAATCGTGCTGAGAGGAACGTCCCCCCCAATACCAACACCAACGTTCGTAAGGTCAATTGGAATTTCTTCTGCAAATACTTCTCTTATCATCTTAATTTAATGTTTGCACAGAAAAAAAGTCTTGTCAAGTATCTGATTTAAGGTCATTTAAAGGTGAAGGGTAAGACTATTCCAGTAATTTTTCCGAGAGTGGTGGTGATTACCCAAGTTAGGCCTAAAATAACTAAGCCTATGATTGCATTAGTTAGCCTGCCACGGGCACCAGCTATTTTTTCTTTATCCCCACCAGAGGTAATCCACTGCAAAGCACTGATAATGACCATAAAAACAAAAAGTATAATAGCCACATTAAAAATTAAAATAATAAGATTTGTAAAAAAAGTGCCTAAACCCTGTGCACCTGTTTCTTTGGTAAATTGTTGGATAGGAGAAGGAGCTTCAATTTTGCCAAAAATTTCTTCCGGTGTTTTTGCTAATAAATTATTCATTTAATAATTTGTAATGGTGTTCCAGCTCCCAATAAAAACTCCGGTATAAATTTCATCAATATAAATAACAATATCAATAAAACATAAGCAATGATAGCATGAGTAATCATGGCTCTGGCAGAGGAGATAGCTTCTTTATCCCCACCGGAGGTGATGAATTTAACTGCTCCTATTGTAAGATATATCCCTACTGCTATGCCGGCAAGTTCAAAACCAGGCATGATTAATCTGGTATAGCCTGCTCCTAAGGTTTGGATATCCCCAAATCCAAAATTTGATCCTATATCAACAGCAGCAGGTTCAGCAGCAAATACTTGGTTAATTAATTTCATTATTTAAGTTTCTTCATTTCCTCGGTCACTTGTGGTGTAAAAAATTCTTTGACGTATTTTTGAATAGTATAAGCCATAACTATAATCATAAATCCCACAATAGCCCAGGTAATTCTGGATCTGGCTTTAGCTAAATTTTCTTTATTACCCCCGGCAAACAGATATTGAAAAACTCCCCACACCATCCAGGTAAACATTAAGACTATAGAAATCCATAAAATAATGTCATATAAACCATAATTACTGGGTGTTCCTCCTAAAAAATTTCCAATATTGTTAAATCTACTAAGTACATTGTATGGATCAGGGACTGATTCAGTAGAACCGGGTATGTTTAAAGCAATTAATGTAGTCATAATTATACAAAACCAGGGATTTTTAAAATATCCACCCCTATTACTTTTAATAATAGCACAGCAAAAATAATAAAGAGGAGCCCGATGATAGCAGAGGTAAACTGTTCACTGCCAGCCTTCACAGCATCAGGATTACCGGCAGAGGTAATCATCCTAAAAGCTCCGGAAATCATTAAAAGCAAAGCTATCCCTCCGCCCATGCCCATAGCCAGTTTAGAAATAGCTTCCACCATTTTATTAAAATCAGTAGGAATACAGCCAATAGCAGTCTCAATCCCTTCTTGACCACCTTCACAAGGTTTTCCTGTTCCTTTGCCAGTAGATCCTCCTGCAGACCCACCAGGTGCACCACCTCCCCCTGGTGGTGTAGCTGTTTTTCCTGATAATATATCATAGCTTACAGTACAATAGATGTCTGATGTTCCAGATTTTACTATATAGATCTCATGGGTTCCGGCTTTAAATATTCCTGACCATGCATTTACATTAGTACCTACCGTGACTTCACTTATTAAAGTATTATCAGAATCAGTTGGGATATTGGGGTTTTTTTGAAGATTAAGGCAATTCCATCCCTCAACGCAACCACCAGGACCTTTTAGTAAAACAATATCATATGTTCCAGGATCATCGACATGAACTTTAACTGTAAAAGCAGTCCCATCTTTCATTTTATCAACATTAGATTCAGGATTGCTGTAAAGAGGTGATGGCTCAGTTGTTACGGAGCAACTACCAGTGACTGATTTAATAGGGGTACATAATGAAGATCCCTTATTAGGATCAAGTTCGCACCAGGTTTTTAATCCTCCACAGGCGTAGTTACCCGAGGTTGATCCTGTAACTGGTTGGCAAGAAGAATCGGTTGGGCAATAGTAACAAGCATCTTTTCCATAAGGATCTTGTAGATCAGGAAGACACCCCTCCCCTTTTTTTAGCCCGGCACTGGTGCATGTACTACTAGTTACATTAATAGGAAGAGAAACTTCCTCATATCCCTTACACAAATCACTAGTACCGACTTTAAGATGGGCAAAAAGTTTGGTAGTCGTTCCTATTGGGAGGTTATTAAATCCACTAATCTGGATTGTATTTTTTTGTCGTGGACTTATTGGTCTTATATAATAAGAATCTTTACCATCAGTTGAGAAAGTGTGTATTTTTGGATCATTAGGGTTATTGCTTTCTGTGAAGTATACATTAACGTCTTTATCCTCATAATCCTTATAATTAGCGTTGCTTAACCTTTCTGAATCCCAAAAAAGATCTACTGCGTATGTTGACGTTTGACTCCCCTTAGGAGGTTGTACGAAGATTGGTATTCTGGCAAGCCTTGGGCAATTTGACTCTGGTTGGGCAGTTCCAGTAGTACCGGATACAGGTATAACAGAAAAATAAATATATGGACATTCCAGTTTTTCAGCACAGCCAGGATTACCTGTACATTCTGTACGAACTTGCACAGAATAATCGCCTGATAGATATTTACCCAAAGAGAATTTGATGGAGGGGTCTATGGTCCATTTTTCGGTTGTTCTTGCTTCTTGTAGAGTGGTTTGGTTGTGGAAATAGAAACGGTAATCTCTTTTCTCAATTCCGGGTAAGCCTAAGGTTACTTCAGTATTTTCATCAACCGGAGAAGTCACTGATGGTTTACAATTATCGTAATTAGGTTGAGCTAGGATGATTTCATCAGCAAGAACAACAGAAGGTAAAAGTAAAATAAATACAGAACTAACTAAAATAAAAATTAGTAAAAAAGAAAATCTGGACATTAATCTCAGCTTATACCCAAAATACACTAATTTGCAACTTTGAGTTTAAATTTTGAGTTAAATTGGTTTAGCTAAATTGGGGATAGTTTGCAACTCTTTAATCTAAAAACCAAAACTTGACAAATTGTAAGGTTTGTAACATAATTTAATTATGTTAAACAGCAATCCTGTATCTATTGATGAACTCCGTTCTAATCTGGCTGATATTATTAACCGTGTAACCTATGCCAATGATATGATAGTGGTTAAAAAATATAACAGGAAAGCAGCCATTATTATCAGTTTGGACGAGTACGAAAAACTAATAGATCCTACCAAAAGGTTAAGTGAAAAAGAATGGGCGTACAGCGTTAAGAAACTGGATGAGTTTAGGTCCAGAATTCCTAAAATTAACCCTCAAGAGATGGATAAAATTATTGACGAAACAGTGGCGAGGGTTAGAGTAAAAAAGAAAACTAAGAGTGAATGATCCGTGCTGTTTTAGATACCAATACCTTAGTTAGTGCTGTAATCAATATTGAGTCATCTGTTGCACAAGAAATTTACCAAAGCTTTATCAGTAAACGTTTTTTACTCATAGTTTCTCCTTCACTTTTAGCAGAACTTGAGGATGTACTCAATCGGGACAGAGTAATAGAGCTACACAAGCATACTGCTGAAAGCTTACAGAAAATTACCAATGAACTAGCAAATCTCAGTTATATTGTGCCGGGGAAAATTGAGATTAAGTTAGTGCGTGATCCAGATGACGATAAAATTATCGCTGCAGCGGTTGAGGGTAATGTTGATTACATTGTTAGTAGAGATAAAGACCTGCTTGATCTGAAAAAGTGTCGGGGAATAAAAATTATCACCCCTGAAAGGTTTATGGGAATACTTAGAGCCGAGAACTAAAGTAATTAAAGATTTACTTGCAATGACAAATAGGTCTGATGACTACCCCAAACATTTAGGATGCCACCCCAGGGGTGGAAGGCTAGATTTAGCGTAGCCCCTTTTTGAGTAAGGGAGAATCTCTCCATCTATCAGTCTCCAAGACTACAAATCTACCGATAAATTTATTGAATTCAGATAAAAGTTTAGTAAACGATTCCAGTAGAACTTGATTATCAGTTTGAGGAATTTTTAGAAGAATGATACTGAAAACTTGTGTTTCATTGTACCACCGGAAATCTTCATCATTGGTCACTAAGATCCGTGCTTCTTTTTTTGAGATTAAAGCAAGTTTTGAATCAGAGGTTGCTTTAGGTGCCAATTTAACATCAAAATCGTGAGATTCTAATAATCTCGAGAGACTGACTTTAACATTTTCATCAAGTAAGAACTTGTGGTTGAGTGTTAAAAACGACATAGCTTTCCTTGGTTAGAGAACTAGCATAGTCCAAAGCAGCCTTGATGTGATTTCTATTTAAGGAAGGAAACTCTTTAATAATTTCTTTTTGTGTCATACTAGAGCCCAGCATCTCCAAAATCTGCCAAACCATAATTCTAGTTCCTTGAAATGTTGGTTTACCATGACAGATTTGCGGATCGGCGATAATATATTTATTAACAATAATCTTTTTCATATGGTAATTATAACATAATCACCTTAGCTAAATTGGGGATAGTTTGCAACTCTTCACCGTGGTTTATCCTTTATCATGATTTTTTAGGCAAACTATTTAAGGGAGTGATATAATGTACTCATGTATAACTGGTCAGTTGATGAAAATTATCTCAAGAAATTTCCTAAACAATATAAATTATGGCGACTAGAACAAGTGCTTTCTTATGGATTAAATGGGGAAAAGGTGGATAAAAAAGAAGTTAAATCAAATTGGACTTATTTAAAAAAACGCCTTGATCCCAAACGTCTTAGGCTATTGGAATTTTTATTATGGTCCAAACAATTTTAAATTCTTTTCAGAAGCAAACCCTGCATATATTTGGAAAAAGTTTTTTACATGATAAATATTATTTAAGTGGCGGAACTGCCTTAGCTGAATTTTACCTGCAGCATAGATTATCTGAAGATTTGGATTTTTTTACTCAAGAAGAATTAGACTTAGATGAGCTTAAAAAATTTATCAACTTAATTACCAGAAAAAACGATATTAGTGCAGTTGAATTTCAACATGGGTTTGGATTGTATACATTCTTTTTACTAGATAAGAACAGAAACCTTAAACACAAAATTGACTTTGGTCAATATCCCTTTGAACCAGTAGAAAAGTTAAAACAGTTTGAAGGAATATTAGTGGAAAGTATGTATGATATTGCTGTTAATAAAGCTCATACCATTGCTTTTCGCCCCAGGTTGAGAGATTTTATTGATTTATATTTTATTCTTCAAAAAAAGAAGAATTGGACTTTTTCTGAGCTACTGAACAAAAGTTTTGCTAAATTTGAAATGAAAGTTGATGTTTTGCAACTCGGAGATAACTTATTACAAGTAGAAACTTTAAAGGATATGCCAATTATGGTTAAGAAAATTGATATGGATAAAGTTAAAATATTTTTTCTAACAGAAGCTAAAAAATTAGACAAACAGATTTTTCATCCTAGCTAAGATAGAGAAAGTTTGCAACTCTTCACCGTGATTTACACTTTATGTCGTTCCGACCCACCCGCAACTGCGTAGCTGTTGGCGGGGTGGGAATCTTTCATTAGATTGCTCGCCTCGTCTTCGACGAGTCGAAGCGGGCCACGCTAATCGCTCGCAATGACAAATGTGTATAATGGCTACCTCGGAGGAGTCCCTTCGGGCCATCGTCCGAGGTGATTATTATTATGTTTTTTAGAGTATAATCAGAGCATTCCATGAAAAAAGCGATCAGTCGTCAGCTTTCAGTCGTCAGATTAATTGGTGTTATTTTAATATTGTTTTTTATCACTTCTTTTTTATCACTCTCTGTCATAAAGGCTGATGAAGTTGATGATTTACAGGCACAAATCAATGAACTATCTCATGCTAGAGAATTGTCAATTAATGCTACTAAACCTTTAGAGGGACAGTTAACTTCTTTAAAAATTCAGTTGGCTCAGATTCAAAATAAACTGGTAATCTTATCAAGTAATATTGCCCAGAAAGAAAAAGATATTAAACTGCGGGAAGATAAACTGGTAACTCAACAAGCCTTACTATCTTCCCGGGTTCGGGCTTATTACATCCGTTCTTATATGGCCTCTCCTTTGACAGTGATTTTTTCAGGGAGCAGCACCGGTGATTTATTTAGGGAATTAACCTACCGTCAGGCTGCTACCCGTGAGGATCAAAGTATTATTTCACAGGTAACAACTGATATGTTGGATATTGTTACTCAGAAGGAAAAATTAGTCAAAGATAAAATAACCCTTGCTTCCATTCAGGTTGAAGTTGATAAAAATGCTACCTTTTTGGGAGGAGAAGTCAAAAAAGCTAAAGATTATCAATCAACATTGTCCAGTAAAATTGCCAGTCTAACTGCCCGTCAACAGGAAATTATTGCTGCCAGGTTGGGATCACTTAATTTACCTACCAGCTTAGGAGCGGGTCCATTAAATTGTGTTGATGATAGAAATACTAATCCCGGTTTTTCTCCTGCCTTTGCCTTTTTTACTTTTGGTATTCCGCACCGGGTAGGTTTAAACCAATACGGAGCTTTAGGCAGAGCCCGCGCCGGTCAAAACTATCAAGACATTCTCCGGGCTTATTTTGACAATATCAGTATTGAAAAAAGAGGAAATAATAATATTAAAGTTCAGGGTTTTGGAGAAATGGCTCTCGAAACCTACTTATTGGGAATTTACGAAATGCCAGGGGATTGGCCAATGGAAGCCTTAAGAGCTCAGGTTGTAGCAGCCCGTTCTTATGCATTAGCTTATACCAATAATGGGGCTAAAGAAATTTGTACCACCCAAGCTTGCCAGGTTTATAAAGGAGGAAATAAAGGGGGAAATTGGGAAGCTGCTGTGAAAGCCACTGAGGGGGAAGTGTTGGTGTCAGGCGGTCAAGTCATCTCTGCTTGGTACGCTTCTACTGCAGGTGGTTATACTTTTACCTCATCTGATGTGGGATGGGGATCACGTTCCTGGACCAAAAGACTGCGGGATACAACAGGCGATGTGAGCAGCTTTGCTGATGTGATGGCTAAATCTTATGATAAAGATTCACCTTGTTTATATTCTGCTCAAGGTTATAGGAAGGAATATGGTAAGTCAGCCTGGATCAAAGCTGATGAACTGGCAGATATTGTCAATGTTATTTTATTGGCCAGAGCAGATTCCGGTACCCGTGAACACCTATATCAATCTGATAAAAGTAATCCTTCCGGTCAGGATAATTGGGATGCTGCAAAGGTAAAAGAAGAGCTACGAAATAAAGGCAAAACACCTTTTAGCTCTATTTCCAGTGTCTCCATTTCAGCTGATTTTGGTATGGGGATGACTACTAATGTTAATGTATCAGGTGACGGGGGTTCAGAATCTTTCAGTGGATCTGAATTTAAAAACTTTTTTAATGTCCGTGCCCCTGCCAATATCTCCATAGTCGGGCCTTTGTTTAATGTGGAGAAAAAGTAAGTGGGCTATCAGTCTTCAGTTATCAGCTCTCAGACTGTCTTGTGTCTGACGACCCGCTTCGCGAGGCGAGCTGATAGCTGAAAGCTGAGAGCTATTTGTGTTATTATCCAACTAAATGAACCTCAGAATATTACCTGATCTTTTTGACAATCCTGTAAATATTAAGTATTCCCAGCAGGAAGCTGATGAGTATATTGAACTTTTGTTACGCCAGCATAAGATAACTAATGTCCCCTGGATAATAGTAGCAATCCTTGGTATCATATTACCTTTTCTGCTGCCTTTTGTAGATGCACTTTTTTTTGGATTTCTACCTCAAATACCTAAAGAAATCTTGATGGCTGCCTTAATACTTTGGTATCTCTTGGTAATGGCTTATATTTTGGAGCACTTTCTCTATTGGTATTTTAATGTTTATATTGTCACAAACTTACACTTAGTAGATGTAACTATGAGCTCTCTTCTTTCTAAAACTACTACGGAAGTATTTTTGAAAGATGTGGAAAGCGCCAAAACTAAAGTAGCAGGAATTTTTGGCTCGCTTTTCAATTTTGGGGATGTCATTATAGAAACAGCTGCAGAAAGGCAAAACATTCAATTTATTGCTGTTCCTAGACCTGATCTGGTAGCTGAACGGATTCAGGATTTACAAGCAGCGACTGGGGAAGGCGGAGGTCATAATGCCCCTTGAAGGAAACGTTATTACTCCGGTTGTGCCGATGGATATAATTTGGCTAATTGTCAGGAGCTCATTTGTTCTTTTGGCAGGTCTATATTTTATTTTTAGTTTAGTTGTGGTCAGACAGGTGAATCTGATGACAGAAACTTTGATTACTGAAGTAGCACCATTCCTTCGGGCTTTTGCGATAATTCATGCCGGAGTAGCTTTGGGGATAGTTGTACTTTTTATTGGATTTTTATTTGGATAGTATGCTAAAAACAGCCAAAATTATTGGCTTAAATTCAGACACAGATGCAGCGATAACTTTGGTTGCTGAGCAGCCGTTGAACAGTTTCGGTGCGAAACCGCAAAAGCTCCATCTGTTTATTATTATTTCCGCGAGTTTGGAGGATGCTTTTACCCGGACCAGACAGGCATTAAGTGAGGCTGAGAATATTTTTTATTCCTCCGAGCTTGCTATTGCCGATAGGGTTTCGGAAACAGAGAAATCTATTAAAAATTCCCTTCAAGATTCATCCCAGTTAAATATTTTATTTGCAGCTACCCAGGAAGAAGTTGCTGATACCTTTTTTTATTTTTTGGGTCAAAGCGGAAATTTAGAAGCTCATTTAGTGCGGGAAGGAAAAAGAACTGATTTATGCGAATTATCTGAAGGTCAGGTGATCTCCGGCATCATTAAGGATGGCGATCGTATCATGATGGCAACAAAAACTTTAGATAAAATACTGCAGGACAATTTGCAGGGTTTAGAAAAAATAGGAATAGAAATGCTGGAAGATGAGATTGCCAGTAAACTGCCGGAAGCTGAGAACTATCCCGTAGCTGCTATTGTGGTGGAAAAAGAAAAAGTAGTTTTACCGGAAGTAGGTACTGCTAAAGAAGAAATAGTCGAGCAACTCTCCGGACCATCTCAGGAAAGTGGAGTTAAAACTAAGGCTTTTTTCAAAGCTGCTACAAATTGGGTTAAAGCAAGGATAACCGGTCTGATCCCCCGCTCCAAGAGAGCCCTTGCTTTAATAGGAGTAGTGTTGCTAGTACTTGTGTTGATCAGTGTAGGCGTTGGTTATAAGAATAAGAAAAGCGAAGAACAGGCATCTACCCGCAATAATTATTTACAAGAGGCGACTGATGAATATAATAAAGCCCAGTCTCTTAAAGACAGTGATACTAAAGAAGCTATTAATAGCTTAAATAAGGCCAAAGTTTCCTTAGATCAAATTGATAAATTTGATCCTAATAATAGAGAGGCAAAGGAACTGAAAAATAGAATAGAAGAAAGTTTACCTGATATTACAAAAATCTACCCAGTCAATGATTTTCCGGTTTGGTTAGATTTAGATTTAATCAAAAAAGGTTTTTCAGCTCAGGCTTTATCTCTCTCTGCAGGGGATTTATTAATTTTAGATCCTGAGAAGAAAAATCTGGTGAATATTAATTTATTAAATAAATCTCAAAATCCCTTAGCAGGTCTAGATAAAATAGGGGAAGCATTATTTGCTTCCATCAATGGGGATGTAGCTATGGTGTTTTCTAAGGATAAAGGGGTCCTCAGGGTTGATACCACTAATGCTAAATTAACTGTGGTAGCAAAACCTGATACCGGGGTAGGGGTGATTAAAGATCTTTTTGCCTTTGCCGGTAATGTTTATCTACTGGACAGCACTAAAAACCAGATCTGGAAATATTTACCAATCCAAAACGGGTATTCAGATAAAAGAGAATATTTAAAAACTAGTACTAACCTCATAGATGCAAATAAGCTTCAAATTGATTCATCGGTTTGGATATTACGGAAGAACTTGGAAATCTTAAAATTTACTCAAGGTGTAGCGGATAATTTTGCCTATGCCGGTTTGGATAAATCCATCAAAGAAATATCCAGTTTTTTTGTATCAAGCGATACGGAGAATATTTATATTATTGATAAGGGTAATAATAGGTTATTAGTTTTAGATAAAACCGGTAATTATAAATCTGAGTATAGTTCAGATAAATTTAGCACTTTTACAGATTTAGTGGTAGATGAAGCTAAAAAACAGGTTTATTTGCTGGGTGGTAGTAAAATCTTCTCTATGGATTTAAAATAAACTTTGAAACTTGACTTAGAGGTTACCTTATAGTATTCTTCCACCATGAATCAGGAATCTGGTTGGAGTGAAGCCAGTTTTTTACCGAAACCATTAAAATGGCAGGATTCAGGTTTGGCAATCAGAGTTATCGAAGACACTTTACGTTGTCGCAAAACAAATCTTCCTTTATTTCAAGATGATCAAGATGCAAAGGCGCGAGAACCAAGATTCTTGCCACTTAGTTTGGTACTCGGCAGTAGTTTTTTAGATGAGATAATCCCAAGAGGTTTCCACTTAAGAGGTCAAAGAATGGAGAGATATCGGCATTTATTGCAAAGTCATGTTTTAAGAGAGATGGTTGAGACCGGTCAGATGGAGTTACCATTTAAGTCAGCTGATTATTTGGTTGAGTTTGATGGGATGTGGAAAAAGTATGCCAACGATCCGGCTATGTACCAAAAATTAGCTGGTTGCTTACAAGAAATAGATAATCTGGTTCTTCAAAATTCAAAAGCAGGAAGATTATTAAAAAGAGAAGAAGCTTTCGAAAAAGAAGTGTTAAAATATTTCGGAGCTGATGCCAGTCGGACAACACCGCCGTCAGATGTTGAAAGTGAAGTTTGTCCGATGAGGGAGCCAAAAAGTATTGAACAGGCAATTGATCTTGTTAAAGAAGCTCACAATGCTACCCTTACTACCCTAGATCGTTATCAAACCCAAGCTCGTTATTGGCATGTTTATGGTGGTTATGGTCGTCCATATTCTTTAATGAAGCAAGATGGCTATTTTGCTTCATTGTTAACCCCTCAACAACTGTTACAAGGCCGTGTTCTAATTAGCGATTGGAATGATGATGGGCGGAAAGCTCTCTGGAAAATAGTATCAGAACATACTTTAAATCTAAAGAAAAAAGATGATCCGATAGAGGCTATGGAAGGGTGGGATCCATCTTTACAAGATCAGATTTGCCGTGCAGCTGATGCCTTACAAATAATTGATCCCCGCTCTGTTAAACATTTTCAAGAACAGGTTGACTATGAAGACAAGATGATACAATTTTTAGAAGGTTTATCAGCAGGAGAGAATTTACCTTTGCTAGAGTCAAAGAATGATTTAGGTGATCTATTAGATACATCTCGAAAATTAGCTGGTATGACTGTTCAAACTTTTCATGATCAAGATCCAGCTGGTTTTAGAGGAGGGACGAACTACCTCAGGCTTTTTTTAGTTCAACCTGATGTTGTAGCAAAATTTCCATGGTTAAGGCCTGATTTAGTTAATGAGGGGAACAAAATCTTTGCCAGTATTATTGACCTGAAAAAAATGGCTTCAAGAAGAGCCTTTGCTAAGACTTGGGGAATAGAGTTAGGTGGTTTTGATCCTGACTTAGCTTTATCTCAAATAGAGCAGACCGAACATGAAATATTGCATGTAGCTCTTATCGATGAATGCCAACAAAAATCAACCACAGTTTTTTTAACTAATCCCCGAGTTACTGAGCTTTATGAATCTCAACTTGATTTTATAGACAGATTTTCTTCTTCTCTATAATTTATTTTTCCCCATTTCAGTAAGTAATAAGGTAAAATAACCACAAGGGGAATTTATTATGAAGATTCTGAATAAAAAAGCTATACATAATTATCATATTTTGGAATCCCTGGAAGCGGGGATACAGTTAGAGGGTCCTGAGGTTAAATCAATTAGAGCGGGTAGGGTAGATTTAGGGATGTCACATGCTAAAATTTTAAATGGAGAAGTTTATTTAATTAATGTGAATATTCCTGCTTATCAAAATGCCCCAATCAAAAATTACGATCCCATTAGATCAAGAAGGTTGCTTTTACACCACAATCAGATCACTAGTCTGATCAGTAAACTTTCAGGTAAAGGCATTGCTTTAGTCCCTGTTTCTATCTATGAAAAAAATAATATAATTAAAGTTCAACTGGGTTTGGGTAAGGCTAAAAAAGAGTTTGATAAACGTAAGGTAATCAAAGAGCGTGACCATATCAGGCGTATCGAACAAGAAATCCGCGGAAAAGAATAATTAATTTGGTGGAGACGAGGGCATTGAGCCCTGTCCGAATCAGAAATTTAAGAACATCTACAAGCTTAGCTAATATATTTTTAAAGTTTAGTTGTAACCTATTAGCAGGAAAACTAAACTTTGATTGAATCGTCTTAAAAAATTATGGATCAACCAACACCACAATAATAGCAACCTGACTGTTGTACTTATCGTAAAGATTCCGTCAGATGGAGATTACCTTACAATACCCTTATGCGGCGTATGCTGGAGCATATCCGTTTCCGAATACACCCAATGCGCGTGCTTGCATTTGGGATGCAAAACTTTTTAAGTTAGCATATTTTTTGAAACCATGTTTTACGAATAAGGTTTCCTGTTCGGCTTGCAGTTGTTAAAGTGCCGGTCCGTCGAATCTGTACGTCCCCGTGCCTTGTATTTTAACAGATTTATCCTGTAGAATCAAGTTATCGGGTTTAAAGATGAAATCTTATATTTCTCCTAAAACGGCAATTGAAATAGGTAAGAACGATAAAGGGCTTTTTGTAATTAAGGAGATTATTAAGGGAGAGATCATCGTAGATTATACCGGTGCTCCAGGAAAAGTAATGAGCACTACAGAAGCAGATATATTGTTTGATCAAGGCAAAGATTACATGATTCAAATAGATGAAGACTTATTTTTTGTAGCCACTAATAAAAAAGAACTAGAAGATTCTGATTTTATAAACCATTCCTGTAATCCTAATTGTGGTATTAAAGGAAAACTCCAGATAATAGCGATGAGAAACATTAAAATTGGAGAAGAGGTTACTATTGATTATGCTATGTCTGAATCTTCATTGTATTCTATGCAATGCAGGTGTGAGGAGAAGCAGTGCCGCCGTGTGATTACGGGTGATGATTGGAAAAGGACAGAGTTACAAAAAAAGTACAAAGGATATTTTTCAAAATATCTCCAAAAAAAGATTAACGCTCTGCATGTTTAATTTACTGGATTTATTTTTCCCCAAAATATGTTGTGGGTGTGGGAAGTTTGGGATATATCTTTGCTTAAAATGTACCAAGGAAATTTTGCAGATAGATTTAGTTTGTCCAAATTGTGAAAAACCTGCTATAGGTGGGATAACTCACCCCCTATGTCATAAAAAATATGGTCTTGATGGTTTATGGAGTTTGGGAATTTACCGGAATCCTCTAAAAAAAATTATTCAAAAGTTAAAGTATAAATTTGTGTCTGATGTGGCAGATGTTTTAGTAAATTTAATGATTGAATATTGGGCAAAATACACACCAGTATTTATTGGTGAGATTAAGAAAGATAGGGGTTTTGGGTGGATGGTAGTGCCAGTTCCACTTCATCCAAAACGCCAAAAATGGCGTGGTTTTAACCAATCTGCCTTGCTTGGTCAAATATTATCCAAAAAGTTAGGTTTAGATTATCAGGAATTATTACAAAGAACTAAGCACACTAAACCTCAGGTTGGTTTAGCCAGTTGGGAGAGAAAGAAAAACATCCGCAATGCATTCGCATTGAATTTAAAATTTAAAATTGAAAATTTAAAATTGTTGCTTATAGATGATGTCTGGACTACAGGTTCAACCCTCAAAGAATGTTGCTATGTTTTAAAAAGAAATGGAGTAAAGAAAATTTGGGCTATTACTTTAGCAAGATAAACTATTGATAATGTTTTGTAATAGCTACGATATTAATGTTTTTATTTTCAGAATCATAGATAAATAAAGCTCTGTATGATTTATCAATTCTGAAACTTCTAACACCTAATTCGTGGGGTTCGAGTAGTTCAGTATGAAGACCTGGATGGCGTGGGTTTTTCAGTAAAAGCTGGATTTGTTTTTCAAACTTTTTAGTTAAGTTATGCTGTAAAAGATACTGAACTATTTTTGGGCGAAGTGGAGTAGAATTCATTTAAGAGGTAGATCGTTGATGAAATAATCACTATCTCTTAAACCTCCTTCAAGATCTTTCAAAAAAGCCTCAGAATATTTACCGGTTTTTTTAAATCCAGTTAATACTGTTTGAGCACTTTTAGTGTTAGGGCTTTGCATAGGAAAATCCTCATTAATTATTGTTTCAGGTTTTCTTAAAAAAGTTCGTATTAAGGCACGGAATAATTCACTACGGTTAGCAAACCCCAAATTGTTTATAGCCTGATCGATTGCCTTTACTTGCTCTAAAGTTAAAGATATATTAACTGTTTTCATAAATATATTTTAACAAACTTTGCCAAACTCTGTCAATTAATTTGTAACCAAAAAAGGCTGGGGCAATAACTTTAGCAAGATAAGACGATGCCTAGTTGACTATGTTGGAACTTATTTTAAAGCAAATGCCATTAATAATTAAAAACATCTAATCTCTTGTCGCTTATCTACCTATTAATTGTCCCATTAGAGCAAATGGCCAAAATAATATTAGGTAGACAGCGGCTGATATCTCATCTCTATATGGCAATTGTACTTGTTGTGATGAACTCATTGGTGGTTCGCTAGTGGCTGGAGGTGGTCCTATTATTTCCACCTGTTCTACTATCGATATCTGCTTTCTTGCATTGTAGTCTTGAATATAAAGTCTTACCCCAAAAAGGAGATAAAGAGCTACTAAGACTAGTAAAACATACTTTTTCATTGTACCTGCGGAGAGGGTGGGATTCGAACCCACGATCCCTTGCGGAATGGAAGTTTTCAAGACTTCTGCCATAAAGCCACTAGGCGACCTCTCCTTGTTAGGCTAAATTGTACTCTTTTAGCCAACTTTTTTCCAAATAATGTTTTTCATAATGACAATTAGGACAAATTAATTCTAAATTGTCTAATTCGTTATTTTGGCGATTCTTGTCTTTATGGTGAACTTGTAATATTTCAGTTTTATGGTATCCACATCTTTGGCAATTATTACCATGTATTTTTAGTAGGCGTATTTTTAAGCCTTGTTGATAAACAACTTTACTATGAGGCGGGTTCATTTTATATTTGATTCCTGCTCTGTGTTTATTTGCACAAGCTCTACTGCAAGTTATTTTATTGAAATGGGTCATGATAGGAGTTTCACAGACTATGCAAGGTTTATTTTTTCTACAAGACTTTCCATAGTAGGTCATGCTACAAAATATACGACCATTATTTTTCATAATTTCGCATGGTCTTTTATATACTGGTTTACTGCAGACTATGCAGCTTGTGTTTGGATTCCGGAGATAATTAGGCATATACTAAATATATATATATTCGGGTTTTATTTGTAAAGAAGTATTTTGAAATAAAACAATGCGGAGGGTGTGAGATTCGAACTCACGGACGGCTTTCACCGTCGCAGTTTAGCGAACTGCTCCTTTAACCACTCAGGCAACCCTCCTTGCAGGCTAATTGTATCAAAGGTGGGTGTAGTTATCTACTCGACCTTGTTTTATGTATGTGTGGCAGATATAATCAGCGCTACTGTATGGTTGAAAACAAATTACCACCTCTAAATATTGGAAAACATACATATAAATATCCTATTGTTCAAGGTGGAATGTCAGTTGATATAGCAGGAGTTGAGCTATTTCTAGCGGTAATAAAAGAAGGGGGACTGTCTTTTTTAGGTGGTGTTGGAGCCGGTTATAATTCAGACTACTTTCAGAAACAGCATTTACCTTTTTTTATAGCTGACCGTTTTGCACTACGTGATAAACTACATCAAATAAAGGAATCAAATCCAGAAGCTGATCCTGCTGTGAATCTTTTATGCGCTGCGTCCGATTATGACCAATTAGTAATAACTGCAGTAGAAAATGGGGCTAAAATTATTGCTTCTGGTGCCGGTCTGCCGCTTAATTTACCCAAATTAACAGCAGAGCATCCTGATGTAGCTATTATTCCTATAGTATCTTCAGTTCAAGGAGTTAGAATTATTTGTCAACGATGGTGGAGGAATGATAAGCGTTTACCGGATGCTATCGTCATTGAGAATCCTAAGACTGCAGGTGGACATTTGGGTTTAACCCCTAAACAAAATATTGATGATGAAGAATTTAAACCCGAGATTGCAATACCAGAAAGTCTATCTTGGCTAGAAGATTTTAAGAAAAAGATTGGGATGGGAGGTGCTAATATTCCGATTATTGCTGCCGGAGGTATTTGGGATAGGGGAGATCTTGATCGGGCATTAGGACTGGGTGCTAGTGCGGTACAAATGGGTACCAGGTTTGTCTGTACCAAGGAGTGTGATGCCCCGCTAGCTTTTAAAGAAAAATATTTGAAGGCTAAACAAGATGATATTATTCTTATTAAGAGTCCGGTCGGCATTCCTGGTCGGGCTATTAAAACTGAATTTTTGGAGGAAGTTTCAAGAGGTGAAATTGAAGATTATTGTGTGGCTAATTGTTTGAGCTCTTGTGATCTTCGAAAATTTGGTAAAACTTATTGTATTATTCAGGCTCTTGCTAGAGTTGCCGAGGGGAGAGTTGAGGAAGGAGTAACTTTTGCCGGTTCTAATGCCTGGCGTTCAAAAGAACAAGGAATCATACCGGTCCATCAGATATTTGAAGAACTGGTTGGTTAGTGTATAATCAAATTAATGCCCGAGTTTTACCATAAGCAATCAGAGAATGAAAGTGAAATTAATAAATCTGTAGATAGGGATGATAATCCGATTAAGACCTTTATCACCTGGATAGCTCCGGCTAGGCCTTTTCGAAAGAAAGACCGTTCATATTTTACAACTTCCGCTATTATTGTAGTTTTACTAATTTTAATCAGCCTTCTTGCCCGGGAATATATTATTATTGGAGTTATTTTTGCTGTTGTGTTTGTAATCTATGTGTTAGCTTTTGTACCACCGGATGATGTGGAATATAAAATTTCTACACAAGGGATTACCATTGGAAATCATTTTTACTTTTGGGTGGATTTGAATAGTTTTTGGTTTTCCAAAAAAGAAGGGTTTGATATTTTAAACATTACCACTAATTTAAGATTTCCAGGCAGACTCATGATTTTAGTCAACGCAGATAAAGTAGAAGATATTAAAAAAATTATTGGCAGATATTTACCATTTCATGAAATTGCCCCTAAAAGTTTGATGGATGATTGGGCAGACTCTTTACAAAAACATTTTCCTCTGGAAAATCCTCAGAAGTAGCTATCAGTCGTCAGCTGTCAGCTCGCCTCGCGAAGCGGGTCATCAGACAAAAGATATTAAGCTCAAACTGTGCTAAGAACCTCCGATAAAATCGGAGAACCTTGTCTGTTTGCTTCGCAAAAGGTAAAATTCACATATTGCGCCCGTAGGCTAACGGATAGACCTCGAGCTTGCGGAGCTTGTAATGTGGGTTCGATTCCCGCCGGGCGCACTAATCTGGAGGAGTGCGAGAGTGGCTTAATCGGCTGGTTTCGAAAACCAAGCGGGTCGTAAGACTCACAGAGGTTCAAATCCTCTCTCCTCCGCCAGGCCTTTGTAGGCTAATGGATAGACCGCAGGATTCCGGATCCTGATATGCGGGTTCGATTCCCGCCAAGGGCACAACTTATGCAAGCTAAAGAAGCAGATAGAAAATTATTAATGGCTAATGTTCTAAGCGCTATCGAGGAAGGGTGCTGGGAGTTTTTAGGTCCTAATAATCAACATTGTTATTGTTCAGATAAAAGGGTTAATACAAAAAAAATGATAGAGCAACGTCAAAGATGGTTAGAATCTTTGACAAATTTAGTTCTTGAATCATCGAGTGCAGGTTTAGTTGGGAAGGTGCATGGGGATAATATCCATTGGATGCAAGGTATACAAGAGGTATTTGATAAAAAAGAAGTAGAATTGCCTGTCACAGAGCTTGGGTTTGATGATCAGACTCAACAGTGGGGTTTTCCTTTAAATAGGTATCAACCAGGGAGTAGGGTAACTATTTTTCAAGATATTACTACCACTGGGAATTACCTAACCCGTCTTCAGAGGTTTGTAGAACATCGTGGTTTATGTGTGGACAGAATGGTATCTTTAGTTAACCGCAATCCAGAGCAAATGGAAGAGATTAGTGGAGTATCATATGCAAGTGTATTACATTTTCCAATGCCTTTGTATGGTCGATCAAGATATCTAGACCGTTGTCAATGTCCAAGGTTTGATTATTATGGAGCTTGTATTACAGACCGCAGCCAGTTACTTTCTTAATATGAAAAGAGAATTTTCTGCTGGAGGAATAGTTTTTAATAAAGAGGGGAAGGTGTTAATTACTCAGCATTCTTCTAATCATTATTGGGGTTTTCCTAAAGGTCATATTGAAGAAGGGCAGACCAGTAAAGAGGCAGCTCTACGAGAGGTAAGAGAAGAAGGTGGAGTTGAGGCTGAGATTATAGCTAAAGTGGCTGATTCAAAGTATGTATATACCTTTAAAGAAGAGTATAAAGTTCATAATTTAAAAGAACCAGAAGTAGGGGAGAAAATATTTAAAGTGGTTACTGTTTATTTAATGAAATACTTATCTGGTGATCCAGCTGACCATGATTGGGAAGTATCAGAAGCTAAGTTTGTAACCCCTGAGGAGGCATTAAAGACCCTTAGTTTCTCTCAAGATAAAATTCATCTTAAAAAAGCAGTAGAAATGTGGGAATTTCAAAAGTAAGATTGCCACGCTTCGCTCGCAATGACAATGACGGATAATAACAAAAGGTTTATATCAAGAGGTGGAGATAAACTTCAGGCAGCTTTAAACCAATTTAAAGTTAATGTTAAAGGGAAAATTGTTTTAGATGTGGGTTCATCCACCGGTGGGTTTGTTGATTGTTTACTCCAAAATGGAGCTAAAAAAGTTTATGCAGTTGATACCTGTTATGGAGAATTAGCTTGGAAACTGCGTAATAATCCCAAAGTAGTGGTCATGGAAAGAACCAATGTTCTGCATCTAGAGAATTTACCAGAACTAATAGAGTTGGTAACTATTGATGCGGGATGGACAAAATTAGAGTTAATTTTACCGGTAGTTAGAAAATTTCTAAAACCAGACGGAATAATTATTGCTTTATTAAAACCTCACTATGAAGCTAATAAAAAAGATTTAATAAAAGGGGTAGTACCTGCTGAACTTGTAGAAAAAATCCAACACCAGGTGTTGGATGAAATTAAAAACCTAGGATTTGAGGTTATAGAGGTAATGGATTCTCCAATTTTAGGAGGGGGAGGGAACAGGGAGTATCTCCTACATCTAAAAACGAAGAAGTAATATATAATCATCATCATGTCCAAAGAAGCTAAGATTACTTTGGTTGAGTTACCTCCAACTAATTTTGGTAAGTTAGATGGTGACAGGGCACAAGATGTTTACTGTCAAGTTCGTTTACCAGCCAGAGCTACTCCTTTATTGCATGCGGTTTTGGAAAAAGCTGGATATATAAATGTTGTTAGTATAGATCCTCAATATAACCCCGTGCCTAACCGGCTAAATGCTCAAGATTGGGTTAAGGTTAGAGATAGTGAGTATTTACTTTTATCAGCAATCACCCGACTATTCCTCAAACAGCAGAGTTGGCTAGGAAATACAGAAGCCTTAATCCTAAAGGAAAAGTTATTATTGGTGGAACACATGCTACTTTTTCACCGGATGAATGTTTGGAATTTGCAGATGTAGTGGTACGGCGTGAGGGAGAAAAAGCCATAGTGGAACTTATGGATAATGATGGGGATCCCAGAGGTATATTAGGTGTCAGTTATAAAAATGGAGAAGAGATAGTTCATGAAAAAGACCGTCCCCTCTTAACTGAAGCTGAATTATCGAACCTTCCAATACCTTATCAAAATCCAGAAGTTAGAAAATCACGGTTAATGAATACGGTAATTACTTCGCGCGGTTGTCCTCATGATTGTGCTTTTTGTTCTGTTACCACTTTTTATGGGCAGCGTTACCGGCGGAGGTCTAACAAATCAGTTATGCAACAAATTGCCTTTGAGCACAGCCTTAAACCACACGAGGCGACATTTTTTGCCGATGATAATTTTGCCGGTCGTCCCAAAGAAGCTATCGAGTTAACAGAACAGATTGCTGAAGCAGGTTTGGTTCATCCCGATCATTCAACTCAACTAAGTATTTATGCTGCTTCTAATCCAAAATTATTAGAGTCTTTAAGAAGAGCTGGCATCACCACAATTTTTATTGGAGTGGAATCAATTAATCAAGATACTCTGGACTCTTTTAATAAAAAAGTGAGTGTGGAGCAAAATAAGGAAGCAATCAGAATTTTTAGAGAATTTGGTTTTTGGATCCACGGAATGATGATGGTAGGGGGTGATGGGGATACCAAAGAAAGCTTGAAAGAAACGTTGGTGTTTTCAAAGGACAATTTTGATACAGTGCAGTATTTTACGCCAATTCCGGTACCGGGAACACGTTTTGCTGCTGAAATGAAATCCGCTGGAAGGATTCTTCCGGCAGACTATAGTTATTATGATGGTCAGTATGTCTTGATCAGACCAAATCACTTTTCTCCTTATGAATTACAGATGGAAGTTTTGAAGATGTATCAAGACTTTTATTCATATAAAAATATTAGACCAATGTTACAATCACAAAATCCGCTCCGGAGTTTAGCATTCCGCTATTTTGCTCATCAAATAATAAAAGGTATTTATCAAAGCCCCCAAACCCAGTCTTATCTAAAATTCCTTCGGGACACAAAATGAATGTTTTCTAGAATTTAAAAGTATCGAATGAATTAAGATTAATTCCATATGAAAGATAAATATGTTGAGTGTCTATATCCCCGCTGTCTTTACCCTCAAGCCCTAATAATTTAAGTCCTTGTTTAACTTTTTCTTTACTGACTGATTCTATTTCCAGGTAGGGAGGAATTTTGGGCCAGGAATCAATGGAAAATTCCAAGTCTCCCAGCTTAAAAAGCTGTCTTTTATTTTCCTGATAACGGATTTTATAACTTTTTATTTTTGATAGCATTTTTGCAGCTTGATCAAAATTGCTAACCTCAACTTCTATTTCTTCTGTTGATCCAATATCAATGCCGTTCCGTTTTTTATAAGTTAATGTTGTTTTATTGCCGTCACTCCGGAGTCTTAGATATTCAGGTTTTTCGTTGGGAAGAAGATCATAAACATATCTTTTCATGAGGATTTCCGGTTGTTCTATCGCCCCCAATTTTCTAAGTTTAGTTCTTATCTGATCAGGATCAATGTTTAAGATAGTAGTTTCAAATTCCGTATCAGAACTTTGTTTTTTCATTTCCGTTTCTTGCCGCCATTAATCCAGTATTCATCTTCTTTATTCTCAAACCACCAATCATTAGAATCAGTATTTAAGATTTCATCGGCTAACTCTTTTGCAGAAGAAGTTTTTAGTCTTTTAAGTAGAGGGGGTATCCATAATTTTGCTTGAGGGTTTCCTGAATCAATAATTTCTTTAAGCGAACACAGTAATTCTATTTTGTCAGCATCTTTGGTAATAATGCTTTCTTTGGTAGATCTCTCTTCAGCCTCTTTGAATATGCTTAAAATTTTATTACCAAAAGATAGGTTTTTTACAGCATCATTAACTGCTGCTAACTCATCTGATTTAGTGTACTTTTGACTGATATAATCTAAATCTGAAGCTCTGGCTTCTCCAAGATCATGAAACAAGCAACATTTTATAACTTTTTCTATATCTACTTTTTCACCCTTTTCTTGTTCCAGATAAGCTAGTGTAAACCCAATGTAAGTGGTTCTTAAAAGATGTTCAGAGATGGATTGGTTCCAACCATGTAAGTGACGGAAGCCAGAGCGGGGAGTCTTAGCTAATACGCCAACTTCAAATAGAAAATTTGCATATGGTTTTAATTTTTTTTGATTTTTCATATATTTATCTTTTATTGGCGGAGAGGGAGGGATTTGAACCCTCGATACCTTGCGGTATACCGCCTTTCCAAGGCGGCGCACTAGGCCACTATGCGACCTCTCCGAATGTTGTTCATTATACCAGCTTAACTGATTTTCGCCATTCTTCTCCTGAGCTCTTGACACATAGTAATGATTATGATATTGTATCCTTACAGTATGTTACAGAACCTTACTCAAAGATCAAATCCGCAAGAAGTCATTTCAACGATAACCAGTAAAGGGCAAATTACCCTGCCCTTGGTAATACGGAGACATTTAGGAGTTGATTACAATGATAGAGTAGCTTTTGTTGTAGAGTCCTCAGGAGACATAAAGGTCAAAAATATTAAATACCCGGATATTCAGTCTATGAGGGGTGTTGCCGGGGCATTAGAGAAACCTTTATTGTTTAAAAAGATGAGGCAGATAGCAGCGGAAGATAGATTAAACAAAAAATATGGCAAGTAATTCGTATGTAGACACAGACGTTATTCTCAGATTAATTACGCATGATGACCTAAAAAAACAAGAAGCTGCTGCGAAATTGTTTGAAGAAGTACAGAAAGGTGGTCTCACACTATTCGCACCGGATACTGTCATAGCCGACGCTGTTTATGTTCTTTCCTCGCCCAGGCTTTACAATCTTCCTAGGTTAGAAATTAGAGATGTTTTAGTGGCTCTTCTCCGTTTAACTAACTTTAAAGTTGATAATAAACAGGCTGTTATGACTGCTCTAGGTTTTTATGCAAGCAATAAAATCGATTTCGGTGATGCCCTACTTATTTCTTTAACTGCCCAAACTAAGGCAAAGGAAATTTACTCTCATGACCGTGATTTTGATAAGTTTACAGGAATTAAAAGAAAAGAACCCTAACCAAAAACTAAAATTTTATCTGAACCTTCGACCATTTTGAGCAGATCGGACATGGTGGAAACAGGGCAAACTTTGTTTTCTTCTTTGCCACGTAATTTTAGACAAGTGCCACAGGTGTAGATTTCACCCTTCAATTCTTTGAATTCCGTTACTTTCGCAGAAATATCAAAATCTTTGCTGTCGGGGATAGTATCAAGCTCTGATCCTTCGTTCATTAAAAAGATTTCTACACGATGACCCGCTTTGAGCGCAGTAATTCCAAAACGGAATGTATTCCACATATGTTCAGGTTTATTTGATTGTAAGATGATGCCAAATTTCATAAAATTATTTTACTAAATTAACTCTTCAATTGAAATGCCAAACGCTTCTTTTTCCAACTGGCGGGTAAGCTGGGATAACTTTCGATCAACCAACTGGATAGAAATTTTAGCATTTCCTGAACTTACCCTGCAACAAATACAACAGATTTTAGCCTTACCATTATAACTTTTAAGTTGTTATAATGCGAATGAACGATGGAAAAACAATGGGATGTCATTTTATATAAAACCCCTACAGGGGATGCTCCGGTACGTGAATTTATATTGAGTTTAGAAGTAAAAGCACAGACAAAAGTTGAGGATAGTATTAAATTACTTAGGGAATTTGGTATTCGTCTGGGTTTACCTCATGTAAAAAAATTAACTGGTACAGAGCTTTGGGAACTTCGTATAGTAGGTTCTGATAGTATCCGCATTTTTTATATTGCCATTGCTGGTAAGAACTTTTTACTCCTGCACGGGTTTAAAAAGAAAAAGGATAAAACTCCCCCAAAAGAAATAAGAGTGGCGGAAAATAGGCTAGCTGAATTCAGAACAAGGAAATAAATTGCATCTTGCGATTATAGCAGAAGTGTGATAATATAACTTTATTATGAAAAGACAAGATGTTGTTTATTGGGAAGATTTTGAAAAAGAATTATTCAAAAGGCCTGGTTTCAAGGAAGCACAAGAAGAAACACGGCTTGAGTATGAAATTGCAAGGG
>CAZDEH010000008.1:0-39469 GCA_964504665.1 uncultured Gammaproteobacteria bacterium | reverse complement strand
ACTAAGACAGCTTTATACGGATATGTTATATACCGGTGTTGCATTAGTTATACCTTGGATTAGTAATGAAAAGCTATTAGGGTTACTAATTTTAGGTAATAAAAAATCTGGAGACCCTTTTACAGTACAAGACTTGGACCTATTGCACACGATCTCTTTCCAGTCTCTAAACGCAGTTGAAAACGTTATTTCTTACGAAAAGATCAAACGATTTAATCAAATTTTAACTGAAGAAGTTAATAAGGCTACTATTGATTTAAAGTTAGTAAACCATAAGCTCCAAGTATTAGATCATTTAAAAGATGACTTTGTGTCTGTGGCTTCTCATGAACTAAGAACTCCCATGACTGCTATTAGATCTTATGTTTGGATGGCTTTACATAGGTCAGATATTACTTTAACAGAGAAAATGAAGAAATATCTTGATAGAACTTTAATTTCTACTGAAAGATTGATCAATTTAGTAAATGATATGTTAAATGTTAGTAGAATTGAAGCTGGTAGTATTGAGATTAGACCAACATCCTTCGATATTAGAGTTTTATCAGAAGAGGTGATGATAGAAATTGGACCTAAAGCTTTGGAAAAATCCCTTCAACTTAGTGTAGAAAAAGGAAACCCCTTAACTGTTTTTGCTGATCAGGATAAAGTCCATCAAATTTTATTAAACTTAATAGGTAATTCTTTAAAATTTACTAAATTTGAGGGAAAAATTAGCGTTAGTTTTTTTTCTGATGGGAAAATGATAGAGGTTTCTGTGAAAGATAATGGGGTAGGGATTTCAAGAGATGATTTAAGCAGACTCTTCCAGAAATTTAGCAGACTGGATAATTCGTATGTAGCAGCAACTACCTCTGGTGGAAGTGGATTAGGACTTTTTATTTCTAAGAGTTTAATAGAACTTATGCATGGTAAAATTTGGGCTTCTTCAGAAGGAATAGAAAAAGGTACAATGTTTACTTTCTCTTTACCTGCAGCTGTACCGGAAGTTTTAGCTAATGCAGAAAATTATGCCAAAAAATCTGTTGGAGAGGTAAAAAGTTTAGAGTCGGTGAGAATATAATATCTAGCGTCTAGCGTCTAATTATGATATATATTGAATATGGACAAATCCAGTATCAAAATTCTTATAGTTGAAGATGATCAATTTCTGAGGGAATTTTATCAGGAGCTTTTGTCTACTGAAGGCTACAATGTTGACATAGCATCAGATGGGGAGATGGCTTCAACTAAGATTGATCAAGGCGGGTGGAATTTAATTATGCTGGATATTATGCTTCCCAAAAAAGACGGTTTGCAAATTTTAAGAGATCTTAAAACAAAGGTGGCTTCAAATAATGGTCCGATTATAGTACTCACAAATTTAGGTAATGATTCAGTTATTAAACAAGCTTTTGACTTGGGTGCCACAGGGTATTTGATTAAGTCGTCCATGAATCCTGATGATGTTTTGGCTGAAATTCATAGTCTTCTGGCTAAAAAATAACACTACTCCGACGTACATCGGAGATGTTGTAATTTTCGCTATGCTCAAATTATGATTCCTGTTATCTTTGGAGATAAAGACATATTGGTTTTAGATAAACCAGCTGGTCTCATTACTACCTCTTCTGAAACTCAAACTTCTACATCTCTGGAAGATATTTTAAAAACTGATTTTGGAATAAAAATTGATAGGGGAGGAATCGTTCACCGTTTAGATAAAGATACCTCTGGTCTGTTGGTGGTGGCAAAAACTGATGAGACTTTAGAGGCTTTACAAGCTCAGTTTAAAGGCCGGAAAGTGAAAAAAGAATACATTGTTCTGGTACATGGATTGGTGGAAGCAAGCGGTAAGGTAGAGGCTGCAATAATGAGAAATCCTGTTAACAGAGAAAAATTTATTGCATTACCTTCCCAAGCCTCGCTTGGTGTGGCTAAACCCGCTGTAACAGAGTATGAACCAATCAAGAATCTTCAGCTTTCAGCTTTCAGTCTTCAGCAAATATTTTCTGATTTTAATAAAATACAAATTAGGAGACTGGAAAGGATAAACTATAATCAATTTACTTTACTTAAGTGTTTTCCTAAAACTGGACGGACGCATCAAATTAGAGTACATTTAAAGTATCTGGATTTCCCGATTGTTGGTGATGATAAATATGGAGGTAGAAAAGTTGTTAGGTTAGATCACAGGTGGATACCTCGTCAGTTTTTACACGCAGCCCACCTGGAATTTAATCATCCGGGAACTGGTAAACTGATAAAATTTGATAGTAAATTACCTGAAGATCTGGAAAAAGCGTTAGGAGTTTTAGAGAAAGTATGATTGAATCGCATACATTATTTTTACAATTGGCAATAATTTTAGGATTGGCGGCAATTCTGGGTTATTTCATGAAACTTCTCAAACTGCCACTTTTGGTTGCCTACCTTTTAGTTGGGGTATTGATAGCTTCAATGCAGATTTTTGATGTTGCTACTTCAGAAGTGCTAACTCTTTTACCTGAAATCGGGATGGCTTTTGTTTTATTTTTTATAGGTATGGAGCTGGATATTAAAGAGATAAAACATTTAGGTAAACCAATTATTGCTGCAGGTATTGGACAAATAATTTTTTCTACTCTTGCCGGTTCTGTTTTAGCATCAGCCTTAGGATTTCCAGTAATTGAGAGCTTCTATTTAGGAACAGGTTTGGCTTTTTCTTCAACAATAGTTGTAGTTAAGCTTTTACTTGAGAAGAAAGATCTAAGTTCTTTATATGGAAAACTAAGTTTGGGAATATTGTTGCTGGAGGATTTAGTTGCTGTGTTGTTGCTTATGGGTATGACAGTGAGCAGCTCACTTTTAAATGTTGGGTTACAAAGTAGTTTTCCTTTAATCGCTCTCTTTATTAAAGGAGGAATACTTTTGATTTTATCTCTAGTAATTTCCCGGTATGTTTTAGAGAGGGTTTTTGATGCAGTAGCTAAATCAGCAGAACTACTTTTTTTGTCCTCGTTAGCCTGGTGTTTTATTTTTATCTCCACCTCACTCTTTTTGGGGTTTTCTGTGGTAATCGGAGCGTTTTTAGCAGGTATTGCTTTAGCAAATTCTTCTTTCCACTATGAAATTCAAGGCAAAGTAAAACCACTAAGAGATTTTTTTGTAACCCTATTTTTTGTTTATTTAGGGTCTCAAGTAGTTTTTTCTCAAATAACATCAGTTTTGCCTTTGATGATTGTCTTCACAACCTATGCATTGATTGTTAAACCAGTAATTTACCTATTAATATTAGGCATTTTTGGTTTCCGCAAACATACAATTTTCCAAACTGCTTTAAATTTATCTCAAATTTCTGAATTTTCTCTGATTGTGATGGTTGTAGGACTAAATTTGGGAGTGGTCTCTCAACCTGCAGTTACGGCAATGGCTTTAACAGGGGTTATCTCCATTATTGTATCGTCAATTATGATCTCTTATTCCAGACGTATTTATAAATTTATGGCACCTGTAGCTGGTTTTTTTGAACATGGTGGTACAGGTAAGCCGTTTGAGACAAAAACGTTAGAAATGGCAGATCATGTTATTTTGGTTGGGGCAAGGTGGATGGGGGGAGAAATTATTAAATATTTAAAAAGGCAAGGAATCCCGTTTTTGGTAGTAGATTTTGATCCGGAAGTAGCTAAGAAATTGGCTAGTGAGAGAGTACATATTTTATTTGGAGATATAGGTGATCCTGAGGTTTTAGAATTTTTAGATCTGCAAACAGCTAAACTGGTTATCTCTACAGCAGATAGTCAGGAAGATAATTTAGTGCTGGTTTCAGAGCTCCGTCGTAAAAATACCAGAGCTGCAGTGGTTATCCGTGCTGCTGATGTCAGTGAGGCAGAAGCACTTTACAGTGCCGGAGCTGATTATGTTATTTTACCTGATGTTGTATCGGGTGATTTTGTAACACAGATTCTCAAAAATCATTGGCCAAATATGAACTTTTTCAAAGACCGCTCTAAAAAAGAGTTAGAAAAACTATCTCATAACCATATTGTGAACGCGTAGGCAAAATTGATAAGAAAAAATAATATAAACCAATTAACTACACCCCATATAGTTAAAATTTTACGTTTCCTTTTTGCAAACCAAGCAGTAGAATGAACAACAAGATGAATGATTAGGTATAAAACAAGATAAGTATAACCTACGTTTCTAAATGTTTGATAACTTATTACTAGATAGTTAGACTCCTTATTTAAAATTAGAAACCCTATAAGCAATAAAAGAAATACCCAACCAGCAATGGTTAAAGCTAATCTTTGATTTACAATTATTAATGTTAGGCTGAGCATAACTCCGAGAAGACCCAGCCACGCTATTTGCATTCTAGAACTCTGCGATAAAACTTCTCCCGGAATTTGCATAACACTAGTGATTGATGACGAAGGAATAGCCTCGACATATCTTAGAGGGATAACAAATATAATAATGCCTAGAATAATACCCAGAATTAAATTAATAACAAATGATTTCTTATTAGAAATTATTAGCATGAGAAAATTATCTTCTTTAAGAATATCTAATAATGATGACAATAACAAGGTGTTTAAAAAGTAATAATATTGGGTTTTGATCGGGTATGATCTACCAATATATCCTTGTTCTTTTTGTGAATTAGTTTTATTATATTTTTATGACGAGAGACGATCTTGTAAAAATTGGTGAAGAAATGGTTAGAGCTCTGGAGCCTGTGTATGAGGATCTTGGTTCTATAAAAAAAACACTTTCCGAGCACACTGACAAAATAGATGCTTTAACTTCCGATGTAGTTCAGCTTCAGAATGAAGTAGGCGTAATTAAGGATGATATATTGAACATTAAAGAAGATATGAGTACGCTAAAAAGTGATGTGAGTACACTAAAAAGTGATGTAAGCACACTAAAGACAGATATGGTAATTGTAAAAGAAGATGTAAGTGGTATTAAACAAGATTTAAAGGTGTTCAAACATCATAACAAACAAGAACATAACGAAATAAAAAAATTTATAAGAATGCCTCTAGCTGCTTGATTTAACTAACCCTTTTATTCTAAACTTATATCATGCAGATGATAAAGAATTTTCTAAAAACCTTATTTAACCGTTTTAAGAAAGTTATTTTGATTGTATTAACCGGTGTAGCAGGGTTACTGTTAACGTTAGCAGGACTTGGCTTAATTACCCTAACCACTCCTTTAATTCTTTATTCAGGTATTGCCTTATTAATATTAGCAGTATTGTTTTATCTGTTTACTTAAAATCCGCCTACGTTAAAACTACGGCGGTCGAAGGAGGTGTGAATAGATGGGATCTTTTGGTAGTTTTTATAAAGGCGAGAAAAAGAAAAAGAAAAAGAGTGGTAATACTGGAGGTTTTGGCTTTGCGCCTGTTTTTACTCCACCTGAGGTAATCAGTAAAGCAAAAAAAGAAAAGTAATTGTAATTTATGTCAAAGCCTGCCCGGAAGTCATCTCTTAGTTTACATTGGAAGAAATACGAACGGAAAGCTTCAGTCCGCCTGCGGTCGAATCCAACCATTAAAAAGACAAAATTAAGTCCGCGCCGATCCAGGAATCAAATCACTTTAGGGATTGCTTCTTTACTGTTTATAGTTACCCTGATTTTAGTAGGTAGGTTATTTGGTTTATTAGGAAGCATCAATCAGCCCTATTCTAGCGATAGTCAAAAAATTAGTTCTTGGAATGGTGATTCTCCTTTGAATCTGGTTATTAAAACAGACGAAGTGTATCTGCTATCTTATCAACCAAGCGGTAAAAGTTTAACTGTTATTAAATTTCCAGGAGAAATATATATTGATACCACCTATGATTTTGGTAAATGGCCTATTAGAAGTATTTATGATTTGGGTCAGGCTGAGAAACCTGCTATGGGAGCAAAGCTTTTAAAAGAGTCGATTGGTAGTCTCTTTAATGTAATAGTTGATGGTTATATCATTACAAACGACAGACTAACCAGTCTACCTGATCTGATCGAAAGAGAAAAGGGGAGTTTACTGCCTGGTATTGATCTGTTGTCAAAAACTCAAACAGACCTGAACTTACCGGAATTTTTGAGAGTTTGGTTTTCTATCAAGGGTGTGAGGACAGATAAGCTAAAGGTAATTGATTTAGAAAAATCAGATTTAACAAAGTGGTTACTCTTACCGGATGGGAGTAGAGTCATTACTTTAGATCAGGTAAAATTGGATCAATTTGAAGAAGGACGTTTTGAAAACGCTAATATTAAAGATGAAGGGATGTCCGTTGGTATATTTAATGCAACCGATTATCCTGGTCTGGCTGAAAAAGCAGCCAAATTTATAACTAATATGGGTGGTCGGGTTATTCTTATTTCCAACGCTCCGGGGAGGATTACTAACAGCATGATTTTAGCTAAACAAAGTTATACCACAGGGTATCTTTCAAAAGTACTACGTCTTAATTGTTCCCAACCAAAAAAAATAGGTTTTTGGCAAAAAATATCCATTTTTAGTTTGAATGAACCAAAAGAATGTGTATCTGACAGCAACAGTCTTGATATTTATAAGTCAGATATTACGATTATTTTAGGAGAAGACTTCTTACTCAAATATCAGAGATAGTGGTATTATATGGGGCAGTTATGGTTATTTGGGTGGCTCTTGTTTTAATTATAATTATAGCCTCATTCATTTTAGCGCTTCGTTCTATGCGCGATTATCATGAACTTCCTCTCCACTCCCACACTGAATATTCTTTATTTTTAGTTAAAAATGAAGCTGGATTAACAGGAGATTTGCTGGGATGGATAAACGAACTTGTCGGTAGGAAGAAATTAGTTATCTCTTTTGAAAGATTATTTAGAGGATCAAAAAAAGCCTTAGTAGTTTACGGTCCGGTTACTGTTTTAGAGCAATTAAGCAAAGAACTGGATTTAATAGAATTAGAAGACTATAGTTTAAGAAGTACAAGAGTGTTTCAACACAACATCTTATCATGGGAGGTTAGTTCTAAGCATTTTCAGAAAAATAGCGGAACACCGCTTCGTGTTGCGGAAGTAACAAAGAATTTATCTGATAACGAAGAACTTTGGTGGCAGTTAGCTCTACAGCCACGGTTCGATAAAAATGAAGTCCAACCAATGTTTAAAGCAATAATAAGGGTAGTTGTTATCTCAGCAAATAAACAAAAAAGCCAAGATATTAAATTAAATTTAGATAAGCAGATAAAAGAATCAGGTTTATTAGCTCTGCCACAAGCTTACTCCAGCACACAGATTTTTGAGTTTTACCAACAAAGATCGTTACCGCAGAAATTATTTACCAAAGAAGATGGGTATTTTATGATCTCATCTTCTGAGGTGAACTATTTATTGACTTAAATTCGTTCTTCTTCGTCAGCCTCTGTTTGTGGTTCTTCGTCACCATCTAGCATAATGATGTTATCTGAAGAGTAGGTTTGAGCCATATTTAAATTATCTAAAAATGACGGTTGGTTTTTGAATCTGGAACAACGGTAAGTTTCCCGTATTAAAATAGATAACCCGTTTATTTTAACGGTTTTTATGATGGCTTGGTATTTATTACCGCCATGAATTAAGCGTACCAGATGGCGTGACAAATCATCAGGTAAAACCCCTAAGTATTCATCATCTTGGTCTGTGACAGCGATGACTTTATTTTTAATATTTAAGTTCACTAAAGCTCCGGGAGAAAGTAAAGAAAGTTTATGGGGTTCTGCTATTTTAAGTAAAGTTATCAGTTTAGTTCGGCCCGGTTCCTCAATAAACAGGTCACTGTCTACCTGAGGACAATTATGATTATTACCTAAAGTTTTTTTTACTTTGTTGTTTTTCTGTTTACATGTTTCAATCCTTTTAATAAACTTGGCAGCAATTTGGTTATATGGGTCATTTGATAATGATTTTTCAAAAAACTCTTTAGCTTCCAGAAATTTACCTAGTTCAAAATAAGCACGGGCTAATCGATTAAGAGCCTCTACGCTTTTTGGTTCTTCGTTGATGATCTGTAAGTTTAAGTCAATTGCCTGTTGCCAATTGGAAGATAAGGCAGCATTAATTGCCATTTGGTGCAGTGTTGATGTTTGGTCAGTCATTAAGGAACGAGTATATCGGGTTCTAAAGTCCCTTGTCAATAAAGAATCCACCCTAGGGGTGGTTATATATTGACACCTCAGGTAATTTTAGTTAATCTCTAATTAAGATGCCTCAAAGACCAGTGGTTTTAGCTAATAATGAAATTTACCATGTGTTTAACCGCTCTATTGCCGGTGAAAGTATCTTTGCTCAAAATCAGAAAGTAAATTTAAGTAAAGCTTTGGAAATAATTAATTACTACCGTTTCCCTCAGAAAATGAGGTTATCAAAATATAAAAGTCTTTCTTCTGAATTAAAGCAGCAATATTTGGATGCTTTGGAGAACACTATACCGCTTGTTGAGGTTTACGTTTTTGCTTTTATGCCAAATCATTACCATTTTTTACTTAAACAAATTTGTGATAAAGGAATTGCTACATTTATTGCAAATTTTCAAAATAGCTTTGCTAAAATGTTTAATTTAAAAAGTAGCCGTAACGGTGCTTTATCCCAAAATGCCTTTAAAGCCAAGAGAATTATATCTGATGAACAATTTACCCATATTTCACGCTACATTCATTTAAATCCAGTAACTTCTTATATGGTTGAGTTTGATAAACTATCAGATTTTAAGTGGACCTCTTTTCCGGTATATGCAACCGATGAACAGATTCCATTTATCAACCCCGATTTTCTATTAAAAATATTTAGATCAAAAGAAAAATATGTTAAATTTGTTGCTGATCAGGTGGGTTACCAGAGGAATTTAGCTTATATCAAAGATCTAATAATGGAATAATTATAAAGATTCCTGGGGTGCAAACTTAAATCCACCCCTAGGGTGTAGGGTGATTGAAATTAAAGTAAACTTGCAAAACAAGGAGCTAGACGCTAATATCTATAGAGTTATGTCAGGACATAGTAAATGGTCTACTATTAAACGGGCAAAAGGGATAGCAGATATTAAACGCGGTCAGACTTTTACTAAAATTGCTAATGCTATCTCTATTGCTGCCAGGTTAGGTAATAGCGGTGATCCTAATTCAAATCCAAGGCTCAGAATGGAACTTGAACTCGCCAAAAAAGTTAACATGCCCAAAGATAATGTGCAAAGGGCAATTGATAGAGGTCTCGGAAACCTACCCGGACAAGCCCTTGAGGAAGTAGTATACGAAGGATTTGGTCCGGGAAAAGTGGCTTTTTATATTGAAGGAGTGACAGATAATAAGCTCAGGACAAACCAGGAAATCAGAAATATTTTTGATAAAGCTGGCGGGGTTTTAGGAGGATTGGGCAGTACTGCTTATATGTTTGATAAAAAAGGGGAGATAAAAGTTAAGAGTAAATTGAAGAATAAAGAAGAAGAAATGCTTCAGCTAATAGATTTAGGGGCAGATGATGTTGAAGAATTAATGGAGGATGAAACACAGATGTATATAGTATATGTTAGTAGCCCAGAATTAAATACTATGGGTACAAAAATTACTCAAACAGGCTTTGAAATAAGTGAGTCTGGTATAACATTTCAACCAAATATAATTACAGAAATTAAAGATGCTGATATAGCGAAAAAGGTTATGGATTTTACAGAAAAATTAGAAGAACAGGAAGATATTCAAAAAGTCTATGCTAATTTTGAAATATGATTATTTTGGGAATTGATCCGGGAACAGCAACAACAGGCTATGGCTTAATTAAAATTCCTGACGATATTTTAGAAAGAGAATTTAACTACGATATAGAGCTTGTTGATTATGGTTATATTTCTACACCCAAGGATACTTTAATGGAAAAAAGGCTTGTGCTCTTACATCACGAACTGGAAAAAATTGTGAATAATTTTAAGCCTGATTTGATTGCAATAGAAATGTTGTTTTTTGGAGCTAACACCAGGACAGCAATAGCTGTGGGACAGGCTAGGGGAGTATTAATGTTGTCAGCAGGAATGAGAAGTATACCTATCCATGAATATAGCGGTTTGTCAGTAAAATTAATGGTAGCTGGAGCTGGTAGGGCAGATAAAAAACAAGTTCATGAAGGTGTAAGAAAATTTTTAGGGAAAAATGGGAAAAGGGGAAGGGAATTAATGAAACCAATGTCAGGATTAACCAGAAGAAATAAAAAATTTTCCGATGACGCTGTTGATGCTTTGGCTATTGCAATATGTCATGTTTTAAAATTAGTAGCTAAATGAATATACTTTTCCGCTTAAGTGATGCCATCATAAAAATCTTAGCCACTCTAGTTCAGGAAAGGATGTCCTTACAAAAAAGGCATAAGATTATTTTAGTCTCAATATTATTATCATTGGGGCTTATCTCCACCCAGCTTGTACCTTTTTATTTAACGTACCGGTTTATTGTGGGTTTGTCCATACTCGCTTTTTTCCTATCTATTTGGGCGTTGTGGGAAGGGTTAAATAGTCTTAAAGCTATCATCCTGATGATTCTACCAACCTTTTTTACACTAGCTGTTGCCAGTTATTATTTTCTTTTGCCGGTCAGATGGTTAACCAGGATTCCGGTAGCTTTAGTTTTTAGTTTAATTTTCTATACTCTTTTACTTTCTCAAAACGTTTTTAACGTTGCCGCAATTAGGACAATTCCTTTATACCGTGTAGCTTCCACGACAGTTTTTGTGTTGACGCTTGTCACTGCCTATATGTTATTTAATGTAGTATTCTCCTTAAATCTATTTTTTATTTTAAATGGAATAGCCGTCTTCTTAATCAGTTTCCCCTTAATTTTACAAGTAATTTGGTCGTTGGATATGGAGGGGCTAAGCAGTTTTGTTCTAATTTATTCTCTAGTACCTGCATTAATAATAGGGGAGCTTGCAATTGCCCTGTCCTTTTGGCCTATTTCTAAACCAATGTTATCTCTCGTAATTGCCACAAGTTTGTATGTAATTTTAGGAATTTGTACACATACCCTAAAGGATAGATTAACCAAAATAGATGTATGGCAATTTCTGGGTTGGGGTGTCGGAGTATTTTTAATTGCTACTGTCACAACCTCTTGGACCGGTTAGAGTGGGGAGGTAAAGGAGTGGTTGATATAGTTTGATGTACTCAAGAAATAAACCCGAATATTAATTACTATAGGGTTATTTTATATGTTGATGCTCCGGGTATTTAAGAGATGATTGTGGATAACCTAAGAATAGTATTGCAAATCCAGAGTAGAGGAACTCTACTCTTAAGCAATTTATCATCCATGATTTATGATTGCTAACTAACTCTTTTCACGCGTGAAAAATATGCCCCCAGGTTAGAAAAGAGAGGGGGCTTTTACCCTTATTAAGTACTATGGTTATTTGTTGACGTAAGTAAAGTAATCACTGTCTTCTCTAGTATTGAAGTACCTAGCTGCCCTGAGATTTTACTCTACTAAGTTAATTCCCAATTCCTTAGTCGTACAATGTATCTTATGCGACGTAGTTCAGGCTAGCCGGAGAAGTGGTTAAATCTGGATCATTAGAGACTGAGTAACTAATTTATTAGATTTTTAGAAGTTACATATTTGTACTTATTTGTGTATATTTTTCTACTTATTTTCTGCCTAATATTTTTTACTAATCTATATTTTAATAAAACCAGATTAGACTTTTAGGACAACCTAATCTTAAGTGATTTTACTATACCACTTATCCCCTTTGCAGCCGTTTTAAGGGCATTCTAGGACCTCGTGCCTATTTGTGGTTAACTGTAGATTATTATGCCTAAAATATGAGAACTTATTGTTTTATTCCAGCGACTGGTAAGAGCTTATCAATAATCTTTCAAAGAATAACTTCACAGCTTCTAATAAATAAATCATGATAAAATTTTATTTTACTGCATTACAAGTTTAGTACTTATTTGTCATTCCGAGTGAGACCGAAGGTCGAGCGTGGGAATCTTTACTAATCAAGATTGCAACGGTCCGATTTTATCGGACCTCGCAATGACACTTCGACTACGCTCAGTGCAGGCAACTGCAAAATTCGTGTTAGTTTACTAACTTATTTATAAGATATGCCTATTGTTTATTTATTTTGTTGTCGCACAATATAAGATGCTCCATCGCTATTTACCTTTCTTTACGTTGACATTTAAACGAGAGTTCTATTAAACTGTAAATAAGGACTATGTACAATGGCTATAATTAAAACTTTTTTGCTAACTTCCCTATTCTTGTTAACGCTTTTTCTATTTGGTAGATTTACAGGAAATGTTTATGCGGATAATCCCACAGGTACTCCTGGCTGTTGGATTGATAAAGGTCCGTCTTACCTGGTCAAAGATGTCCCCGGAACTTATCATGCAATAGCTTATACAACAATTGGTTCAATGTTTTTACTTGGGGATATCAGTGCTTCTGCTGTCCCGACTAGTGACTCATCAAAATGGGCTTTTATTAATACTTGGGAGAATATGCCGATATATCCAAATCAAGGCGACTACCGTGCTTTTGATATTTCCAAAACTTGGACACCCTCTATCTCCGGTACTTATGATGTTTTTTGCAGAACAGCCAATGCTTCCGAACCCTGGTTAGAATGCCGGGGTGGTACCAGTTACGCTGGAGCACCTCCTATTTATAACTGCCCTATGATTGAGTCAGTAAAGGCAGTTACTGTTGTAAATCCTCCGAATTGTACTATATTTAACGGTCCGTCCTCACTGATAGTAGGTCAACCTGGAGCTTTTTCGGCAACCGTTGTTAGTTCAACTATTCCTAATATGCATGTTTTAGGCGATATTGCTGTTTCTGCTATCCAAACTAGTGACTCATCGAAATGGGTTTTTGTTCATGATTGGGAGTCATCCAACTTCAATGTGGCTACTATCACTAAAACTTGGACTCCTACTGCTCCTGGTACCTATAAAGTTTTTTGCAGAGCAGCTAACGCTTCTGAGCCTTGGGCAGAATGTAGAGGTGGAACTGGTTATGCCTCCGGAAGTCCCGTTTTTGACTGCATTGAACCTAGTTCGATAAAGGAAGTTACTGTCGTGGCAGCGCCTACCCCAATACCAACACCTGGTGTACCGGGGAATTTCACTGTTGGATGTAATGCTGTCAATAATATAGCTCCTCTTTCGTGGACTTCCTCTCCAAACGCGGGTACCGGACAAGTATATGAAGTTCAATATAATGGACATTTCTGGGACACCTCCGGTTTTAGTTATGATGTTCCACTTGATTCAAATGCAAGAGTTAATGCCAGTGTTAGTGTAAGACCAGTTAATACAACTTCTTGGGCAGTTGGAGTTATAAATTGCCCTATCCCTACACCTGCATCTTGTAGTGTTCCCGGTGATTTAAATAACGATCAAAATGTTAATTCTGATGATTTTGATGTTTGGAACAATGATTTTCTCAAAACAGTTGGAGTTGATGATGGTAGTCCTGCTCAGGTTAAGTGTGGATCACCTGTAGATTTAGTTATGTTTAATACTTGGAGAAATCAATGGGTACGTCAATAGACGATTTAGTTATCTATATATGAGAGATAAATTAATTTTGATTAAGAATTTGCTACATGGGCATATTTTAGCCCTGATAGTAGTTTTAGTAATCACATTTGGTATTATACCTATAACTGTTTATCTGGTGCAGCAACAACAAAATCTCCGTTCCAAAGCTGCTGGTGGCGTAGAAGTCGGTACTTTAAAACTAAATCTCGGTGAGGTAGTACCTAAGTATCATAGTAGCTTTAGTCTCAATTTTGGTATCGGTTTTGCTCCTAATCAAAAGATTACAGGAGCTGATGTTACTATTACTTATTCAGATAATCTACGCTTAGATACTTTTCAGGAGGAGAAAGCAGACCCTAATCGTTTGACACCGATATGGTATGGTTTTAATACCTCTGCAGGGACACTACGTTATGTTGCTGTAAATGATACCTATACGGCAAATGCTCTAAGTTATGTTCCTCTAGGAAGGTTAACTTTTTTTGTCATTGGTACTGGGACAGCGATCATTAGTATAACTGACAAACAAATAGTTGCTCAAGATGAGTCAGGAATTCTTAATGTTGGGGATGCAAGAGTTATTTATACAATTGAAGCTCGAACTCCTACATTAACACCTACACCAACTCCACGACCTTGCAGTTGTGTTAACGGTTACTGTTCACCCGCTGGTTTATGTGTTAACGGAGTAGGAGGCGATCGATGTCAGGGGTATACTGAGTGCCGTCCGGTTATTCCAACTCTAACTCCAACTAATACCCCAATACTATCACCTACACCTACACCTCCATCCTGTTCTCCTTCCGGTGGCGATTGTCCGGTGCCAAATAATTGCTGCAGTGGACTCATTTGTCAAATTCCTCCTTTAGGATTGGTCGGAAGTTGTGTTACTACTACTGCAACTTTAACTCCCACCTCTACTTCAACTTCAACTCCAACTATAACTATAACTCTAACTCCCACCCCAACAGCTGTGCCTGTTGTATATACAACTGATTATAGATGTTCAGATGTCAGCTTTGATAAAGATGATGCCGGTAGTAGTGCTCCCCAGTGGAAACCATACCAGAATGCAGATTTTTCAGGGGTACCTATCAATATTCAATATACCTTTACCCGTAATATAATTCCCGGCGGAGATTTAACTCTGTTTTGTCAATTTAAGGATAATAAAAACGTCACCAGCCCTGTGACTTCTAAAAGTATTAAATATATAGGAGGTGAGCCAAAGATCACCTCAGCTCTTTGTACTTACAGTCCTATTGGTACTGGAACACAAATAACTATCAAGGGAAGAAACTTTGGTGATCACTCTGATCAGGGTACAGCTAATATTAAAGTTGAAGGTAAAGATGCTAGAATTAGTTATTGGGCAAAGGATGTAACAGATGATCGAACTTCCACATCTTCAGCTACGCCAACTCCTTCAAATAATGATATCAGGTATAAGGTTATTTCTAGTATTTCAGATAAATTAAGTGATGGTAAGCATCCAATAGTTTTGATAACTGATGCCGGAAAAGTTGTAAATGGTTATTGTTCACTTGGGCTTACAACTGTTGATTTTACACTGAAAACTACCTGTTTAGCACGGTCTGTGGATTTATCGGCAAATGATGTGGCTGTGGAAATCAAAGAAGATATTGATAACGCTAAATCTTTAATTAAAAAAATAATAAACATTGATAAAGATGGGAAACCGGTTGATTTTAATCCGGCACTAGAAATAGATAAAACTTATATTTTATCCCTGCGGGCTCCAAAGACTGTCAGCAGGAAAGTGAAGTTTGTGGCTGAGGAAGGCACGACTAATTTAAATGATGTTATCCTGCCTGTTGGTGATATTTACCCAATTAGTTCACCTGATAATAAGGTTAATGCTTTTGATAAAGGAGAGATGTCTAGGGAGTGGAGCTTGGTTGCAGATGTTACAAGAGTTGCTGATTTAAATAATGATTCCCGGGTTAATTCAGTTGATTACTCTTGTTTACAAAGTAACTATAATAAAAGCGGAGATTAATTAAATGGAAGAAACAAACGCAAGTATATTAACTAAGAAAAATATTATCGCTATTTTAATTATTGGGATTATACTGTTAATTATTCCTGTAGGAGTAAAGCTTGTTAGTGAGAGACAATTATTAAGATCCAGGGCTGCTGCTGATCCGATTACTTTTACGGGTCCAGATGTGAGTAGTGATAAAACAACTACTAACAGTACTACGGTGACTGTAGAACTACGTTCTCCTTTAGGTCCGCCTGTATCATCTGTATCAGCAACACCAACACCCTGAAATATGATACAACTAGACAGAAGGCAGCTGTATATGATTTACTTATAGTAAGTTAATATTTTAATAGTAATGGAACTGTCCAATATGAAGGAAAAAATAACATCGTTACTTAGTAACATTAAAACAATACACATAGTAGTGTTTGTTGTTTTAATTATTCTAATTCAAGTTGTTTGGGCTTATCGTAGTATCATTACTTTAAATCAATCCGGTTCTCCCCAAATTACAATTAGGCCTCTACTAACACAAAACAGGGTAATTAATGTAATTTCACTTGTAACACCCAAGCTACAGTTCAAAGTTGGAGAAAAAGTACCTATTAATATAAATATAAATTCAAATAAAACAACAGCAGGGGTAGATTTAATCATTCACTTTGACCCTAATTTGTTAACTGTTTCCACAAATGCTACAGAGTCTCCGGTAGCCATAGGAAAAATTTATAATGAGTACCCTGTTAACGAACTGGATCAAAAAAATGGATTAATTACAGTATCCGGAATTAGCAGTTTAACCGGTGGTGTAATTCCGAATGGTGTTTTTGGCACAATACTATTTCAAGCTAAAGCTGCTGGTAATGCTAAAATTTTCTTAGAATTTACCAAAAATAGTACTAACGATACCAATTTAACTGATAGTAAAACCTCTACAGACGTACTGGAAGAAGTAAAAAATCTTGATCTTAAAATTATTCCATGAAAAAGTTTTTATTAACATTTATTGGTATAATAAGCTTAATTCTTACAAGTCCGGCTGTAGTTTTAGCAACAGGATCTACCTTGTCACTCTCCCCTGCCTCAGGAACCTTTAACCGGGACTGTAACTTCTCTTTGCAGGTTTTAGTAGATACTGGCGGTTTTGAGACTGCCGGGACTGATGTGATATTAAACTATGATACCACCCGTTTTATTGCCAATAGAATAAGTAATGGCAGTATTTATCCTGATTTCCCCGGGAATAATATAGATACTCAAAACGGAACGGTTCTTATTTCAGGTTTAGCCTCTGCCACCTCTTCCTATAGAGGTTCAGGGGTATTAGCTACAGTTGACCTTACTGTTTTAGAAAGTGCTCCTCCCGGTGCATCACAAATAAAGTTTGACTTTGACCCGAATAATAAGTCCAAAACAACAGATTCTAATGTGGTAGAAGTTGGAACTATGGCAGAAACCATAAATCAGGTAGTAGATGGTAACTATGTTGTAGGCACAGGTAGTTGTGGTGGAAGAGGAGGAATTACTCCTTCAGCGACACCTACAGCTACAATTTTTCAACCTCCTCCTCCCACCCCAACGCTTAATCAAACCGCTGACACAGCAACTATTTTAACAATTGTGATTGCCGGTGGGGTTTTAACAATGTTGGGTATTTTCGGATTAGCCAGACTTTAGGTTATGCCTGAATGAATCTTACTTCTCTTATTACGGATTTTTTAGAATATTTAGAAATAGAACGTCATACTTCGCAAAAAACTATTCAAAATTATGATCATTATCTAAAAAGATTTTTAGATTTTTCCGGCGATATTAACCCTTCAGCTATTGATATTCATCTGATCAGAAAATACCGTCTTCATCTAGGACGCTGGACTGACCCAAAGACTAAGGAACCTCTGAAAAGAGTAACTCAAAATTATTTTATGATAACTCTGCGGGCATTTTTAAGGTATTTAGCTAAACAAGATATAAAAACACTTTCTGCAGAACAAATTGAGCTTGGTGGTGTGGATGCTGCTCCCATTAAGGTATTGGACGATGATTCCCTTAAAAGACTATTGGAAGCTCCGGATACATCACATGATTCAGGTATCCGTGACAGAGCGCTTCTGGAAACCCTTTTTTCAACTGGACTTCGTGTTGCTGAAATAGCTGCGTTAAATAAAGATTCGATAAACTTAGATCGCCAAGAATTTTCCGTGATTGGTAAAGGGTCCAAAGAAAGAGTGGTTTTTTTATCAGATTCGGCTGTACATTGGTTAGACTTATACCTTGCTCGCCGAAAAGATAGCTTTAAACCTTTATTTGTTAGATATCAAGGTAAAATAGATGTAACACCAGGTGGAGAAAAGATGAGGTTGACTCCCAGATCAATTGAAAGGATTGTGGAAAAATATGTTAAGGGAACAGGTTTATCTATTAAAGCCACTCCTCACACACTAAGACATTCTTTTGCAACTGATCTTCTAATTAACGGAGCAGATATTAGATCTGTTCAGGAGATGTTAGGACACAGTAATATATCAACAACTCAAATTTATACCCATGTTACTAATAAACGCCTCAAAGAAGTCCACAAATCATTTCACTCTGGTAATAAGGAATAAAGAATTAATCCCACCCGAGGGGTGGTCTAGGTAGGACACCTAGAGATCTAAGGATTTAGAAGTGATTTAAGAAGCTTAATATTTTTCTCATCTGGACCAGTCCCCAAAAATCCAGGAACTTCCAATATAAAGGGGGTATTTTGAAAAGCTTTATGGTTAACAATGTTTTTAAAACCATCTATTCCTATAAAACCCTCACCTATATTTTCATGTCTGTCTCTATTTGAGCCAAGGTCAGTTTTAGAATCATTAGCGTGAATTGCTACGAGTCTGTTTAACTCCACTTCCCTATCAAACTCCTCAACAGTCTGCTCTAACCCATTTTTGGTTCTTAAATCATATCCTGAGGCAAAAGCATGTTGTGTATCTAAGCAAACCTTAAGTCTAGGATCATTGACAGTTTTGATAATTTGACCTATTTCAGCAAATTTATCCCCTATTAAATTGCCGGCTCCGGCACTATTTTCCAGGATCAAGTTAATATTTGATGTGGCAGTAAGTATTAGTGATAAAGACTTAATAACTTGATTTAAAGATGTTTCAAAATCAGAATCCTTAAAAGAACCAATATGTAAGATTGTCCCTCCACTTCTAAGCTCTTCTGCTATTTTTTGAGAATAAATTAGCCAGTCAGTAGATTTTTTTACTAGATCAGGATTGGGTGAGGCTAAATTAATAAGATAAGCAGCATGAATAAAATTAGGCATGATGTTGGTTTTATCGGATTGTTCATGGTATAGATTAATTTCTTTTTCAGAGTGTGGAGGTTGTGCCCATTGTTGAGGCGGTGAAATAAATATCTGAGTACATTCTGCGCCAATATTTTGAGCCCGCTCAAAAGAGAGCTCTAAAGAAACAGCAGCAGATACGTGTGCACCAATCTTTGGCATTTCCTGTTAGATAATGGCTTTCCCACTGAGACCGTAATACTGTATATCCCGGAGAAAACCCGGAAGTTGCATTGGCCAGCTTAAGACAACAACATAAAACCCTGGGCTAAGATATGAAAGCGTTGGCCAATGATAAAACCAGGCAAAAAAAACTGCAAAAACAAGACCAATTACGAAGTAGATTGTGGCAAAAGTTGCAATCTTTTTTTCCATCCTGCTTACACCTTACTCTTTTTCTTTAGATGAAACAATGGCTGTAGCAGCTATTTTCTCCCCTTCTCTCATCCTCATTAAAATAACACCCTGGGTTTGTCTTTGCAGCAACGGCACATCCTTCAAATCAAGCTTAATGATTTGACCTTTATTAGATGTTAACACTAAAGTGTTGTGTGTTTTATCTACAATTTGGGCTGTCATGATTGGTCCTGTTTTACTGGTCACCTGCGCAGCTTTAACTCCCATACCACCCCTAATTTGTTTGGTCCAGTTTGAAATAAGAGTCTTTTTCCCCAGACCATTAGCCATGACGACCAGAACAGTATCCGATTTAGGATCTTCGATCTTTTGTGATGAAATAACCTGGTTTCCTTTACTAAGTCTAACTCCCCTCACCCCTGCTGTGTCTCTATGAGTGTTGCGGACATTATTTTCTGAGAATCTGATAGACTGACCTTCTGTTGAAACTATAATTATCTCATCATTACCTGTGGTGGGAGTTACCCAACCCAGCTCGTCTCCTTCTTCAAGCTTTATAGAGATTAAACCATTTTTCCTTATTGACGCATACTCACCTATCTCTGTCTTTTTCACATTACCATTTTTAGTACACATAAAGAGATATTTATTGGTGTCTTTTTGCCTAAGGGTTAAAATAGCGGTAATTTTTTCACCTTGTTCGATATTAATTAAATTTACAATAGCCTGACCTTTGGCTATACGTGATGCCTCCGGAATTTCCCAGACTTTCATCTGAAAAACTCTTCCTTTGTCTGTAAAAAATAGAATATTATCTAAGGTTTTTGTATAAAAAATATGAGATACTGCATCCTCCTCTTTAGTCGTGATACCTGAAACACCCTTACCTCCCCTGTTTTGTACTCGGAAAGTAGACGGTAATTGTCTTTTAATGTAGCCGTTTTCTGTAATTGTGACTATAGTTTGTTCATCAGCAATCAAATCTTCTTCAGAAAACTCCCCAATTTTTTGCTTATAAACTCTGGTTTTTCGGTCGTCAGCGTATTTATCTTTGACTTTCTGAAGCTCCTCTTTTATGACACCAAGAATTTTTTCAGGATGTGCTAATAAATCTACCAGGTAAGCAATCGTTTCGCGAATCATTTTGAGTTCATCCTCGATTTTTTGTCTTTCTAGAGCTGCCAGACGGCGCAATTGCATATCTAAAATTGCCTGGGATTGTAGTTCCGAAAGTTTAAACTTTTCCATCAGGTTTTTCTTGGCTTCCTCTGCATCCTTACTTTTTTTAATAGTTGCAATAACCTCATCAATATTATCAACAGCAATTTTAAGTCCTTCCAGGATATGTTCCCTAGCTTTAGCTTCTGCAAGTTCAAACTCCGACCGCCTTCTCACTACGATTTGTCTATGGGTAATAAATTCTTCCAAGATAGGTTTTAAAGGGAGTAAATGAGGTACTCCGTCGACTAGTGCTACAATGTTGACGTTAAAAGTTGATTGCATAGCAGTATGTTTAAAAAGGTTATTAAGTAGAGATTGGGGTTTTGCGTCCCTTTTTAGCTCCATGACAATCCTCATTCCCCTTCTGTCTGATTCATCGCGTAAATCTGAAATTCCCTCAATTTTTTTATCTTTATGAAGTTCAGCAATCCGGGTAATTAAAGTGGCTTTGTTTACTTGGTATGGTAATTCAGTGACAATAATATCAAAACGTCCATTTTTGGCTTCCTCTATTTCCGCCTTTGCTCTCATGACAATTTTACCTTTTCCAGTAGCATAAGCGTTTATAATTTCTGTCTGATCATAGATTGAACCACCTGTTGGGAAATCAGGTCCTTTCACAAATTGGAGTAAGTCTTCAACTGTCGCAGTGCTGGAAAACTTTTTATGTAAGTCGTCAGTCGTTTGTCGTTTATCGTCAGACTTTTTTAGTGTTTCGTCTGAAGACTGAGAGCTGATAGCTGAAGGTTGAACTGGATGGTCAATCATAAAATTAAGGGCACTGATAAGTTCACCAAGATTATGTGGTGGAATTTGGGTTGCCATACCAACAGCAATACCTGATGCTCCATTTAGAAGTAGATTAGGGATGTTTGCTGGAAGAACTGTGGGTTCATTTTTAGTGCCATCGTAGTTGGGAATAAAATCAACAGTATTTTTATTAATATCGCGGAGCATCTCTTCAGATATATTTGCCAGGCGGGCTTCTGTATAACGCATGGCAGCAGGCATATCACCATCAACTGAACCAAAATTTCCTTGACCGTCTATGAGAGGATAACGCATGGAGAAATCCTGCACTAAATTTACTAAAGCCCCATACACATTTGATTCTCCGTGTGGATGGTAGTTGCCAGAAGTATCTCCGGCAATTTTGGCACATTTTCTAAAAGTGGATGAATGAAGCAGTCCCAGTTCATGCATCACAAAGATGATTCTCCGTTGGACTGGTTTTAAGCCATCCCGGACATCCGGCAGAGCCCGGGAGACTATGACAGACATAGCATAGTCAAGGTAAGAGCGTCTCATTTCTTCGACAATAGGAGTAAGTTTAATCTGACCGATGTTAGAATTAGACATAAAAAAGAGCCTTTAGAGGCATATTTATTATACCTTCTTTGATCTTAAAAAGGCAAGGTGTGTAATGATTATTTTGGTTCAAAACGGAAGAATAAATCTTTTAGAAAAGGTAGCTTTGGTGGAACGAGTAAATCTCGAGCTTTTGATCTGCCTAATGGGGTAAAACTGTAGAAAAGTGCACCCTCTAAAAGGTTTTCGTTGACATTAGCATTATCGGCAGTTAGTTCTATTTTTCCAGCTCTCACTATGCATCTAATATTGGGTTGGACTGTAAGATTTGATAAAAAAGAGTGAATATCAGCTACTACATCAGCAATTGAGTTTTGTAAATATTTCATTACAGGTAATAATTGAGTAGTATTTTTAGGTGCGGATAAAAAGTTTCCTTTGATATTATCAATGTGATACCAGACATCCCCGAGTTTAATTTCACCTTGACCAATACCTTCTAAATTAAATAATCGAGACCTGCCGATAACATCAGGCGTTTCTCCGGGTCTCAGTTTTTTCATTCCCAGGAAAGGTTGAAATTCTTTTTCTAAACTGACTTGGATTGGTTCTAAATCAGGTAATCTTGCCATCTTACCTGGTATTTTAGGTCCTTCTTAAATTTTTTACAAGGCTTGTTTTGATTAATTTAGCTTCCCCACTTGACATGTGGGAATGCCAGTTAGGTAATAAAAGAAGCTTTTTTAGAAGGATTTATTATTTAATGAAGGAAAGAGTAACTAATTTTTCGACTAATTGCTCAAAGTTTAAACCTGCTGCCTTAGCTGCTTTAGGAAATAAACTATTTGGGGTAAAACCGGGAATAGTATTAACCTCTAGTACATAAGGAGTTAGCTTTACACCTTCGAGGTGGAAGTACGAATCTGAAACAATAAAATCTATTCTGGAATAGGAACCTAGATTTAATTTTCGGTGAATATTCAAAGCGGTTTTTTGAATCTGTTGTTGTATTTTTGGGTCTACAGAAGGAGCAAAAGGGACTTCCTTTGTTGTTCCTGCATACTTATTTTTGTAATCAAACCATTTTCCTTCTGGGGGAATAATTTCTATAACCGGTAAAGCTTGATTATTTAAAATTCCTACCGTAACCTCTACTCCAGGCAGATATTTTTCTACCATCAAAGCGTCTTTTCCCTGAAATAGTTTTTTGCAAGATGTTAGATTAAGCTGTTGTGGAGATTTCAAAATGATTACCTCTCTGGATGATCCTCCACTGGAAGCCTTTAACACACAAGGAAAGCCAAATTTAATAACATCTTCTGCTTTTCCAACTTTTTTCCAAGGAGCAGTAGTGATTCTATTTTGATCACAAAATTTTTTAAAAGGGATTTTATACCAGCCCTGTTTAAAACCTTTAAAATCTCCATCCACAAAAGGAACTTGCTGTTGCTGAAGAAATTTTTGTAAATTCCCTCCCTCCCCTTCTTCACCATGGAGTACTGGAAAGATAAGATCAAAGCTCGGAATTAATTTCTCCAGTGCCTTAAGCCCTAATTTTAAATCAAAAAGCTGGATAGCGTGCCCATACTTTTTTAAGGCTTTTTTAACTTCTCCGGCAGAGATTAAGGATATTTTTCTCTCAGACGATATGCCTCCAGAAATAACTAAAATATTCATTTTAAAACTATATTTTTATTCCTTTTATTTTTTCCCAAGTTTTTCTGGAACATTTTTTAGGCCAGTTTCTCCAAGCCTCATTATTCCTGTATTCCATAAACTCCTCATCCTTTACCCAATGTAAATTATCAGGATTTTGAGCTAAGACTAATTCTACAAATTCATGCCCATCTAAGTGATCTGTTTCATGTTGGAAAATTCTAGCTGTATAGTGATCAAACTGTTCTTCAATGAAATCGCCTTCTTGGTTAAAAGCTTTGACTTTAACAGAAACTGGTCTTCTGACAATACCACAGACTTGGTCTGCAGAATAACATCCCTCATACCATTCTTCTTCCTCATCAGATTTCCAAGTAATTTCAGGGTTTATATAAACGTTTAAATCTCCTGCTTCTCCCTTACCATCAGCGAGCCTATCTACCAGAACAATTCTTTGAGATATACCCAGCTGTGGGGCAGCTACTCCGACTAGAAACGGCTTCTTTTTATCTTCTTGTTCACCGTAGGCGATATGTAACATTTTCTTAATAATTTCCTGTATCTCTGGTGAGGCAATTTTTTCTAAAGGAATTACTTCAGCTATTTTCTTTAAGATCGGATTGCTAGGTTCTACAAAATAATCTTTAATTGCTTCTGACATAGTTTAAGAATTATAATCTTACCCAAATACTTTTTCTACAGCGGCATTAAATTGTCTGGCTCTGTCAAATTCATTTTGGAATAAGTTAAAGGATGTGGCGCCAGGAGAAAATAAAATAATATCTCCTGGTTTTGTAACAGCTTTAACATCTGTTAATAATTTTTCCAGATCAGAATAAGTTCCTTTAATTTTATCTTGGGAAGATTGCCGCGCTTCGCTCGCAATGACGTCATTGCGAGGAGTCTGCGACGAAGCAATCTCAGATAAATACTTTTTTATAAGGTCTGTTGCATCTCCTTCTAAAAAATAAACAGACTTAACATTTTGGTCTATGGCTTTGGCAAAATCAGTATAATCTAAATTTTTGTTCATCCCCCCACAGATTAAAATACTGTTTGGAAGACTAGTAACAGCCTGTCTAGTTGATTCAGGCATAGTAGAGGTAGAATCATTATAGATTTTAATGTCATTTTTGTCATAAATTAATTGCAACCTAAATTCCACTCTTGCAAAGTTTTCTAACGCACGCAAGACGTCCACCTGTGTGCCTGAGCCAAACAGAGTTTTGGAAACTGCAAGGGCAGCAGCCATGTTTTCTAAGTTATGTTCTCCTAGTAATTTAGGGTGAAAATTCTTTGGTAAATTAGAAGCTGAAAAATAATTAATTTGACCTTTTAGGTCCTGCAAAAATTGTGGATCACTAGTAATCTCATCACCTTTTTTTAAAAATAAAAAATCATTTTCTTTTTGAAACTGGGCAATATATCTTTTATCCTGGATGTAGGCTTCTATTGAGGAATAATAATTAAGGTGGTCAGGGAAAATATTAGTTATCACTGCCCATTTAGGGGAAACTTTGTGCTCTCCAAAAGCAGAAAGTTGGAAAGAAGATAACTCTAGGATAATTAAAGTTTCTTTTAATTTAGCCTGCCATCCCAGGGGTGTCAATATAGATTTTTGCATCGTAATAATTAATTCTAGGACACTACTGCCTATATTTCCAGCCAGAATGACATTTTTACCAGAGTCTTTTAATACTTCATATATTAAGCTGGCTGTGGTTGATTTTCCTTTAGTGCCTGTAACTCCAATTATTTGCTGCTGTTTTATAAACTGTAAAAATATGCCCATATCCGTCTCTACCTGTTTGCTTTTTTCCTTGGCATATTTAAGATAAGGATTATCAGGTTTTAAGGCTGGGTTGCGGATAATCAGGTCTGCCCAATCTAGATCTTCATATCGATGTTGTCCTAAGACATATTCAATATTAGGAAAATCTTTAAGCTTATCAATTGAAGGCTGAAGTACTAATTTATCTTTTAGATCTGTAACTTTAACTCTGGCTCCATTTTGGACAAAAAATTTAGCTGCCCCTACTCCACCTTGGTTTAAACCCAAGCCTAAGATTAGTATTTTTTTGTTTCCAAAAAGAGCTTTTAGGTCCTTCATTGAATTAATTTTTTTGCCAAATTATGTGTATCACCTGCCCCTAAAAAAAATAAGACTTCTTTAGGTTTAACTTTTGAATAAATTTCTGCCAATATTTTTTCCTCAGTAGGTATGTATTTTGTCCTTTTTTGATGAACTGCTTCTACTAATTGTTTGCTGTTAACTAAGCCGGCGTCTTTTTCCCTAGATGCGTAAATATCCATAATAAAAATCTGATCAACCGGCGCATTTTGTAATACTTTGACAAAATCATCAAATAAAGCATGGGTTCTGGAAAACATATGAGGTTGGAAAATAACAGTAATTTTTTGATTTGGAAATTTTGTCCTGGCTGTTTCTAAGGTAACTTTTATTTCGGTTGGATGGTGAGCAAAATCACTATAGACCTCTATTCCCTTAAACTCTCCCATTTTTTCAAATCTTCTCTCAGCTCCGGTATAGGACATTAAACTTTTTTTAATAATTTCTGGATCAATCTTTAAATACAAACCCACTTGATAAGCAGCTGAAGCATTTAAAATATTATGTTGTCCGGGAACTTGTAAAGGGAAATTTATAAGTTTGTTTGAATAATCTATTATTGAGCTTCCACCCCTGGGGTGGGAAGCTAAAACTTTACTTATTCCAGGATCAGATAGGTTAGCGATAATTTTATCTGCAGTTTGGCTGAAGAATTTACCAAAGCTTTGTTTATAGGTTTCAAAGTCCTTAAAATATTCAGGATGATCCATTTCGATATTTGTCACCACAATGATAGTAGGTTTATATGATAAAAAGTTATCATTAAATTCATCTGCTTCTACTATAAAATATTTTCCTTTGCCTATTCTATAATTTCTTTTCCATTTTGGAATGATTGCCCCAAGTAAAACAGTGGGATCTAGCTTTGCGTCTTCTAAAATTTTTGCAATCATAGCTGTGGTGGTAGTTTTACCGTGAGTACCGCATACTGATATAACAACTTTATCCTGAGCTAAATATTCACCCACGAACTGCTGCCATGTCACAACTGGAATATTCTGCCTCCTGGCTGCTGTCAATTCATGATTATTTGGGTCTAAAGAAAAAATTGCCGGAGTTACTACTAATAGATTTATGCTCCCAGACGTGGGCTGGGAGGCTAAATGATTAGGATTGTGTCCGGTAAAAAGTTGAGAGTTTTTAAATGATTGGGTAAATTCATTATAAGGTTGTAAATCACAACCTGTAATACAAAAACCCTGTGCCTCTGCAATAGCTGCAGCAGCAGAAGTACCACTTCCCCCGATCCCCAAAAAATGCACTTTCTTTTGCATCTTAATCTAATTATATCTGACTCTCCCCGAGTCTTTTAGCCATTTGCTGGTTTGCCAGAGCTAATTCTTCCGGAGTATTAATACCAATCCACTCTTCCGCGTCTTTTAAATTTACAAAATTAATAGATACACTTTGCTCGATGGCTAAATTGAAAATGTCCGTTAAATAATATTCCCCTTTAGGGCTTAAAGGAAGCTGGTTAATGTGCTTTTTCAGCCAGTCGCAATCAAAAACATACAGCCCGCAGTTAATTTCCTGGCTTTTGGTACCGGTTAAAGAATATTCACTGTATTCTTTAAGTTGCATAAAACTACCATCTTTATCCCGTTCAATTCTGCCAAAATGGTTTTCTTTTCGCCAGATGGTTGTTAATAAACTAATCGGGACCCCGCTTTTTTGGTGAGACTCAAGGAAATTTTTTAACGTTTGAGGTTTGTAAAATGCTGAATCGTCTCCGTACATAACCATAATTTGATTGATATCTTTATCTAAATTCAACAAGCCACATTTCAGAGCGTGTCCGGTGCCAAGCTGCTCCTCCTGATAAGCAAAATTACATGGGAAATAAGCTTTAATTTTATCCTTGACCTCTTTTACTTCCGGATTTACCACGATCCAAACTCTTTTTAATCCGGCACTCTTGATATTGTCCAGAGTATAAAAAATCATCGGTTTATCAATAATATGATGTAGAACTTTTGGAATATCAGACATCATCCGCGTTCCCTTGCCGGCTGCCAAAACTATTGCTGCTGTGTGGTTATACATCAAGAATTGCTTGCTTCGCATTAGTTTGGATAAATTTTTTCCGTGGGGGGACTTCATCTCCCATTAACATAGAAAATGTTTCATCTGCCAACACGACGTCATCAATTGTTACCTGTTTCAAGACTCTATTTTCGGGATTCATAGTTGTTTCCCAAAGTTGTTCCGGATTCATCTCGCCTAAACCTTTATAGCGTTGAATAATAATATTGTCAGACCTGACCGCTTTAAATTGCTTAATAACAGTATCACGTTCTATGTCGGAATAAGCATAGACAACTTCTTTACCCCGGGCTAATTTAAATAAAGGAGGTTGGGCAATATAGATATAACCCCGGTTAATAAGTTCTGGTAAGTATCTAAAGAAAAATGTCAAAAGTAAGGTAGTGATATGAGCCCCATCAACATCAGCATCAGTCATGAGGACAATTCGGTGGTAGCGTGATTTATCATAAGTAACAGTATCCCCTATTCCGGTTCCAAGGGCGATGACGAGAGCTCTGATCTCCTCAAATTCCAGCACCTTGTCCAATCTGGCTCTTTCTGTATTTAGTATCTTACCTCGAAGAGGTAAGATAGCCTGAAATTTCCGATCCCGACCTTGTTTAGCAGATCCTCCGGCAGAATCACCCTCAACGATATAAAGCTCAGATAAAGCAGGATCTTTTTCCTGACAATCAGCCAATTTTCCGGGTAATCCACCACCTTCAAAGGCACCTTTTCGTAAAACTGCATCTTTGGCTGCTCTGGCTGCCATTCTGGCTCTGGCAGCAGTTATGACTTTTTCCATTACCTTACGGGCGTCTGTGGGATTTTCTTCCAAAAAAACATCCAAACCTTCTTTGGTAACTTGAGAAACAATAGGAGCAACTTCTGCGTTTCCCAATTTGTCTTTAGTTTGAGATTCAAATTGAAGTGACTCTGAATCCATTTTGATTGCTACTACCGCCGTAATTCCTTCCAGTGTGTCATCACCGGTTAAATTATCATCTTTTTCTTTTAAGTAACCTTGTTTTTTGGCATAATCATTAATGGCTCGAGTTAGTGCCATTTTAAAACCCGTCAAATGAGTACCACCATCATTAGTTGCCTGAACATTAGCATAAGATTCCACATTGACATTAAATCCTTCTGAATATTGAATAGCAACTTCCACGTCAACTTTATCTATTGACCGATGGATATAGATGGGGGTATGTAATCCACCTTTATTCTTATTAATATGTTTAATTAAAGCTACAATTCCAGAATCAAAATAATAATTTTGTTCCTCCTCAGTTCTCTCGTCGAAGAGATGAAAATACAATCCTGCCACTAAGTAAGCCCTATTTTTAACCTGTTTACTTACCATGGCGAAGTTGGGTGAGATTATGCTTAATATAGTATCATCAGCTTTAAATACTGTCCGGACTCCATTTGGTGTATTCCAAACAAAGTGGTAATCGAAATTATCAGCCCTGTCTTCTTTTAAGAGTGGTTTTACTTCAAAATTTGGTTTTCCCCTGGTATATTCCTGAAAATATACTTTTCCACCTCTTTTTGTTTCTACACGCATATATTCAGATAACGCATTGACAGCAGAAGCTCCAACTCCATGTAAGCCTCCTGAAACTTTATAGGCTCCTTCGCCGAATTTTCCTCCGGCATGTAATACTGTCATGGCAACCTCGAGAGCAGATTTCTTAGCTGTTGGATGCATCTCCCATGGAATGCCGAATCCGTCATCGGCTACAGAGATATAGTTATCTTTATGGAGAGTAATCCAGACATGATGACACCGGGAGGCCATAGCTTCATCAACAGAATTATCGATGATTTCTTTGATCATCACCCAAAGCCCTCTCTCATCAGTAGAGCCTATATACATTCCCGGACGTTTACGGACAGGTTCCAAGCCTTCCAGGACTTGAATTTCTTTGGCTCCGTATGCTGTAGTTGGTTTGCTCATATTACTTTTTCTTTAACTTTACTATATTAACAGGAAATTGTCTCTGATGCAAATATATGTGACATGTTTAGCTTATTATAACAGCCCAAACGATCTTGATTTTAGCTAGTTTTTAATTGTTGGCATTTTTAACATAAAGTATTCAAGTATTGCCCTGATATTAACATTCTGACCAGCCCACCGCTCCCCTTCAATTAAATCTTTTAATAAATCTTGCAAGGTTTCAATCGTCCACCCTAGGGGTGGAACTAGGATGCCACCTAAGGATTTTTCTAAAAGTTTATACCTGAAGTAAGCAGTCAAAGCTGGTAGAAATTCTTCTCTTTCTTTTAATTTTTCAATAAATTGAAATCTTTGTTCTGTTGTAGAAACTAACAGATTCTCAATATCTTTTTGATAATTTTGTTCCACATCGGGGGTGGAAGTAATAGCCAGGTTAATAATTTGGCATCTTGAAACAAGAGTTGGTAATAGTTGATCTTCAGAGGAAACACCTAAAATAAAGTTTACTCCATCTGCATGTTCTTCCAAGGTTTTTAACAGAGCATTTTGGGCATCTATTGTGAGATTTTGGGCTACGGTAATCACAATCACTTGTCTCTCTGATTGGTAAGGCTTTAAACTGAGAAAATCTCTAATTTTTCTGGCTTGTTCTATACCTAATTTTTCCAAAGAGTCAAACCACATTAAGTCAGGATGACTCCTGTTAAATCCTAGCCCTCTAATAAAACTTTCAGCATACTCTTCTATTTTTTCTACTTCAGTATGAATTACTAATTTTGGAATCATGAGCGAATTATATAATACTTTTATTGTTTTGACTTTGATTAATTGACACCAAGCCTTATATTTGACCATAATAGAGGTGATGACACAACTTGCCCAGGAACAGTTTGGTATAGAAGATATTCTATTTAAACAAGGTTTACTTACAACCCAGCAGTTATCAGCTATCAAGCTGGAAGCTCTTAATAACGGGCAAAGTACAGAACAAATAATTACTCAGCATCAGCTTGTGCAACCGGCAAAAATGACGGCAGCCAAAGCACAGTTTATGGGTGTGCCTTTTATAAATTTAGAAGGAAAGGCTATTTCTTCCGAAATCCTCAATTTTGTACCTGAAAGTGTAGCTAGGCGCTACAGAATTATCCCCTTTGATAAAAAAGAGGATAAGCTATTTGTTGCTATGGCAGATCCTTTGGATCTGCAGGTCATCCAGTTTATTGAAAAAAAATCTTCACTTTTTGTGAAGCCATATTTAGCAATTCCTGAAGATATAATAAAAGCAATTGACGATCAGTACTCTCAAAATTTGTCCTCAGAAGTTACCTCTGCTTTGAAGGAAGTTTCTGGTTTTCAAGAAACGAAGGATGTTACTGAAGGAGAACCGGAAGTTATCCACGAAGCACCTGTTTCAAATATCATTACGCAATTACTGCAGTATGCGGTAACATCCAGGGCTTCAGATATTCATATTGAGCCCATGGATGATAGGACTAGAGTTCGCTACCGTATTGATGGAATCTTGCATGAAAAAATTATCTTACCGCAGAGAGTTCATGATGCTTTAATCTCCAGAATTAAAATATTATCAAGCTTAAAAATTGAAGAAAAACGGTTGCCTCAAGACGGACGGTTTAGTTATACCTCAGGTAAAGATATATTTGATTTGCGGGTTTCTACTGTACCGACAATTTATGGGGAGAAGGTTGTGATGAGGCTTTTACCAAAAACAACCATCCCTCCAACGTTACAAGAACTTGGTCTACGCGGTATTGCCTTAAAAAATCTAGAGACTCAAATTGTCAGACCCCATGGGATAATATTAATTTGTGGACCAACCGGTTCCGGTAAAACTACAACGTTGTATTCTATTTTAACAAGACTTTCAACTTCTAAAGTTAATGTAGTTACAGTAGAAGATCCTGTTGAATATCAAATTATCGGAGCAAATCAGGTTCAAGTAAATCCGCAAATTGGTCTAACGTTTGCTTCTGCCTTGCGTTCTTTTCTCCGTCAAGATCCGAACATCATGCTTGTGGGAGAAATTCGGGACAGCGAAACATCTGAGTTAGCCATTCAAGCTGCTTTAACAGGGCATCAGGTTTTTTCAACACTCCATACTAATACAGCTGCCGGAGCATTGCCCAGGCTGCTTGATATGGGAATGGAGCCATTCTTACTTGCTTCTTCCATTAATGCTTGTGTTGGACAAAGAATTTTAAGAAGACTGTGTCTTCATTGTAAAACAGAGTACACACCCCCTCCGGAGATAGCAGACAATTTTAGAAAAGTTTTGAACAAACTTTACCCAGCTGATAAACCGGTTATCCTCTATAAAGGATCTGGGTGTAAAGAATGTGGTCAAACAGGATATCAGGGAAGGATTGGCATTTTTGAGGTGCTGGTAGTCTCTTCAAAAATTATGCAACTTATCCTAGAGAGATCCTCAGCCCAGGCGATTGAAGATGAATCTGTTAGTGAAAGTATGATCACCTTAAAACAAGACGGATACATGAAAGCATTAGAAGGAATAACAAGTTTGGAAGAAGTGTTAAGGGTGGCAGAAGAATGAATATACATCAATTACTGGAAATTGCAGTTCAGAGGACAGCTTCAGATTTACATTTAGTGTCGGGTTATCCTCCTTCCCTCCGTATTCATGGAGAATTATTGCCGATAAATGGGACTACCCCACTGACAAACTCAGATTTGCTGAGCCTTATTTCCCCGTTAATCTCAATTAGCCAAAAAAAAGCTTTTGATGAAAATTTGGAACTTGATTTGGGGATATCTTTTGAGGATAAAGCAAGGTTCAGGATTAATGTTTTTAAGGAACAAGGTCATCTAACTGCAGCCTTAAGGTTGATTCCCCTGAAAATCCCCGAACTGGAGAGCTTAGGTCTTCCTGAAGCAATAAAAAAATTGGTAACTATCCGTCAGGGATTTATTTTAGTCACCGGTCCGACCGGTCACGGTAAGTCTACTACGTTGGCTGCGATGATCAATAAAATTAATTTAAGCCGCTCAGCTCATATTTTAACTATTGAAGATCCGATTGAATATACTTACCCCAAAGCAAAATCCATTGTTTCCCAAAGGGAATTATTATTGGATACCAAAAGCTGGTCAAATGCGATGAGGGCTGCCCTTCGGGAAGATCCGGATGTAGTGCTGGTGGGAGAAATGCGGGACTATGAAACCATTGCTGCTGCAATCACCATCGCAGAAACGGGGCATTTAGTTTTTGCAACTCTCCATACGAATTCAGCAGCTCAATCAATAGACCGGATGATTGATGTTTTTCCGGAAAATCAACAGCCACAAATCAGGTTACAACTATCAGTTGTACTTGAAGCTATCATTTCACAAAGATTAATTCCGACAATTTCTCCCGGAAGAGCCCTCGCAGTTGAGCTTCTACTTAGGAATACTGCTCTTTCTTCACTTATCCGGGATGCCAAAACTCATATGATTGACAACCTGATTCAAACTTCCGGTGAAATGGGTATGGTCAGTATGGAGAACTCCCTAGCTAAACTCGTCAGAGAAGGTAGAATCACTTATGAAGTAGCTGAAGGTTATAGTTTACGGCCAAGTGTCTTAGCTAAAATTTTAGGATAATATTATGCCGGTATACTTCTATACAACAAAGGATTTAAACGGTGAATATCATAAGGGGGATATTGAAACAGTTGATCAATTTCAGGCTGCTACCCTGCTTCGCCGGAAAAAACTAATTATTATTTCCATAAAAGAAAAAAACGTTAACCAGGAAAATCTTATTAATAAATTTATTAATAAGGTCCCCTTTAACGCCGTAGTTATGATGACTCGGCAGCTTGCTACCATGATTGAAGCAGGGTTAGTATTATCTGAAGCTTTGGATATATTACAAGAGGAACAGGAGAATAAAAAATTTAAACAAGTCTTAAATGAAATTTCTAAGGATATCAAAGGTGGTTTAGACTTTGCTTCGACTTTAGAAAAATACCCGGAAGTGTTCCCTCCCATTTATGCTCAACTGGTAAAAGCCGGACAATCATCCGGAAAGTTGGATACTATTTTACTGCAACTGGCAACAAATTTAGAGAAAGAAAGAGAATTTAGAGGAAAACTTAGGGGTGTTATGATCTACCCAATGGTAGTGGTGACAATGATGATAGCCGTAATGCTGATTATGGTGTTTTTTGTGATGCCAAAACTTCTGAGTCTTTATAAAGATTCAAATATTGAATTGCCCCTACCTACAAAAATTATGATAGGTTTTGCAGATTTCATGATCGGTTATTGGTGGTTGTTGGTATTAATTTTGGCGATTTCTGTATTAGTTTTCCGTAAGTTTATCTCAACTCCAAACGGAAAATTAACAATTGATCGGCTAATCTTAAGAATTCCGGTGATCAGTAAAATTACTACTTTGGTAATATTGACCGGTTTTACCAGGACCTTTGGGTTATTGGTTTCTTCTGGTTTGTCAATTTTAGATTCAATAAAGATTCTTTCCGCTATAACCGGTAACCGGGTATATCAAGACGGTCTGGAATTAGCCTACCAAGGGGTGGAACGGGGATTATCATTTTCCAGTCAGCTATTAAGACTTCCAACGTTCCCCCGGATCGTTGGGCAAATGATTAAAACAGGTGAAGAAACGGGTAAGTTGGATAATATCATGTTTAAACTTGCCGACTATTTTGAGACAGAATCAGATAACTCTTTAAAAAACGTTACTACTTTAATTGAGCCGATTGTCTTAGTAGTTTTAGGAATTGGGGTGGGTTTTTTGGTCATATCAATTATCCTGCCGATTTATCAGTTGACTACTAATATTAAATAAAGATTGAAAGGCTCTTGACTAAACTTTTAAACTATGACAAAGTTAAATAAGTACACGAAAGGAGGTGAGGTAAATTGAAAAAAACTGCCCGTGGTTTTACTTTGGTCGAACTTTTGGTTGTTATTGCAATCATTGCGATTTTAGCAGCGGTAGTAGTACTGATTATTAATCCGTTAGAACTTATGAAGCGATCTAGGGATGCTGCCAGGTTGACTGACCTCGCCAACTTGCAGCAGGCTATTAATGTCGCTGTCCAGGAATCTACTCAAAGCGGTCAGGCACTAGCTTGTAACGGTACAACTAGTCCCGCAGATTGTAGCAGTAAGAGTACTGATACAAATGGTCGTGTAACTGATGGTACTGGTTGGGTCGAGGTAAACTTATCAGCTCAGAAGAGTGTAACTGTGCCAACTCTACCAATTGATCCTATAAATAGTGCTACTTACCACTATACTTATTGTGGAAATGGTGAAACTTGGAGGATAGAAACAGTTTTGGAATCTGACCAACAAAAAGGTAAGATGGAGACTGATGGAGGTCCGGTAGATACTTTGTATGAGGTAGGCTCGGATATGTCGAGTGATATAATTGCGTCCTGTACTTATTAATTATGTGGATTGGTCTGGTTATTTTAGGTTTTTTGATAGGTGCAATTTTAGGAAGTTTTGCTAAAGCTATAGCCGATCGGCTACAGAGCAAAAACAGTTTGAGGGGAAGGTCGTATTGTGCAAGTTGTAAACGAAATCTTGCCTGGTACGACCTTTTTCCTGTTCTTTCATATACTATGCTTTCCGGCAAATGCAGATATTGTCATCATAAAATTCCGTTCAGTAATCTTCTTGCTGAACTTGGAATGGGTTTTTTGATAGTTTTGGTTTTTGTAAGTCAAAATCTTGATACAGGGTTACTCTTAAATCCATCCATGCAAACAATTATGCCCGTCTTAGATATAGTTTTTAAAATATTTGTTGTAACTATCCTTTTTATTCTTTTTTTAACTGATCTTAAAACGGGTTTGCTCCCTGATAGAATTACCTATCCTGCTGTAGGCATAGCTAGTAGCTATTTGCTAATAGCTACTAGCTATAAATCCTGGGTTTTATATGAAGGTTTAAAAATAAGTCCTATTGGTAGATATTTACTACCCCCCTACTCCGGTTATGTCTGGGAATTAATTTTGAGGTTATGGCAAGAACCCCTTTTTGCACTCATAACCGGGCTCTTGATTTCATTAATATTTGTAATGTTAATTATAATTACTAAGGGTAAAGGTATGGGTTGGGGTGATGTAAAATTTGTACTATTTATAGGAATAGCTTTGGGCTTTCCAAATGGTGTAATTGCTATATTCCTAGCCTTTTTGTCAGGGGCAATATTTTCTGTTGCGTTACTTTTATCAGGCAAAAAACATTTTGGGCAAACCATCCCCTTTGGACCATTTCTCAGTTTTGGGGCATATATTGTTCTCCTCTGGGGTCCACAAATTCTAAACTGGTATTTAAATAGCTTTAGGCTTTGATATTCGTCCAATAATCGTCCAAAATACGGTCAAATTCAGTAATTACCTCGGATGGTGGTCCGAAGGGACTCCTCCGAGGTGGAAAGTTTCTACATTAAAATTATGATATAATAATAGTATGTTAAAGCTTTCAAAAAACGTATTGGAATATGATTTACCTATTAATTTAACTCCTCAAAAAGAAGGAGGTTTTGTAGTAACCTCTCCTGTTTGGTCTGATTGTTATGCAGAGGGCGATACTGTAGATGAAGCTATCTTAGAAATTACGGCTGTAGCTCAATCGTTAATTGGATTATACAAAGAAGAAGGCTTACAGATTCCCCTGAAACCCGAAGAACAAAGACAACAAACTTCTTTATTATCTGTTCCGATTATTGTTGCTGCATGAAACCTCTTAGTTATAGAGAAGTAATCAAAAAAGCCCGTAAAGCTGGTTTTGTATTTCGTAGAAATACCGGAGGAACTCATGAGATCTGGTGGAATGAGGTATTAAAGAAAACTTGTGTTAATCCCCCACCATCACGAAATAAAATCGGGTACTCTTAAAAGCATTCTTACTCAAATGGGGATATCAGAGGATAAGTTTAAAAAACTATAAATTGATATCGCTCTTCTTTAGGGTCCACAAATTCTAAACTGGTACTTGAAAATAACAGTAAAATGACAAATTATAAATGCTAAATGACAAATAAAATCTAAAGTTCCAAATGCCAAACGAAAGAAAATATGATCTTGAAGAAAGAACTGCTAAATTTGGCGAAGATATCATTAAATTTGCAAAAAATATACCCAAAAATGTCATAACTCTTCCCATAATAAGTCAGCTTGTCAGATCTGGAACCAGTGTCGGTGCTAATTATTGTGAAGCTGATGGAGCGGAAAGTAAAAAAGATTTTAAGCACAAAATTGGCATCTGCAAAAAAGAAGCGAAAGAAACTAAACATTGGCTAAGGATAATAGCTTTAGCAAATCCTGAATCAAAAGATGAAGCCAGAACTCTGTGGAAAGAAGATCATGAATTAGTTTTAATTTTCTCTGCCATTATCAGAAAATAATATTTATTTGAAATTTGACATTTGATATTTTGATTTGATTTAGCTATAAACTGGGGTATTGACAGGTGTTTTAAGTTATGACAATAATTAATAAGTAAGAAAAAATAAATGAAAAAGTTTCTGCCCAAAACATCTACAAATACTCAAGGTTTTACTTTAGTTGAACTATTAATTGTTATTGCAATTATTTCCGTTTTAGCTGTGATCGGTATCACTATTTATTCGGGCATTCAATCAAAAGCTAGGGATGCAAGAAGACAATCAGATATAGATGCTATTGCAAGTGCTTATGAATCTGCTAAACCGACAGGAAGTACTTATGCGGCATTAACTGCTGCTCAATTTTCAGCCGGTGCTGTTCCAACTGATACAACAACAGCAAAATATAGTATTTGCGCCTCTACTGCTGGGGCTAATGTAAATCAGAGTGGTTATAACCCTCCAACAACTTGGGCTGCTGGAACCGCTACTCCTACCGCTGCTGCTGTAAACTGCGATGCTATTACTCCCACGGCAGCATGGGCAGTTATTGATACAGCTGCAGTCCCAGCAACCCTAACTACTGTTAAGACGTGGACAATTTGCGCAAGATTAGAAACTGGAACTTTTTACTGCAGGAGCAATGGGCAATAATATGAATAAAAAAGGTTTTACTTTAATTGAGCTTTTAGTGGTAGTTGCTATAATTGCTATCTTAGCAGTGATTGGGATTACTGTATTTACAGGTATTCAAAAGAATGCAAGAGACGCTAAGCGGAAAGCTGATGTTGATTCTATTATAAATGCCTTAGAAGCTAACTATGTTTCAGCTACAGGTACTTACCCCACTTCAATTGCAGATAATTATTTTACACAGGGCACTAAGCCCAAGGATCCATCAAATGGTACATCGGATTATATTTTAAATTGGTCTGGTACAGCAGGAAGTTCTATTCCATGTGTATGTGCTCCAGTAGCACAAGAGAACACTGGTACTGGTACCTTTACTACTTCAGCGTGTGCTAGTACTGGAACTGTATATTATTGCAAAAAAGGTTCGCAGAACTGATAACTCTTCATAATTAAAGTATTTCTTTAAAGTAATTTCTGTTAATTAGTAGTTTTCTTTAAAATGTAATATTTAATTTGTATAAATTTAGTCTAACCTTCCAAACTTAGATCCCCGACCGTAAGGTTGTAGGTCGCTTTATATGTTATACCCAAAATACTTCACTTGCAATTTATAATCCAAATTTTGGGTTCAAACCATTTAACGAGACTTGCTGCTTCGACCGCGAAGCGAGGCGAGTAAACTCTAGTTAAATTGGTTTATTATAGATATATGAAAGAAAGAGGGTTTACTCTTTCTTATTTTTCTGGTTTAATTTTTAGTAACAGCTTTCGAAAAAGATCCTGATAAAATTGCAAAAAAGCATCTTTATCGAAAGGAATTTTCATTTTTGGCAAAGTTTCAAATTTATCTGCATCTGTAATAATATTTGCAAAGTAGAATTCTGAAAGTCCAGAATCTTTTTGTTTGGCAAGCTCAAACATTTTGTTAAATTTCAGACTTGTTTGAGTAAAAATAGCAAAAAGATCTATATAATCTTTTGGCTCAAGTCTTCCAAATATTGTAAGAATTTTGTTTGTTGCGATATTAATTAGAGAATCAACTGCAATATTATCAATATGTGTAATTTTCCCGAAACGCTTTGGTTGTTCTTGCACAATATCAATTTTTTGCATCCAGCCCTCTTTTTTATTTTCAAGAAAAATCTCATTGAAGGTCTGTGACCGTACATGCATCGTCATAACAGAAGTAGTTTTATCAGCAATTTCCTGCATTGTTGTACGTAGAGCAAGAGTATCAAATGGTTGCAGGCTGAAAAAATCCAGATCTTGGCTTTCGCGGTGACCTAGATAAAATGCTGAAAGCGCGGTGCCTCCTGTTAAGAAAAATGTTTTAGCAAAAGGTGTGTCAAAAAATAGTGACAGAAGCATTATCTGATGTGGATACAAAATAGGGTTGTTATGTAATTTAAACATGATATCCCCAAACACTAAGCGCTCGTTGCCAATTTTGTTTGTCTTTTGGTGGTAAACGTAATTTAGAAAATACTTCTGCAATATCTTTAACATGGAGATATTGCCAGATATCCTCAAATTTTGCATGGGTCATGATCCGAGCCGTAAGCCATAATTTTTCCACCTGGTTATTACCATTTAGAATGGTGTGGATTTGCTGTTCAGAAAGATCATAATCCCACATAAAGTAGGGTTTCTTCATGAAGATATTTTATCATTTTTTATTCAGATTTGCATATTTCAGATCTAAAATAATTTTTCTAATTGTGGCATTCTAACTGCTAATAACGTTTCCAGCTTAACTGTTACAAGATGGTGTGATAGTATTTGTGAAGATTATCTTTTCACCCAGTATTGGTTAGAGAAGGAAGAAACATGAAAATAACATACGATAAAAAAGTTGATGCTATGTATACTCCTCTTCCTCCAATTTGTAACCACTAAATTTGACTTTTGGTCTAAAAGT
>CAZDEH010000007.1:43085-45813 GCA_964504665.1 uncultured Gammaproteobacteria bacterium | reverse complement strand
TGCAAATAAAATGGTTAGGTTTTTGCCGACTTTAATGAATTCGTCGACAGTGCCAGATTATGGTGATATCCATATGCCAAATTGTTCCTACAAATACAATATTGAGTATTAGAAGAAAAAATGATTCCAAACTTTTAGTATATCAAATTTAAATTTGTTAACTGAGGAATGGGACCAGAAGTAAAGCTACTATATTAGCTACTTTTATCATTGGGTTTATTGATGGTCCTGCTGTATCTTTGTATGGATCCCCTACTGTATCTCCTGTAACTGCTGCTTGATGTGTTGGAGATTTTTTACCACCAAAATTTCCTGCTTCAATATACTTTTTAGCGTTATCCCAAGCAGCACCTCCAGTGGTCATAGAAATAGCTACAAAAATTCCCGTAACTATAATTCCTACCAAAAGTCCTCCCAAAGCAGTAGGACCAAGTACAATTCCCACCAACAGAGGTACTACTACCGGAATTAAGGCTGGTAGTAACATCTCTTTTTGTGCAGCTTCAGTTACAATCGCCACTGCTCTGCCATAATCCGGCTTAGCTTTCCCTTCCATAATTCCTTTAATCTCTTTAAACTGGCGTCTAACCTCATTAACCACTGCATAGGCTGCTTTTCCAACAGCTTCCATGGCTAAAGCTCCAAAAAAATATGGCAAAGCCCCACCAATAAACAGACCAACAATCACGTTTGGATCAGATAATGAAAAAGTTAGGTTTTTACCGACTGCAACCAGTTCCTCAGCGTATGAAGCAAACAATACTAGTGCTGCCAAACCGGCTGAAGCAATTGCATAACCTTTAGTTACAGCTTTAGTGGTGTTCCCTACAGCATCCAGAGGATCAGTTATATTTCTGACTGATTCCGGAAGCCCAGCCATCTCTGCAATACCACCAGCATTATCTGTAATTGGTCCATAAGCATCAATAGCTACCACAATTCCCGTCATTGAAAGCATTGACATTGCAGCCACTGCAATACCATAAAGACCAGCCAGATTGTAAGATACTAAAATAGCACTAGAAATGAGAATAACCGGTAACAGAGTTGATTTCATAGAGATAGCCAGACCGGCAATGATATTAGTCCCATGGCCGGTTGTAGAAGCTTCAGCGATACTCCTAACCGGTTTATAACTTGTTGAAGTATAATACTCAGTAATTCCTACCATCCCAACCGTCACAACTAAACCTAAAAGTGACGCGATATATAAACTCATCACATCAAATTGCCCATTATCTTTCATAACAGAAATAGTGATCGGATAAAAAGCAATCGCTGATAGAGCTGCTGATACAGCTAAACCCTTATAAAGGGCTCGCATAATATTTTTATCTTGACCTAATCTGACAAAGGAAACTCCTGTAATCGAGGCAATTATGGAGGAAGCACCCAGTAATAATGGGTAGGTAACTGCATTACCAAAATTGGCAAAAACCAAACTTCCCAGCAAAATCGTAGCCACAGCAGTAACGGCATAAGTTTCAAATAGATCTGCTGCCATTCCTGCACAATCACCAACATTATCTCCTACATTATCAGCAATTACACCTGGATTTCTGGGATCATCCTCAGGAATTCCTGCTTCTATTTTTCCAACCATATCAGTTCCTACATCAGCACCTTTAGTAAAAATTCCTCCACCGAGCCTGGCAAAAACAGAAATTAAGCTTCCTCCAAAACCAAGTCCCACTAAGGCTTTAATATCAGAGGTCAAAAAATAGAATCCGGATACAGCTAAAAGTCCCATACCTACAACCATAAGCCCGGTGACTGCTCCACCTTTAAAAGCTACATTTAAAGCTTGTTGTAATCCTGATTTTGCTGCCTCAGCGGTTCTTACATTGGCCCGGACAGAAACATTCATTCCAATATACCCTGCTGCAGAAGAAGCAATCGCTCCAACCAAAAAGCCAATCGCTGAACTTTGTCCTAAAAATAGCCATAAAGGAATAAATAAAAATGCAGCCACAATAGCAATAGTGCGATATTGTTTATTAAGATAAGCTGCAGCTCCTTCTTGAATAGCTGAGGCAATTTCTTTCATTTTATCGCTCCCAGAAGGAAGCTTCAAAATCCAGCTACTTAAAAACAAGCCATAAAAAATAGCTGCTAAAGCTGCACCTAAAATCAACAGTGTTGAGTTGGCTAAAACAAACTCCATCTTTAATAATTTACTATAAGTTGAAGCTAAAAGTCAAGATTCAATTCTTATGCTATGGCAGGGTAGATTGGTTTGGAAGAAACTCTAAAAGGAGCAGGTTGCGGAGGTCTTGTTAACGCTATCTCCAGCACTTCGTTAATATTTTTGACAAAAACAAATTGTAAATCTTTTTTAACAAGTCCCGGAATGTCTTCTAGATCTTTTTTGTTGTTTTCCGGAGCAATAATGGTTTTTACTCCAGCCCTATGAGCTGCTAAAACTTTTTCCTTAAGCCCACCAATTTCTAAAACCCTACCACGAAGTGTAACCTCACCTGTCATAGCTACATCTTTATGAACCGGAATTTTTGTCAAAGCAGACACAATTGCTGTAGTTAGAGCAGTTCCTGCTGACGGACCATCTTTGGGTACAGCTCCTTCTGGTACATGTACGTGAATATCCATTTTTTGATAAAATTTTTCTTGCAGACCAAATTCTCTCCAATGAGCTCTCACATAAGACATAGCAGCTTGAGCTGATTCTTTCATTACATCTCCCAACTGTCCTGTTAAAAGCAGTTGACCT
>CAZDEH010000007.1:0-43075 GCA_964504665.1 uncultured Gammaproteobacteria bacterium | reverse complement strand
CCCAGTTGTCCCGTCAGAGTGATTAGACCCTTACCCGGCATTAAAGTTACTTCATTAAATAATATGTCGCCGCCTGCTTCTGTCCAAGCCATACCAGTACTGGTACCCACTGAGTCTTCTACTTCAGCCAGTTGGGGTGTGAATTTAGCCGGACCAAGCAATTTTGCGATTTCTTTAGAGGTGATTATATATTTTTTTACTTTACTTCCTTCTGCAATTTTCCGGGCAATTTTTCTGATTACTGACGACATCTCTCTTTCTAAATTTCTAACCCCAGCCTCCCGGGTATATTTTTCAACAATGTCGCAAATTGCATTATCTTCAAACTCTATCTGCTTATTTTTTAATCCGTGATTTTGAATTTGTTTGGGAATTAAGAATTTAGTAGCAATATGGAATTTTTCATCAGTGGTGTAACCAGGATATCTAATGATTTCCAATCTATCACGGAGAGCCGGTGGAATAGTATCTAACATATTGGCTGTAGTAATAAACATTACATTTGATAAGTCAAAAGGAACTTCCAAATAATGATCAGAGAAAGAATCATTTTGTTCTGGATCCAAAGCTTCCAGCAGTGCTGCAGAAGGATCCCCCCGGTAATCAGCTCCGATTTTATCTATTTCATCTAACATGAAAACAGGATTGGTAGTACCCGCTTGTTTGATGGCCTGAATGATTCTCCCAGGCATAGATCCAACATAAGTTCTTCTGTGTCCTCTAATCTCTGCTTCATCTCTGATACCACCCAGAGAGACTTTAACAAATTTTCGATTGAGTGCTCTGGCAATTGATTTCCCAATCGAGGTTTTTCCTGTTCCCGGCGGTCCGGCAAAACAAAGAATCGGACCTTTAACTTTACCTGATAATTTATGTACAGCTAAAAATTCCAGAACTCTCTCTTTAACTTTTTGCAAACCATAATGATCTTCTTCTAATACATTTTCTGCTTTTTTTATATCAACTTTTTTTCCAGTTGAAATCTTCCATGGTAGCTCTGTTAACCATTCTAAGTAATTCCGCTTATAAGAAGCTTCCGGATTAAGCGAAGACATTTTGGCTAATCCTGACAGTTCTTTCAGAGCTTTTTCTCTCACCTCTTTCGACATACCTGATTTCTTAATCTTTAATTCAAATTCATGAATTTCTTGATTTTCGTCATTTGATCCCAATTCTTCTTCAATACTCTTCATTTGTTCGCGTAGAATTGCTTCACGGGTCATTTTAGAAACTCTCTCCTGAGTTTTAGAATGAATATTTTGAGAAATACCTAAGATTTTAATTTCTTTTGCCATCAGTTCAGAAAGTCTTCTTAACCTCTCTGTAGCTGAAACCATTTCCAGTAGTTGCTGTTTATCAATTACCTTAAAATCTATCGCCTGAGTAATGGAGTTAACTAATAAGTTGGGATCATCATTTTGAATGATCACGGCCCAATTTGCAGTCCATGAAGGCATTACTGCCAGATCAAACATAGGATTTCCACCGAGCTCAATATATTTCTTGAATTGTTCACGAACTGTCCGGACCAAAGCTTCTGTTTCTTCATTTTTTTCAAAAAGCTGAGGAATTTCTGCTATCTCCGCTTCTATATAAGGATCTGTTTGAGTAATATTTTTGAGGTATACTCTGGTCAATCCCTCTGCTGACACAGTATAGTCTCCTTCAGGATTTTTAATCATCCGCTTAAGTAAACAAACTGTTCCCACTTGATATAAGTCTTTGGCTCCAGGATCTTCAAGTCTACTGTTTTTTTGAGTGACAAAAACAATTAAGCGGTTTGTTGACCAGGCGCTATCCAGTGCAGATTTAGATTTTGGTCTACCAGAAACAATGGGTAGAGTGGTTTCCGGAAACATAACTGTATCACGGAGAGGACCAACAGGCAACTGATCCGGAAGCTTTATTGATTGAGTCAGATAATCAGTAATCATTTTTTACTTTCAAACTAGCAATAGTTTATCATGAGTGCTAATTTTTTGCAAGAAGGAAATTTAAAAATCAATCCCCTTTTTAGCCTTGAGCCCATGTTCAAAAGGATGTTTTATAGATTTTATCTCACTGACTAAATCAGCCCCACTAATCATTTTTTGACTTGCTCCCCAACCTGTCAAAACTAAATCAACAAAGATTGGCTTGTGACTTATCAGATCTAAAACTGACCTTTCGTTTAATAGTTTAGCATAAACTGCCCCAATAATCTCATCTGCAATTACCAGATCCCACTTATCAGAAATAATCTCTTTATTTAATTTACTAAAGGCAATCTCGGCTGCTTTCTTATGCTCCTCAAGAGGTTTCTGATCTCCTAAAATACCCACAAATCCTTTACCTCCCTGAATAAGTTTTACTTGGGAACCAAATTTTTTGAGAGCTTTAACTTCTCCACTAAAAACAGCTTTCCCAAACTGGATAATTAAAACTTTTTTCCCATATCCCAAGGATCTAAGTGTTAGACCTAATGCTGCAGTAGTTTTTCCTTTCCCTTCACCTGTATAAACAATCACCAAGCCCTTTTTGTGTATTGAGGTCTTATTTATGTTCACATTCGAATGATACAATTTTTTTGTGTTATCCGTGCAGCCACCCCAGGGGTGGATTAGATTGACACCTACGGATTTTAAATCTATGATAGGCTTTGTATGCCTTCAAGAATTATTCCTTTTATTAATAACCATTTTTATCATATTTATAACCGTGGAAGCGAAAAACGGCCAATATTTGAAAACCAAAGAGACTACCAAAGATTCCTAAAAACTTTAATTTACTATCAAATAGAAGGTCCCAAGCCTAGATTCTCTAAATTTCCTTCTCTTGCGATAACCAAATTAGATGAAAATAGAAAATTAGTCGAAATTCTTGCCTACTGTTTAATGCCTAATCATTTCCATTTATTATTAAAACAAGTTAGAGATAAAGGAATAACCGAATTTTTAAGTAACCTCAGTAATAGTTATACTAAATATTACAACACTAAATATAACCGCGTTGGACATCTATTTCAGAGTGAATTCAAAGCAGTAATTATGGAAAGCAACGAACAATTACTTCATGTTTCCCGTTATATCCATCTTAACCCACTAGTTTCAGGTCTAGCTAAAAATTTAGAACAATATAAATGGTCTTCATACCAGGAATATATCAATAAAAACAATAAAGGTTTTTGTGCTAAAGAAGAGATACTAGGTCATTTTAAAAACCCCCAGAATTATCAGCAATTTGTTTTGGATCAAGTGGCTTATGCCCAAGAATTAGCAATGATTAAGCATCAATTGATTGATGAAGTTTGAGGCGACACCCCTGGGGTGGTAAGCTAAAGTTGTTGGAGCTCTACAAATTGAGCATAAAACCACTCCTTCACGATGGTCTTTTTCCAAAACTATATAAACTTCATCTATAGGCTCTTTATCTTTCATTTATCACATTTAACACATTGAGTAACCACAATTATGACATTTCTTACAACCTTCTTCAAAAACAAAGGTGGCTTGACCACATTCAGGACAAAGATCACCACCTTTAAAAGTAATTTGCTTTTCCTCAAAAGGCAATAAACCCGGTTGAATATCATGAACTACACCATTGGTGGAAGTGTTATTTTCATCGCTTAAATTAAGAGGCATTGTTTCATTATTATTTACATCTTTATGTGCTAAATCCTCAGCCAACACTTTTGCCACAGCATCAGCTAAACTCATCACTCTTTCTTTACCAAAACCAATATGTGATGCTCCACCAATCCCCCTAAGCTGACCAACAATCTTCTCAGCCACTTCCAGTCTTTTTGTGCTATCAACCCGAAGCGCAATAGATATTAACCGTCCTAAAGCTTCAGCATCAGCTCCAGTATGCATCCCGGTTTTCCCAACTGTAATGAAAACTTCCATTGGTATTCCATTTTCATCCTGATTAACAGTAATAAAAGCTTTACCAACCGGAGTTAATACCTCATAAGTATGCCCCGGTAAAACCATCGGACGGTGAGTAGCTGGTTTTATATTGATGTTTTCATCTTTTATTGGATTATTTTCAATGTGAGTTAGTACTCCCTCTCGTGATCCATCTCTCATATAGGTAACCCCTTTACAACCTAATTTATATGCATCCATGTATAGTTTTCGAACCTCTCCCACAGTATGGTTATTCGGAGCATTAACAGTTTTAGAAATTGAAGAGTCGGTATATTTTTGAACTGCCGCTTGTACAAAAACATGATCATTAGGAGTCAGATCATTTGCACTCACAAAATAATCAGGAGGCACTTCAGTTTCCGGATTTTCATCCCTCCAGGCTTTAAAAAGGGGGTGATAAATGATACTTTCACCTGTTCTGTCTTTCCTTTTCATTGCAAAATCAAAAACCGGTTCAATTCCGGAACTGACACCTGCCAACAGACTGGTGGTTCCGGTTGGGGCTTGTGTTAATAAAATTGCGTTCCTGATTCCATTTTTAGCTATTTTTTCACGAATATCTTCCGGAAGATTGTTAATAAAGTATCCTTGCAAATATTTATCTCTGTCAAACTTTGGAAATATTCCTTTTTCCAGTGCAATATCGGCAGAAGCTGAATAAGCACTATCTCTAATCGTTTTATAGATTTTCTCGATGACTGTGAGAGACTCTTCTGATCCATATCTTATTTGCATTTTAATTAAGGCGTCTCCGAGTCCCATGGTACCAAGCCCTGTCCGACGTATTTGTTTTTGAACTTCTTCGTTTTCAGGATAAAAATAATAATTATCGTCTATAACATTATCTAAAAATCTAATCGCCACTTTTGTATATTCAGAAAGCTCCTGGTAATTCATCTCACCGTTTTCCACAAAAGCTGATAAATTTAGAGAGCCTAGATTACACACAGCCCAAGGTCCTAAAGGCTGTTCACCGCATGGGTTTGTACAAATTAATTTTTCAAAATACCAGGTATTTGACTGTTTATTACTACGATCAAGAAAATGCAAACCAGGTTCAGCGGAAGCCCAAGCGGATTGACAGATTTTATTCCAAACTTCTTTCGCCTTCACAGTATTATAAATATTTACAGGATAACCCTTGGCTTCCCAACCTAGCAAATCACCATCCCATTCCAAATCATATTTAGGGTATTTATGATCCGGAAAACGGAGAACCCAATCCAAATCTTCCTCAACTGCTTTCATAAAATCATCAGAAAGACAGACAGATAAATTAGCCCCTGAAAGACGGGTCAGGTCTTGTTTAGCAGTAATAAATTCTTCTATATCAGGATGCCAGTCATGAAGCATTAACATTAGTGCACCACGTCTTGAACCTCCTTGTTGAACTACATCATGACAAGCTACTGAATAAAGATTAGCCCAGTTGACAGGACCAGAAGAAGTACCGTTCACCTTATGAACCCTAGCACCACTTGGTCTGAGTGTGGAGAGATTAATCCCAACCCCCCCAGCCCGGGATAACATTTCAACCATAATTTTTAAATTATCAATAATACCACCACGGGAGTCCGAAGGAGAAGGGATTACAAAACAGTTATAGTAAGTTACCTCGTAACCAGTTCCGGCAGCAGATAAAATTCTACCTCCAGGTAAGAATTTAAAACCTAATAGGGCATCAAAAAACTTATCTTCCCAAACTCTTTGCAGCTTTGGTGTTTTTTCAACCGCTGCTATAGCTTTTGCAACTCGTGCCCACATCTGATCTGGTACGGTTTCCATCGGGTTCCCATCTTCGTCTTTCCAGGCGTATCTGTCTGTAAAAATTTTTTCTTGTAACCCCTCTAAAATAGTTGAATTTTCAGAAATTGGAGTGACTTCGAGTCTCCTTGGTTGGTGTTTTAAAGACTCACCCATAATGGGAATTATTTGTTGAGAGAAAATTTCAGCTGTAGTTTTCTTTATTTTTTTACCCATTTTATTTAATTCATGCTTGCAAGTTCCCTTGCAAAATCCCTCGGATCCTGAAATTGTCGATAAACGCTTGCAAACCGTAAGTACGCAACACTATCTACTTTTTTTAGTTCTGAAAGTGCTACTTTACCGATTTGCCGTGAAGTTATTTCACTAACTCCTTTTTTCCAAATTTTTCTTTCAATCTTTAACACAAATTCATCTAAATGTGCGGCTGTCGGTCTTTTTTCTAAGGCTTTTGTAATCCCATTTTTTAATTTATCATGGTTATATGGTTCCCTATGACCATCTTTTTTAATAACCAAAAATTGTAAGTTGGATAACCGCTCATAAGTAGTAAATCTTCCTTGACAATGTAAACATTCACGTCTTCTTCTAATTTCCCCAGAACTAAAAACTGACCGTTTATCTACAACCCGATTACTAAAATTACTACAGAAAGGGCATTTCATCTCTTCTTATACAACATCTTGTATAAAGTAATACTTTTAACTTGCTCATTTAACTTAACATACAGACTAGTACATCTGTCAATATACAGTATGTTGTGTCTTTTACTTTATAGTTACTTTCCTCATCATATCTCCGACCTGAATTTTATCTACCACATCCTGTCCTTTAACTACTTTACCAAAAATAGTGTATTTAGGAGGTAACTCCGGATTATCAGCTAACATAATAAAAAATTGTGATCCATTGGTATTTGGACCGGAGTTTGCCATAGCCACAATTCCTTTCAAATATTTCTTTGTAACCGGTTCATCTTCAAATTGATAACCAGGCCCCCCCGTTCCTGTTCCGTTTGGATCTCCTCCTTGAATTACAAAACCAGGTACGACTCTATGAAAAGTCAGGTTATCATAAAAACCATCTCTCGCTAAAAAAATAAAATTAGAGGCAGCTTTAGTCGCTTCCGGATAAATTTCAAAAGAAATCGTACCTTTGTCAGTTTCTATGTCTGCTTTTTTATTTTTTAGTTCTTCAGGAGTTAAATTTCCCGGAAACTGGCGATACTTTTTTAAAGTTGAGGTCACCTGGGGAACCTTTGATATCAAACTGGTATTGGGATTTTGTCCGGATAATGGACTCGGAGATTTCTTATTTCCGTTTAAATTAATTGTGACCTCACTCGTCGGAGTAGGAGTAATATTTCCCTCTGTTAAGGTTCCCTTAAGAGAATTAACTCCCGCTGCACTTAAACCCAATACCGTAAGAATCGCAAAAATAATGACAATATGTTTTTGATTCATAGAATTTATTCTTATATAACATCTCAGTTATTTTCTGACAAGGGGGCTTATTGAACTCTTCTCCCAACATTGCCGGAAGGAGAGTTTAATACAACAGGTATTGTTATGTTAAAACCAGACCCTTTACCAATAATTTTTTCTTTAATAATTGCATTCCGGTCTTTAGAAAACCAATAATTAGGTCCTATCATAAAATTACCTACACAATTTCCAGATTCAGCAAATTCAATTATTCCACGGATCTGGTTTTGGATAAGTTTTATCTTGCTGTCACACGGCAATAATATTTTATTGCTTCCAGCAAAATCATTAAATGCTAAAACTCCACCTATTTCCTCATTACCGGATAATAATTTTATAACAATCTGATTGGGCATCTCAAAGCTGTTATGATAAACAATCGGAGCCCCAACTATTTTAGGATCAACTACTATACCGTCTCCATAAGACGATAAAAATAAATTATCATTAATCCTAGGACTACCTCCCAAAACCCAAATATAACTTCTTAGATTATCTCTAAAAACGTTATTTACAACAGTTGGATTGTTATATTCTATACAAATAGCACATTCTCCAGAATTCACTAGCTCACTATCCCGAACTGTCACCTTATCATCAATCGATAATCGACGATAATTTGAAATTTTTACAAAACTCAAAATACCTTCATTAATAGTTAAGCCATTAAAATCATACGGGCTTGGCGGGTCTGATCCTTTAGACATAATTTCAATAGGTTGCTCCCTTGTGCCAATTGCATATATTTTGGCAAAGTTTAGTTGAATCTTATTTTTCTCGTCGCGGAATAGCTCCCCATTCCTAACACCAAAACTATCTTTACCAACATTTAATCCAGATCTTAAGTCCCAAGGTAAAAAATGCAAATTAAAATGGTCTTCGTTCGAAACTACTATTTTAGTACCTGGCATAATTACTACATTAGAACCTGGAAATGCCCAGATATCACCGGTAACCATAATTTCACCACTCCAACGTTCATTTCTAAAGACGATTCCCTGTCTTTGCGTATTGGAGAACTCTACTTCCGGTAAAATTCGTGGAACGATGAAGAATACCAAAAAATAGATAATGGTTAATACCACCCCATAAATAAACAAAGTGATAAACCAATGCCTGTGCTTAAATATAGCTTGATAATACATGTTATTACTGGTAAAATTTTATCACCTATTGACTTCTTGATACAGCCTGTAGACAATTAAATTAATGCATAGAATCCTGCCCATATTTATATTGTTAGTTCTTCTTACAGTGGCTACTGTTTATTTCTATCTTCCTGCAAAACGCTTTGTCGTTTACAACCTTCATCTATCTGATGATTATACAACCTCTTGCTGTCAAGTTGAAAATATTTTAAGCTCTTCCGGCCAATTTGAAGAAAGTGCTAATGTTGCAATTTACGACAATCAGGTCATTGATTACCCTAAAACCTCCCTTGCCTTAGCAAACTCCAACGGGAATGAATCAGAACAAGTGCTAGGAACAACTAACGCTGCCGGGGAAGAAAAATGGATTGAAGTTTCCTTAATTGAACAAAAAGTCCGGGCATGGGAAGGTAATAAACTTGTTATGGAGTTTTTAATCTCTTCTGGACTGTGGAATTCTACTCCCAAAGGCACCTTTTATATCTGGTATAAAACCAGAAACCAAAGAATGTCTGGCGGATCTAAAGATTTAGGTACTTATTATAGTTTACCCAATGTCCCTAACAATATGTTTTTTTATCAGGGGTATGCCTTACATGGAGCTTACTGGCATAATAACTTTGGACATCCTATGAGTCATGGTTGTATCAATGAACCTTTAGCTAATGCTGCCCAGATATTTGAATGGGCAGGACCGGTTGTTCCACCAAATCAGGGAGCAGTCAGAGCCACGCCAAGTAATCCAGGCACCAGAGTTGTCATCCGCTAAACTATTTAGCCTACCATAAATCCCTATGGACAAGAGTAAATATCGATATTATCTGCTCAACCGTTTAATTTATTGCACAGTTATAACTGTTTACATATAATATAAATTATGGAAACTAAAAATAAATGGTATCAAAGCACGGGAGGAATAATCGCTCTCTTAATTCTCTTCTTCCCTGTTGGTTTGTACTTAATGTGGAAACACGCAACTTGGCACAAAACAGCAAAATGGATTATCACAGGTGTTTTTGCCTTCTTCATTCTCGTGAATGCTATTCGTGGAAGTAACTCTTCTTCAACAACTTCAAACACTCAAAATAGTACGCCAACAACTAGCCCTGTGACAGAAACGCCTACTCAACCAACTGCCTCTCCCGAACAGCAAACACAAGAACCAACAAAAGTTCCTGTAAAGAAAACTAATACACCAACGCCAATTCAAACCAAACAATCTGCACCTGTTTCGAGTGAGACAGTTAGTCAAAGGAATGCAGTAACAAAAGCAAAATCGTATTTAAGCTTCTCAGCTTTATCTCATGATGGACTGGTTGCTCAGCTAGAATTCGAAAAGTTTTCTCATGAAGATGCGGTATATGGTGCAGATAATTCTGGTGGAAACTGGAACGAACAAGCAGCTAAAAAAGCTAAATCGTATATGGATATGACAGCATTTTCGCGCGGTGGTTTGATTAATCAGTTGAAGTTTGAGAAATTTACCCAAGCACAAGCGGAGTATGGAGCTAACGCTGTTGGTCTATAATCGTCTGCTGTTTTAAACTATTAAAAAATTCCACCTATGAATTTTATTGCTAATTATAAGTTAATTTAACTTTTAGCCTCATATTGCAAACAATGTATATCCCTATGGGTATGTTTTTCTGGTTGTTTTGAAGCTAATTTTTAATCCTCTAGTTTCGGGGTTGTGGATTTACATTGTTGAACATTTTATTGATATTTAGTATCTAATACCCTATAATTTTCGTTAAATAATAATGCCTACCAATTTGGAAGTGCTAAATAACATTGACCAAAATCTATATTTACCCTTTCATAATGGGTTAGTAGATACTTTGCTTACTGATACTCCGGACGAAACAGCATCTATCCCCGTAACCATTGCAGGTCTTTCTTTGTGTCACAAGACAACTTTCTGCGGGCAGGAAGTTGTCGCTCTAAAAACAAATAAGGATATTCTTGATTGGCAGGAAAGACATAAGACGAATTTTAGTTTCTATTTTACCGAGTTTGGTAGAATACTTAAGCTTGGTAGAAGTGCTGGCAGAGTAACAAATCCTCAAGGATTCATAACCGACTCTGAATATGACGCTGCTTCGGATCTATACCAAGAAGTGGTCGAGGTTGGTTTAGAATACCTGCCAAGACCAGGCGCATTATTTCTGGAAACAATTCTAGTCACCTCAGGTGTAGATAAAGATTGTGAGACTATTGCAGGAACCAATAGAGGCAGTTATAGACTGGCTTGTGATTTGGTAAGAAATAGCAGAGGACGCATGCTTATTTTTCAAGCTCCAGAAAGCTTAAAAGATGATACGGGTAATCAACGGGAAGAATTTAGAAATACAGGGAAAGATAATATTATCGCTATTACAAAACAATCACAGATCATATCGGATGAAGAAGATGCTGCCCTATTAATGAATTATTATGACGATGCAAGCAATAAAAGAACTAGGATTCAACAAGATATCGCTGTAGCTGAATCTGTCTTTAAACTCCTGGAAAAAGGTTTTCTAACTCATACTGGTCCTCAATTTAAAGATCTTGATAGTTTCAAAGAATATTATTTAGATCACAACAGAAAAGAGTGGGAGGACCTTAGTGGAGCTTATTATAGATACACCCTGGGACAAGTATTCAAAAGACCAAATTTGCAAATACCTCCTGAATTAGGTTCCGTAATATTTGATAAGCCCTTACCAGCAAATTCCGTTATACATACTTTCCCGAGATTATTAAGAGATATTGATTTGGTTGAAGGTTTAAGGAAGACAGCTCGACTTGGGACATCTTCTCGTCTTAGAAGGATATTAATGAGTTGGGGAGTTGAAATCTAATAAACTTTATTAGATTTTTCAATTCATAAAACTAAACTCCTTAAATGCTGTAATTTTCAGGTTCGAACTAAATTATATTTTAGCTTCAATATATAAACAATGTATATCCCTATGGATATGTCTTCCTTGTAATTTAGAAGCTAAATTGTAATGATATAATCATTAAAAATGACACCTAGAAATATTTTTTTACTTATAATTTCTTTTATCTTTTTATTTATTCTGATTAGTTGGTACAAAATACAAAATAATCAGAAACTTAATATGGTCTTGGATAAAAATTCGGCAGATGAAATTAGGTATGTAGCCATAGGTGATTCATACACCATAGGCTTAGGTATTAGTGAGAGTAGCCGCTGGCCAAATGTCTTAACCAATCACTTAAGGCAGCGAGGGATAAATATAAATTTGATAGCAAATCCCGCAGTTTCAGGTTATACGGTTAGAGATGCTGCCACGTTAGAACTACCTGTTATTGAAAAGATAAAACCGGATTTTGTGACAGTTTTAATCGGAGCAAATGATAACTTTGGACAAAAAGATACTAAACTGTTCCGTCAGGAATTAGAAGAATTATTAAATAAACTTCAATCAATCTTAACAAACCCTAAAAATATTGTTCTTATTACTATCCCTGACCATTCAAAATCTCCCGCCTCAATAGGTTACCAAACACAAGATGTATCAAAACTTATTGAAGAATATAATCAAGCAATTAGGGATGAAGCAAATAAAAGGGATCTTAGAGTTGCTGATATTTTTCCGATCAGCCAAACCATGACAGATAATGAAGACTATATTTCAGATGGTTTACATCCATCAGCCAAGGGTTATGCTAAATGGGAAGAAGTAATCTTTCCAGTAGTTTTTGAGTTTTTGAAGAAATGAACTAAATCGGTACTAGTTGGTTAAAAATTTGGAATTTTATAGCCAACATATTTATTTTTCAGGATTTATTATTTCAGGATAATCATTAGCAGGGTTCCCTACTGACTTTGATACAGGATAGACATCCAGAAGATTACTTGGGTATGACTGAAGTAATCCTAAAAGTTTTTGAGTATCAATAATGGTAGGATCAAGCCAAATCTTTTCAGTAGCCCTGTTAAAGATCACTGGCATACGGTTATGGATTTGGGCTATTATTCCGTTAGGTTCAGTTGTAATAATGGTATAGGTTTTAACTGGCTTACTCTCAATCTTATCGTTAATATCATATAGCCCAGCAAAGGCAAATATTTCATCATCTTTCAAATGAATATAGTAGGGTAATCTGCCTGGAGGAGTGTCCATCCACTCAAAAAATCCGGTGGCAGGGACTAAACAGCGATTGGTCCGAAAAGGCTTTGCATAGGAGGGTTTTTTATCCAGTGTTTCAGCTCTGGCGTTAATCATCATATTGGCAATTTTCGGATCTTTAACCCAGGAAGGAATTAAACCCCACCTCATAATCTCTGCTACATTACCCATATCTTTTTTTACTATAACTGGCATTTCCTGAGAGGGAGCCACATTGTATCGTGGCTTCATTGGAGGGAAAGGTTGTACTAAATTAAATCTTTCATATCCTTGATTTGGTTTAATAAATCCATATCTACCACACATATTGGTATTTTACCATGGTGACGAAGTTTAAAGAATCTTTTTCAAATTAAATATTGATATATTTTTAAAGGTTTAAGGTCTAGGATAAATTAATCTTTATAAAGCTCCACGACCTTACGGTCGTAGTATCTTCTCAGTTTCACAGCTAGAGCTGTGATATTTAAAGCATTCATCCGCGGATTTACATCCGTGGTTTTCTGCTTTAGCTGATAAAACTATACTTTACCCAAGGAACCAAAGACGTCTATTTTGTGTTCGACTATTTTTTGTATTTCATCAATAATAGGTTGTTCTAACTTATACATGGCTATTTCATCAGGGTTTTGGTCCAATGCAGTTTCCAAAGTATGGCGAAAAGCTTGACGTATTTCAGTATTAACATTGACCTTCACAACCCCCAACCCAATTGCTGCTTGCACCTGATCATCAGAAATTCCTGAGCCCCCATGTAAAGAAAAAAATGTATTGGGGAGTAAAGTTGTTAATTTTTCCAGAATTGAAAACTGTAAGTTTTCTCCCCCAGACTCAAAAACACCGTGGACATTTCCAAAAAACGCAGCTAAAATATCAATACCAGTTTTTGATACAAACTGAGCAGCTTTCTCCGGGTCTGTCATATTTTTTTTCACAACTTCAGAGGTAGCAGAACCTGGATGAAATTCAGAAGAGCCTGCAATATGATCCATCTCTCCTTCTACTGTTAATCCTTTTGCGTGTGCAGCTTCTACAACTTTTTGAGCAATTCCTATGTTTTCTTTCAAAGCAAGTTTAGAACCATCAAAATGAATTAAATCGTACCCAGCTACAACAGCATTTAAACAGCTTTCTAGATTCTCCCCATGATCTAAATTAATTAAGACAGGTACTTTATATTCTTCTGAGTAATTTCTGGCTAAATCAACAATATTATCAGCCTCCATCCATTTTGTTTCACCGGGAGAAGACTCAATAATTACGGCGGACTTTTTATTAGCTGCAGCCTGAACAATTGCCTTTAACGTTTCTAAATTTCCAACGTTAAAAGCTCCAATGGCAAATTTTTCCCGTCTAGCTTTTTCTAACCATGCTCTTGCGGTCATTTTAAATCCTTAGTAATTATTTTAGCATGCTCTTTTAACTTTTCCTGCATTTGTTTATAAGTTAAAAGTCCTTTTTGAGGACCAATTTGTTTCACCACTGAAGCTCCATTAGCTGCTCCCCACCTCATAGCTTCAGATAAATCTTTTCCATAATACAGCCCTGCTAAAACGCCTGTGGCATAAGCGTCTCCTGCTCCTGTCATATCTACAACGCTCACTGAAAAAATATCCAGGCTGTAAAAATTTTCTCCATCAAAACCAAAAGATCCATTTCTACCATCAGTAATGATAGCCATTTTAGGGCCTAAATTAGTAAGCCCTACCAGTAGCTTTTTTATATCAGTTTTTCCTCCAGACTGCACTTTCACCACCAGTTCTGCTTCTTCCTTATTCAAAATCAATAATTTAGTTAAAGAAAGCAGTTTAGAGAATTTCGTTAATCCAGCCTGCAATTCAAAAGTCCCTGGGTTAAAGATCAGAGATGCTCCGGTTCTTCCCAAATAGTTTTCTATCTGTTCTTTAAAATTACCTGTTTGAGCAGATTTACCCATAGAACTAAGGTAGATCCAGCGGACACGATCTAAATCTGGCAGTTGATATTTAAAATCCTGATGATAAGTTAAAATAGTTCTTTCCCCTTTAAAACTGATCAGGGCTGAAACATTAGAATCCATGCCATTATTTTTTACTACATACCTACTATCTACCCCTTCTTCTTTTAATTTTGACAGGGTAAATTGTCCCGCTAAATCTGATCCAATATTAAGATAAATAGCTACTTTTAAACCCAATCTGGAAGACCCTACAGCATTATTAGCATTATTGCCACCTAAAATTTGCTGGTACTCGGCAACAGGTAACTTATCCCCAAATCTTAAACAAAGTTCCTGATTGCCTCTTTCCAGTTCCAAATGAGCATCATGAATTTTAAAGAAATGATCAACTGCCCCATCACCAATAGAAATTAAATCAAACATTAATTTAAGTCTACAACAGAAGCAGTATTATAGCCAGATTTTTTTATGGTTTGGACTATTAATTCCATTTGAACCACATCTTCATCAAACTCTACCTCTGTTTCGCCCTTAGCATAAGAAGTTTGACAAAAACAGACCCCTTTTAGATCTTCCAAATCCATATCAATACACATCGCACAAGAAGTACAGTGCATACCTATAATTTTTAATTTCTTTTTAATAATTTTTGCCATATTTTTAGTTAGTAACCATGCCAAGTCACGCTTGGGAACCTAATCTACAACTTCAATCGTTCCCCGATACATCCCCATCGAACAACTAAATGGTATTCTCCCTATCTCAATTGGGGTAAATTCTATAACCTCTGAATCAGTCGGTTTAAGATTTTTAGAAATATTTAAAGAAGGAATTCTAAAGGCTAAAGCGCAACTGTAAACACTATCAGAAACTAGGGTAAGTGTAACAGGTAAACCCTTTTTTACTTTAATATAGCTTGGGTCATATCCACCATTTAAAACTTGAATCTGATAGTCTTGTTTCGTTGGTGTGTTTTCAATTTGTTGTTGATTCATATCCCCTGATTCCCAGGTAATTATAGGTAAACCTGTTAGACTCCAAGCGTTATACACTATAGAAAAACCTATTACCAGAATAACTAATGCTGCTAATTTGAAAAATGTTTGTCTAAAAGAATCAGAAAGTTTTTCTGCTAAGTATCCAAGCCCAAAAAATATCGGAGAAGTTCCAAGCACAAAAACAATTAAAATTAAAGCTCCATTTATAGCACTACCAGAAGAAATGGCCAAAGCTTCCATTGCCAGCGTTGTCCCACAGGGAACAAAAATAGTCATGGCACCCAATATTGTAGGAGCAAAAATATCAGCACTTTTTGACTGATTTTTAATCAGTCTTGTTAAAAAACGGGGGGGTTGAATAATAAAATATCTAAAAATTGGGTGAACATTTAATAAGCTTAAAGCAATAATTATCATATACAATCCAGCCGCCATTTGCATTATTATCCGCAAAGAATCTGAAATGGATAGTACAGAACCGAAAAGTCCCAAAACAAATCCGAGAATGGCATAAACAACTAATCTAGCAACCAAAAATGCCAACGTTGGGATAAGCTTATTTTGAGAAAGGTTGCCACTATCTTTTCGGGAGGCTATGGCTGAAGTCAAAAGACCTCCTTGCAACGCAACACAACCAAATCCTCCTGCAGTTAAACCAATAAAAAATATTGTTACCAGATCCATTAAATTTTAATCCTTTTTAAAAGCAATGAATTGCTTACAACAGATACAGAACTTAAAGCCATAGCAGCTGATGCAAAAACCGGATTAAGTAAAATCCCGAAGAACGGGTATAAAGCCCCCATTGCCACCGGTATCAGGATAACATTATAACCAAAAGCCCAAAAGAGATTCAACTTAATAGTTCTCATAGTTTTTTTGGATAAAATAATCGCAGCAGCCACTGTTTTTAGATCACGGCTTATTAAAGTAATATCCGCTGCCTCAATAGCTATATCTGTACCAGATCCCATGGCAATCCCGACATCAGCAGCAGCTAGCGCTGGAGCATCATTAATACCATCTCCTACCATCGCTACCATCTTGCCTTCATTTTGAATTTTCCTCACTTCTTGCTCTTTACCGTCTGGTAAAATTTCAGCCAAGACTCTTTTAATCCCGGCAAGTTTTGCAATAGCATTTGCTGTTCTCTGGTTATCACCGGTAATCATAATTGGTTCAATACCCATTTTTATTAATCTTTCAATAGCTTCTTTAGAAGTACTCTTTAAAGTATCCGCAACCGCTATCAATCCGACTAATTTCCCATTTACCCCTAACATCATCACAGTTTTCCCTTCTTCTTCTAGCCTCGCAAGGACCAGCCTTTCGTGACTAATATCAATATTTTCTTTATCCATTAATCTTACATTACCCAAAACTACTTTATTTCTATTAATCACTCCTTCTACCCCATTTCCGGGCATAGCTTTAAATCCTGTCACCTTATCCAAAATTAGTTTTTCATCATCCGCTTTTTGTATAATAGCATCTGCTAAAGAATGTTCTGACCCTTTTTCAATTGACGCTGCCAACCTTAAAATGTTATCGCGAGCGAAGCGTGATGATCTATCTTCTTTTAAGATTGCTCGCCTCGTCTCCGAAGAGTCGAAGCGGGTCGCGTCGCTATTGCTCCTCGCAATGACATCAGTAACAGTTGGCTTTCCTTCTGTTAGAGTTCCTGTTTTATCAAAAATAATAGTTTGAATTTTATGGGCAGTTTCTAAACTTTCAGCATCCTTAATTAATATTCCATTTTCTGCCCCCTTACCTACCCCCACCATAATTGCTGTAGGAGTAGCTAAACCCATAGCACAAGGACAGGCAATAATTAACACTGCTACTGTATTAATTAAAGCAAACAAAAATACAGGCTGAGGTCCAAAAACATACCACATGGTAAATGTAACTATGGCTAACATAATCACGATCGGGACAAAATAAGAAGAAATTAAATCCGCAATCCTTTGTATTGGAGCCTTACTCCCCTGTGCTTCAGCCACCAATTTAATAATTTGGGATAACATGGTGTCTGAACCAACCTTGGTTGCTTTATAAGTAAAAGTCCCAGCCTTATTAATAGTTCCGCCAATCACCAGGCTACCTGTTTGTTTATCGACCGGAATACTTTCTCCGGAAATCATTGATTCATCGACACTTGATTCACCTTCAACAATCTCACCATCTACCGGAATTTTTTCACCGGGTCTAACACGAATGATATTCCCTATCACAACAGCATCAATCGGAATATCTGTATCTTTACCGTTAATAATCACCCTGGCCGTTTTAGCTTGGAGACCGATTAATTTTTTTATAGCCTCAGAAGTACCTATCTTTGCCCGGGCTTCAAAATACCTTCCAAGTAAGATTAAACCTATCACAATTGCTGCTACATCGAAATAAGGTTCAGGTTTAATGCTAACACTTTCAATCAGTTGAGGAAAAACTGTTGTTACTGCTGAAAAGGTAAAAGCAGCCGAGGTACCGATGGTAATTAAAGTATCCATATTGGCAGTCCTGTGCCGTAACGCCGGCAGAGTAGCTTTATAAAATTGTAACCCTGCCCAAAATTGGACAGGAGTCGCCAAAAACATCTGTACCCAAAAGTTTCGTAAAAAGATGGGTGAAAAATCCATCAATCCCGGAAAAGATCCCCAAACAATTAAGCCTCCCAAAAATAAACTAAAAAAGGATTTATTCCTTAAATTATTTGCTTCTTTTTGTTTTTCTTTCTGGGTTTCATCTTCCGACTTAATTTCTTCAGTTGTAATAATTCTATAACCCACTTGTGCAACAGCAGAAGATAATTTTTCTTCCGTAACAATATTCGGATCAAAAGTAATGGTCACCTGTTCTGTAGCTAAATTGACCACTGCTTCAAACACCCCTTCAATCTCATTTAAAGCATGTTCAATTACTCTCACACAAGAAGCACAATGCATCCCTTTTAATGAATAAATTTTCTTAATTTCTGCCATTTTTACTTAACAATTATTTTTCCGTGATACATATTCATACTGCAGCTATACCCATATTCACCTGATTTTGTGGGAGTAATTTCAATTGTAACTGTTTGGTTCAAAGGAAGCTCTTTACGGATTTTAAAATCGCCTAAAACTACTTCTGATAAACAATCTGTCGGGTCTGTACGGATAAAATTAATTTTTGTTGTTTTATTTTTAGGGATTGAAATAACTTCGGGAGAATAACCGCCATTCACAATAATATCTATAGAATCCATAACTTGTACCTCCTTTCCCTTTTTCATCAAAAAAAACCAATAAGTAAAAGCTACGCTTATTATTCCTACAATAATAACTATTATTTTATCTATACTCATCAATTAACTTTTATTTCTTAAAACAGAAGTAGTAGCTTTAATTATTTCAGTAACAGTTAAATCGTATTTTTCTAACAGTTCTTCAGGTGTTCCTGACTCGCCAAATCTGTCTTGTACACCTATCATTTTAATTGGAACAGGAAAATTCTGAGAAATAGCTTCAGAGATAGCTGATCCAAGACCTCCTGCTATTTGATGATCTTCTACTGTCACAATTGCTCCTGTTTCTTCTGCAGTCTGAAGAACAATTTTTGTATCCAATGGTTTTATTGTGTGCATATTTATTACCCGAACACTAATATTGTTCAATTCTAATTCTTTTGCTGCCAAAAGTGCATAATAAACCATTTCGCCTGTCGCAATAATGGAAACATTTTTACCTTCTTTAAAAATGTTTGCTTTGCCAATTTCAAATGGGGTTTCCTCTATAGTTATTACCGGAACTTCACTTCTGGGAAATCTGATATAACACGGTCTATCAAGCTTAGCCATTGCGAGTGTTGCTTTTTTCGTTTGCAAAGAGTCACAAGGGCTTAAAACTATCATGTTGGGCAATACTCTCATCAAAGCCATATCCTCCAAAGCTTGATGGGTAGCTCCATCAGGACCAGTAGTAATTCCTGCGTGACTCCCAACAATTTTTACCGGCTGGTTATTGATACAAATTGTAGTTCTGATTTGTTCCCAATTTCTTCCCGGGGAAAAAATAGCATAAGAGGCAGCAAAAACATTTTTACCACAACTTGCAACACCTGAGGCTACTGTTACTAAATTTTGTTCAGCCACACCAACCTCTATAACTCTATCAGGGAATTGTTTGGCAAATTCAGTAATTTTGATAGATTTTATCAGGTCTGCACAAACCACCACTAAGTTTTTATCTTCTTCTCCTGCCAAAACTAAACCTTCAGAAAATCCATCTCTCATTGAAATTTTTTCTACATTTTCATCAAAAAGCTTTAGATCTAAATAAATATCTTGATTAATCATAATAAATTAGTGCCATCAACAGTACAAAACTACCAAGAAATACCAGTAGAGTCATAAGAGACAGAGCCAGTCTTTCAACCAAATCTGCTTTTGCAGGTATAATTAACTTTAATATTATTACACTAGAAAGTCTTGCTATATTTGCGGTTTTACAACCATATCCTTGGAATAGTTTTATTAATAAATAAAATCCTAAAATAAAACCAACTGTGGATAATAAAAAAATAGCAATATTCCCTAAAGAAAAATCAATAAATATTTTTTTCCAGATTAAATTCATCAAATACATATTAACTTTGTAATTCTTCTAAAGCTTTTACCATATCTGCATTGCAAATAGTATGGCTGTGCCACTCTACCTTATTTTCCATAAAAGATACCCCTTTACCCGGAATAGTTTGAGCTATAATTACTGTTGGTTTATCTACTGTTTCTTTAGCAACTTCAAAGGCTCTTAAAATTTCCTCAAAGTTATGTCCGTTTATTTCTAAAACCTGCCAACCAAAGGCTTCATATTTTTCTTTAAAAGATCCTAGAGGCATCACATTTTCTGTCATCCCATCAGTTTGAATATTATTTCGATCAATTAATGCAGTTAAATTATTTAATTTATATTTTGAAGCAAACATAACTCCTTCCCAAATATTTCCTTCCTCGTGTTCTGCATCAGACATCAAACAAATAACTCTCCAGCTTTTTTGATCATGCTTCCCCACCCAAGCCATACCAGCAGCCTGAGACAATCCACAACCGAGTGGACCAGAGCTAGTTTCTATTCCGGGTAAAGCACCTCTTAAAGGATGTCCTTGTAACCCTGAGCCAAGTTTTCTTAAAGTTTTTAATTTTTCTAGAGGAAAATAACCGACATGAGCAAGTGCTGCATATTGAACCGGACAAATATGACCATTAGACAAAACTAGCCTATCCCTTTCAGGATCATCCGGATTTTTTGGATCGTGTTTTAGAATCTGAAAATACAAAGAGGTAATAATATCTGCCATACCTAAGGAACCACCGGGATGACCTGAGCCTGCCTCATAAATCATAGAAATGATATCCTGACGGATATAAGCAGCAATACCTTTTAATTTCTGAATTTCTTGGGCAGAAAAAGCATTCATGCTTTAACTATTTCCTGAAGTTTTTCTTTACTTGCAAGTAAATGCTCATGATGTTTACCTTTATTAATCTCATCTTCAAACTCTCTAATCGCCAAAAGAACTCCTTCTGGTGAATCAACGATTTTATATACTTTCGATTCTTCAGGACGAAGTACCAGATTTTCTTTCATAACTTTCATAATTTCATTCCAAAAATTACCATATAAAATAATGGGTTTATGATGTCCGAAATAAAGTCTAGCCAATCCCCAAGCCATAGCAAATTCTGACATAGTACCGGATGCCCCGTTAAAAACTACGTAAACCTGACCCTCACTCATCAAAGTCAGGGTTCTTTCTACATAAGTATCCGTTTTTATTTCTTCATCGATGGGGTTTTCTAAATCTCTTCCTTCAAAATTTTTACAATCTTTAGGGTATAGGGTCACTCCAATGACTTTTCCGCCCCCGGCTTTTGCCCCTAAACTTGCGGCTTTCATTACCCCAGGTCCTCCTCCATTAATAACAATATAGCCATATTTTGCTAAGGCTTGAGCAACGTTAAAAGCATCTTTAAATAATTGACTTTCTGTTTTTGCTTCAGCTGAGCCAAAAATAGCAACTTGTTCGATGTCAACAGTTTTTTCAGGTAATAAATATTTAGCAACTTTTTTCCAGATTTGTTTTATGATATTCATAACAAAATATATTTTAGCAGAAAATTAATTATTTTCCTCAAGCTCTTGTAGTTTTTGTAATCTTCTTTTATGTCTTTCCTTATCACTAAATGGAGTTTCAAGAAATGTTCTTATTATTTCCCAAGCTAAACCGTCATCTAAAGATTCTGCCGGTAGAGAAATCACGTTCACATCTTCGTGTTCTCTGGCTAGTTTCACAGAGGTTACGTTCGAAACCAGGGCAGATCTTATTCCGTCAATTTTATTTGCTATTATATCAACCCCAATTCCTGTTCCACATAAAAGAATCCCACGATTTTCTGGTTTTGTCGCAACAGCTTCAGCTACACTTTTGGCAAAATCAGGATAATCATCGTTTGGATCAAGGTGATGATTTCCTAAATTAATCACCTCAAAACCATCCTCAATAAGCTTTTTATATATATTTTGTTTAAGATTAAACCCACGGTGATCAGAAGCAATGAAAATCATAGTTAATTATAATATCAGTTTAGTCCGATTAGCTTCTTAAATACAAGATACGTAGCCTTAGCATCTGCTAATGCCTGATGTTTATCTCCCCGGGGAACTGTTAATAGATCACAGATCGTGCTCAGGCTAAACTTATTGATGGTTTTATTATTAAATAATTTCACATAAGCCATTGATAAAACATCCAGCCGGTGATAATGAAAAGGTTCCTCTTTCCCAATCTCTGCATAGGCCTTATGCAGATATGCCCAGTCAAAACTAACATTAAAACCCGCCATCACCCCATTTCTGGAAAAGTGTTCTAACATTTTTAAAGCTTTTTTTATTGATATTGCCCTCTTCCAAGACTCATTGGAATAACCTACAATTCTTAGAGCCTCTTTATCAGCATTTTCAAGATGAGTAGCTTTTACCTTAAGAGATAGTTCTTCTTCAATTTTAAATGGTTTTTTGGGGTTAACCCTGATTGCTCCAATCTCTAAAATTTCATGTTTTTGTACATTAAGTCCTGTTGTTTCCAGATCAAGAAAGATTAAGGACCGTAAACGGTAAGCGGTAGCTTGGTCAACAGAATGTATGTCCATAATTTAATCCCGATCCAATCGGGATTGATATATTATGACAGAGTTGACCATTAACACAAGTCATGATATAAATTTTCTACCTGTTATTATAAATAGGTTTCTCAAGAAAACCCGCTACGTGCGGGTTTTTTTGTGGCCCGTCTGTGGAGAGACTTCGCCTTTGGCGAATTAAAATGTTAAAATAACACTAAACTGCGGGATCGTCTAATGGTAGGACAACAGGCTCTGAACCTGTTTATTTAGGTCCGACTCCTAATCCCGCAGCTAGGCACGAAAACCCACCTTAGGTGGGTATTTTTGTGCCTAATTGGGATAATTGGACCGAAAATCCGCACTCCACGCAGTGGTGAAGCAGGTTCAATCCCGATTCTATCGGGACAGGATCTCATCGCAGGCGAGTAGCCCAATCTATTTCCCGCACCAGGATAATACAGATGCTATCTGGAAGCGCAGTTCAGAAATTAATCTGTTACTGTACAATAATATTTAGGCATTTCTCCAAACTCTCAATTACATATTCTACTTCCTGGTTTTTCATGGACGACCAAACAGGCAGACATAAGTGCGTCGTACAGAATTTGTCTGCTTTAGGAAAATTAGCTTTTTTAAACATAGTCTGGAAAACGGGTTGACGATGGATAGGAATATCATATACTCCACCGCCTAAATATACGTTATATTCTTTCTCTAACATCTCTTTTATTTTATTGCACATTTCCGCAGTAGGAAATTGAACAATAAATTTATACCCACTCGGAATCATATTTTCTGAAGCTGTATACAACTTAAGTTGTTTATATTTTCCCAACGCAGATGAATATTTTTTCATCATTACATTCCTGTGTTTTACGTATTTTGTAAGATGTCTAAGCTGATAAAAACCTAAAACAGCATGCAATTCACTCATTCGCCAACTATTTCCCAAAACTATATTTTGCTTACTAATTGGATCTTTCCCTTGGTCTCTGAAAATCAGCATCCTTTGGTAATCCTCTTTATTATCAGTTACCATAATTCCACCTTCCCCAGAAGTAATAACTTTAGTCGGGAAAAAAGAGAATGCAGCTGCTTCTCCAAAACTTCCCGCTGGTTTCCCTTCTAAAGATGCTCCATGAGCATGTGCCGCATCTTCGATTAGAAAGAGATCTTTACTAACACAATAATTCTTTATTACTTCTAACTCCTTTGATAAATAGCCACCAATATGGACAAAAATTATAGCAACGGTGCTTTTATCAACTACATTTCTTATGTCTTCTAAAGAAGGATAGATACCTCCATCTAATAATTTAAGCTTACCTCCAGCGAAAAGTACTGCTGCAGCGGTTGCATAATTTGTGTTCGCTTGAACTAATACTGTCTTACCCTTTATATTTCTAATTCTTAATAGAATCTCTAGTGCAGTAGTTCCTGAATTAACTGCTACAGCATATTTCCTTTTTGTTACTAAAGAAAACTGATTTTCGAATCTCTTAGTCATTTTTCCTAAACTTAATTGACCACTTCGCAAAACATTTTTAATGTCTGAAGTAATCATATTAATATCAGTTTCAGAAAAATAAATTTTTAAAGGTGGAACGTGCATTTATAGAATAATTGCGTGGTAATTATAACAAATAATATAAGTCACTTCTTTTTACTATCCCAATCTGCTTCAGCTATCTGTAATCTCTTTTTAAGAGGTATCCACCAATCTTTACGATCTTGATACCACCTTATCGTTTGTCTTATTCCTTCTTCAAATTCTATCTCTGGTTTCCAACCAAGTTCTTCTCTAATTTTGGTCGAATTAAGTAAATATCTGCGGTCATGTCCGGGTCTGTCCTGGACATATTTTTTCATAGAGGCCGGTTGTTTAAGCTCATCTAAAATAATATCGGTAATTTCTTCTACGCTTTTTTCAACTCCACTCCCAACATTATATGTTTCACCAATCCTCCCTTTTTGAATTACCAAATCTACGGCCCGGCAATGATCCATCACATAAAGCCATTCTCTTCTATTCTGACTACTGGTATAAACGGGAACCTGCTGTTTATCCATTAAGTTTGTTACAAAAAGAGGAATAAGTTTCTCCGGAAATTGATAGGGGCCGTAATTATTAGAACAGTTTGTCGTTGTAACCGGCAGATGATAAGTCTCCCAATAAGCCCTTACAGCTAAATCTGATCCTGCTTTGGAGGCGTTATAAGGAGTTCGCGGACGAAGCGACGAGCTTTCAGAAAAACTTTCATCACTATCTAAGGGCAAGTCGCCGTAAACTTCACAGGTCGAAATATGGTGAAATCTTGAAACATTATTTTGGCGGCAAGCTTCAAGTAAAGTCTGGGTACCGACAACATTGGTCTTAAAAAAGATACTTGGATTTATTACTGCCCAACTATTATGGCTCTCAGCTGCAAAATTGACAACTACATCCGGCTTAAATCCTTTAATTGTTTTATCTACAACATCAAAGTCTGCAATATCACCCTTAACAAATTGATACCGTTTTCTATATTTTGCGGCTACGTCCGTTAAGCTATCCAGATTACCTGCATAAGTCAAAGCGTCAAAATTACAAACTTTATCTTCTTGATATTTTTCCAACCAATATCTAATAAAATTTGAACCTATAAAACCAGCACCACCTGTAACAATTAGTTTCATTCTTTCGCTTTCTAAATTCATATTAAATTCTTTTTCACCCTTCTTGTCAAGCCCACTATGACCTGACATTACCCCAGTTTGTATTTAAATAGCTAAAATTGGTAAACTTTTAATCCGCAGAAATTTATGGACAGTTAAGGTTGGTGATTTGTTTGTCTTCTTTTAATGTAAATTCCATTAAGGGATGGGTTAAGAAGATATTTCCAGATTTAAGAAAAACTCAAGCTGTAAACTTGAGTTTAGGAATCTTGGGGATTGTTAAATCAAGATCAGGTTTAATGTCTGAGATAGTGAGAGTTGTTCCAGGAGCAAGACAGCATAAACACAGGCTTAAGAGGTTGTGGAGGTTTGTATCTAATCCAAGGATTAAAACAGGTTCACTGCAGAGCCTTTGGTACAAATGGGTAGTGAATGCCTTTGTACCCGGTAAGTATCTGACTGTTGCTCTGGATTGGACAACTCTACCTGGTAATATCCAGTTGCTGATGGCATCAGTTCCATATGCAGGCAGGGCAATACCTCTTCTTTGGGTAACCACCACCTACCGGGCATTCAAAGACTCCCAAAACAGGATTGAAGAGAGGCTGATTAGTTCTCTCAAGATAATTGTACCAGAGGATAAAAGAATAATTCTAGTTGCTGATAGAGGGTTTGGCAGGGCTTCTCTGGTAAACTTTTTGATTAAGTTAAATATCCTGTTTACTCTTCGGGTTAAAGCTGATGTAATTATCACTACTAAATCTGGAAAGAAAATTAATTTAAGGAAACTTAAAATCAAAGTAAGCCAGGTTAAATGGTTTGAAGCTGTCTCATACAGGGCTGATAGAAAAGTTACAAAAGTAAATTTAGCTGTAACCTTGGCTCAGGTTGAAGGTAAACAACAAGATGATCCCTGGATTTTAGTTACTAACTTAAGAAAAGCTAAAACAGCTATTAAATATTACAGATTAAGATTTGATATTGAGGAATGGTTTAAAGATTTAAAACATCAATTAGGTATTGATAAACTACAAACCAGAAATTTAGGCAGGGTTAGAAGGTTAGTTCTAATCTCAGCCCTGTCCTATGGACTAATCATGTTGGTAGGAACAGTAACCCGAAGATTAACTAAACTCCAGGACCAACTGATTACAGGAGGTAAGAAAGCAGCTTCCAGAGTCTGGTTTGCCTTAAGGCTGATTGAGTATCAACTTTTACCCGGTATTTATTGGAAAAAGATTTAGTCTAAAGCACAAGGACCATAGGTAATTAGCCTTAACAGAGATTCTTTACCCAAGATTTCATCTTTGGGCTTTTTGTAGTGGGAAAATTTACCTGAAAGTGGTGCATTTTGTTTTAGAATTACCAAATCACTAACAAACCCACTAGATTAACTATTCATTCTTTCAAAACCTCTAAGTATTTTATCCAGTCTCTACCTTAAAAGAGGATTCATTTACTTTAGTGGGGTAATGTCAGCACTATGACATTAGATAAAATAACGGTCAGAAATCTCATCTCCTGGAAATTCTTTTAAATTATCTAAGATATCTGAATCCATTTTTCTAGCTTGCAACACGACATCAGTTAACACGTTGATGTTATGGCGAAGACAATACAGTTTACAATCTTTTGCACAATTCAAATTCTTTATTACCTGCATTCGTTTATTACCTTCCCAAATTTTTTTAAAAGATTCATTTAGAATATCACCTACGCGCATTTTTTTGGCACCTCGCCAATTAGGACAAACATAAACTCCATGAGGTGTAATAAGAGGTATGAATTGCTGTGCAGCACAATAAGAATATTGTTTATTTTGATTTAACACTTTTTTATCAAGGATTGCATTTAACGATCCAGTAATTAATACACTAAGTTTATCAGTTTCTTCTTTCTGAGCTGTTTTCAATTCTCTCTTTATCTCTGGTAATAATAAATCATCATAGTATCTGATTAGACGCTGGTTTGATTTTAAAGGAGTGTATTCCGGTTTAAATTGAATAAAGTCGCATCCTATTTCTCTCGCTATTTTAGCTGCTTTACTAATATCTCGGACATTATCTTTCATAACTACAAATGAAATTCCAACCGTACCCTTTGCTACTATTGCTAATTTTCCAGTATTAATTCTAACTTTATCAAACAGATCCTTTCCATGCATCTTTTGATAAGTTGCAGATGTTCCAGCATCCCAAGATACTCTAGTCCAGGAACATGTCTTACCAACTACCGTAACAACTTTGTCTAGTACAATTCCATTGGTGTTAATTGCATAATCTATCTCCAGTTTAGCGGTTTTTGTCAAAATTTCATTTATACCGGGATGGATTAAAGGTTCTCCTCCACCAAAATATACAATACTCAAAATACCCATACTTTTAAATTCATCTAAAAGATCTAACATTCTTTTCGTAGGAATTTCTTTACCAAAACGAGCATATTTATCAATACACCAAGGACAATTAAGATTACAGCTATTTGTCAAATCAACTAGTACTGCAAAAGGAAGAGATGAATGGTTATTTACCGCTAACTTATTTATTACCTCTTTAAACCTAGGCCTTAATTCACCTTGAAGAAGTTTAGTGAGCAGACTTTCTGTTGTTTTTCCTGATCTAATTATTGATTTTGTTTTTCCCATATTTTTTATAGGCTTCTAAAATAAATTAATACTATCTTTTTTCCAAATAAAAAGCAAATCCAAGTGGAATAGCAAATATTACCTGAAAACGCGGGTCATTATTGATATATTAAGAAGATATTGAATTAAGGAATTATAAGAGATAATATGAAATTAGAAGATCAGGAAAAAATATCCAAGAAGATAGATCATTTTCTATTGGAATAGGTAGTAATTATTTTTGGGATATTCCTTGGAGCGTACTTAATAGTTAAACTCTATCATATTATTTTTAACGTTATTTGGTTTTTCGTCAGTTTGTTTGTATTATCAAGCAACTATCCGAGGGTAAGGGAGTGCTTGTGATTAAGAATATTTGCGGAAAACACATGTCTTTGCCCTCGGAAGTAAAAAGAGAGTATATAAGTTTTGTGTTAAGCCAAGTTTAATGAAGGAGTCCTTTGTAGTTGTTTAATTTCTTCCCACCTTTGTCTGATTAAATCAATTTGAGTAGTATCTTCAAAAGCCTTCACAACCTTCTCTAAAGCACTTATAATAACATCAGAACCTGGCAGCATTAGTTGTATTACTGTTTAGTAAGACGAAATATATATTTCCTTATTTCTTCTACTACCATTATTGAGGAAGCTACAGGGATTATTAGCAACCAGTCAGTTAGACTTAGAGCAGTTGTATGAAGTATTTTTTGCATGAAGGGGTTATATACTGCAAAAAGCTGCAAAGCAATAACGGTAATGATTGATCCCAGTAAAAGTTTATTGGAGAAGGGATTTAACTGAAATACTGATTTTCTTTCATGCCTACAATTCCAAGCATTAAACCACTGGAAGGCTGCGAGCACTGTTAGTGAAACAGTCCATGCTTTCATCATATCTGTTTGATAGTATCTGCTAAAAAGAAAGAGTGTTCCTATCATCATTGGTATTGCCATTAAAAACATCCTTTGTATACTTAATCTATCTAAAAGATACTTTTTAGGATGCTCAAAGTTACTTTTAAGCAAACCTTCTTCTTTTGGTTCCATGGCTAAAGACACATCAAGAAAGCCATCAGTCACAAAGTTTAGCCACAAAATTTGGGCTGCTAAAATTGGTAAAGGAAAGCCTAAGAGTAATGCTCCGATAATAGTAAAGACTTCCCCAAAACTGGTTGAGAATAGATAAAGGATAACTTTTTTAATGGTTTTATAAATACTCCTGCCTTCTTCTATCGCTGCAATAATACTGGCAAAGTTATCATCAAGTAACACTATATCCGCAGCTTCTTTAGCTACCTCAGTACCAATCTTACCCATAGATACCCCTAAATCTGCTGCTACCAGTGATGGAGCGTCATTTACCCCATCTCCAGTCATTGCTATAATTTCCCCCCTCTTCTTGTAAGCTCTGACAATCTTTAGTTTATGTTCTGGTGTAACTCTGGCAAAAACAGATATTTTATCAAGCATATTTGCAAATTCATCGTCAGACAGTGAATCAATATCTTCTCCTGTAAGGATGGTGTCTCCTTCATGGTAAATACCAGCTTCTCTGGCTATAGCTTCAGCAGTTATTTTATGATCTCCTGTTATCATTACTACTTTAATACCTGCTGACATAGCTTGCTTCATGGCCTCATGGACTTCTGGACGCAAAGTATCTTTTAATCCAAAGAACCCCACAAAGGTAAGCTCCTCAACATCTTTAGGTTTAATATCATCACTGACATTATCTTTCAAAGCAAAAGCTAGAACTCTTAGCCCTTCTTGAGACATTTTAACCAACACGGACTCAAGCTCTTTTTTCTTTTCCGCTGATATAGGCTGGCTCTTACCTTCATGCCAAATTTTAGTGACAACTTCCAAAATCTCCTCAGGAGCACCAAGAACAGTTAAATCAATAGTCCCATCAACTTTATTTGAAACTGCATGATATTTATTTTTATAATCAAACGGTATTTCAGAAAGTCTGGGTGATTCTTTTTCTAAAACTTCTTTGTTAAATCCCACCTTTTGGGCAAAGACTGACAAGGAAGATTCTGTTGGATCACCAGTTGCCTGCCAAGTCTTTAATTCATCATCAAAGGTAACACCATTATTAGTAACAAAGGCAGCTAATTTTCCTGCCAGAAGTAATTCTTGATGATTAAGAGGATCAATTTTACTATTATTTAAAATTACTGCTCCCTCTGGTTTGTAGCCTTCACCCTCTATATTAAATATTTTTCCATTAACATAGACCTCTTGCAGAAGAATTTCATTTTTGGTTAGAGTGCCTGTTTTATCTACAGCTATAATTCTAGCCTGACCTAATGCTTCAACTGCCTGAAGTTTTTTCACTAAAGCATTGCGTTTACTCATTCTCCAAACTCCTGTAGCCAATACCAAAGTCATAACAATGGGTAACCCTTCTGGGATAATAGACACAGACAGCGATACAACGGTTGTAAACATTTCCTTTGCTGAATGACCCAAGAAAATTCCCAATAAGAATATTGAAGTGCTAATTACTCCAACAGTAATAATGATTAGCCTGGTGAGATAACGGATATTGGCTTTAAGGGGAATTTCTGAATGAATAACGGCAATCTCTTTTGAGATTTTCCCCAAAACTGAATCTAACCCCGTGGCAACAACAACTGCTTTACCGTTACCAGCTAAGACATTAGTTCCCTTAAAAACCATATTTTTTTGATCGGCTGTTGGTAAATTTGGAGCAGATAGTATCTCATCAAACTTATGAACTGGTTGCGATTCACCAGTCATAGCAGCTTCATTAACAGTCAGGTTGTTAGAAAGGATTATTCTGGCATCTGCTGGTACCTTATCTCCTTCTTGCAAGATGACTATATCCCCAGGTACAACCTCATAATCAGGAATAACCAGCTCTTTGCCATCACGCAGAACTTTAGTATTAGTTTCAGCAAATTTTTTAAGAGCGAGTAGAGTATTTTGAGCTTTACCCTCTTGAATTGTCCCGACAATAGCATTAAAGGTAAGGACAAAGAGGATAATCGAACCATCAATAAACTCCCTCATAAAAAACACAATTAAACTGGCAAAAAGTAAGATATAAATAAGAGGACTTTGGAATTGATGAAGGAAAATAACTGTTAGACTGTCTAATTTAGCTTCTGGAAGTTTGTTAAGACCATATTTTACAAGACGGTTTTTTACCTCCTCATTAGTTAAACCATTCTCCTGAGAATGAAGTGTTTCTAAAACTTCTGTGGTTTTTTGTAAATAAAAAGATTGTTCCATATAAGAAAGAATATATCCAGTTTATCATAATTCTAGTTTTAGTTAGAATAAGCGTATAGTTGGTTTACAATAGGTAGAGGACGATTACTGGGACTGCTGGGTAGTTTAGCAACAGTTACAGCACTGGTTGCTTGTTCCCCAAGGGAAATTCAAAAATTACCTATTCCCTCTACCCCAATTCCTAGATCTCTTCACGAAGATAGTTTCCCACTAGAACCTGGAGAAAAGGGAGAAATTTTAAATTATGGGGAGGAAGTAACCATCGGAGAAAGAATTGTATATAGAAATAAAAGCCAATCAGTTAGTTTAACTATAGCGATGCCAAGAATTAGTAGGGATATTGGAGAGGACGCTGGATTATTTGAGTTCAGTAAACCTCTGATTGTTAGTTTTGTTGATACACCTATGCAGATAGACACTACTGGCGGAGATACTTATTTTAATTTACAAACTGGCTTAGGAGAATCTGAAATTGTGGTGCCTGTATTCTTGGCAGAACTTAAAAAAGAAGCAAGACTACCGAATTCTGCCTTAACAACCCTTGATAGAAAAACAGGTTATTTAAGTATCCTTTTTAGCAAAGCTTCAATAACAGAAATCTCTAATCAAGTACATCTTCAAAAATATATAGGTCAAACACCTGGCCCTACTATTTTGGATCAAATTGACAAAGACTCAAACCAATTAGGTGTGAAATATGCTCAACAAATGATAACCAGACAAGCAAAGCCATTTATTATTGTTAATGAAATTAAACCGTAAAGTCTGTATATAATTTTAGCTTTGGGATATACTTTTAGACATGGATCTCTATTTTAAAAAAGAAATAATTTATTCTTTTGAAGGAAATAAGTTTAAGTTTGATGTTGGTAATAACTTATTTTCAACATTTAACATAGATCTGGGTACAGATATGCTTCTCCGCACTATTAGTCCAGACAATAACCCAAAAACTATCCTTGACCTTGGATGTGGTTATGGCCCAATAGGTATAGTTTTAGCTAAAAAGTATCCCCAAGCTCAAGTTATGATGACAGATAAAGACTTATTAGCAGTGCATTTTACCAAAATAAATATGGAGAAAAATAATATTCTAAACGCAACAGCCTTGGGTAGTGTTGGTATGGAACAGATTAAAAATCAAACTTTCGACTTGATTGTATCAAATGTTCCTGCAAAAATTGGTGATGATGCAATTACACAAGATTTTATCTTAACTCCTTATAAGTACCTTCATCCTTCCGGAGAATATTGGATAGTTGTAGTAAATGCTTTAAACCGCTTAATACCAAAAATAGGACGTCAACATCAACTAAATATGAAAGAGATCAAAAACAGAAGTGGGCACTCTGTTTATCGCATTAAAAAACCTAATAGCTAAGTTTAGTGATTATTATATAAATTCACTTTTTATATCATTACTATATTCTTGGAGGAGTTTGTGTATTTTGGGGTCAATAACTATCTTACAATATGATTGATTTTTATTTCTTTCATAATAATTTTGGTGGTAATCTTCTGCTACATAAAAATTAGTAAAAGGAACTATATCTGTAATAATTTTATGACTATATACTCCTTCTAAATCAAGTTTAGCTTTTAATTTTTCAGCAACTTCTTTTTGTTGATCATCATGAAAAAAAATAGCAGAACGATATTGTGTTCCAAAATCATTTTCTTGTTGACTAAGAATTGTTGGATTGTGAGTATGCCAAAAGATATTTAAAATTTTCTCAAAAGAAATTTCTGTAGGATCAAACTTAATTTGAATTGCTTCCGCATGACCTGTTTTCCCAGAACAGACTTGTTCATATGTTGGATTTTCTAATGTTCCTCCACTATAACCAGGAATTACAGAAATAATTCCATTTAAACGTTGAAAAATTGCCTCTACGCACCAAAAACATCCTTCGGCTAAAGTCGCAATTTCATGTTTATTTTTCATATAGTACCTTTCTATATATTTTACTGCGTTCTGATAATTTGTCTGTAATCTTTATAACTATTAATCTAATATGAAGCAGTACGGGGGGGTAGTAAATAGTTGCATTTGTAATTTAAACTGTTTATATTAAGATCAGTGAGTAATAATGAACATTCTAATTAATTGGTTAATTAGCGCTCTGGTAATTTTTTCTGTTGCGTACCTTTTTCAGGGTAAAGGTGTTTATGTTGAAAGTTTTGTCACGGCACTTTTAATTGCGGTGGTTTTAGGAATGATTAACGCAATACTAAAACCTATTCTTTTAATCCTCACCCTACCAATTAATATATTAAGCCTGGGGCTTTTTACACTCGTGATTAATGCCGCGCTGATTATGTTGACTGCATTATTTGTTCCTGGTTTTAGAGTGGATAGTTTTTGGTGGGCATTTGTATTTGGATTAGTTTTATCAATACTAAACTGGTTTATTCATCAGTTTAATAAATAATTTAATCAATTCTTTGTATCCTAGCACCTAAGTTTGTTAATTTCTCTACAACGTCTTCATATCCCCGTTCAATAAGTTCTGCTCTGTTGATTACACTTTGACCGGAAGCTATCAGGGCTGCTAACACCAAAGCCATCCCAGCACGGAGGTCCGGAGTTTCTAAATTCTTACCTTTTAACTTACAAGGTCCGGAAACGAGAACCCGGTGAGGATCAGCTGTGATAATACATGCTCCCATAGTAATAAGCTTGTCCACAAAATACATTCGGGACTCATACATCCAATCATGACAAAGTGTTATACCTTTTACCTGAGTAGCTAAAACTATTGCTGCACTCATAATATCAGTTGGAAAACCTGGCCAAATATTCACAACAAGTTTGGGAATTGCCTTAAGCGAACCACCTGTAACTTGAATTCCAGAGTCTGTTTTTTTAAATTTGACTCCCATTCTTTCAAGAGGTCTGATAATAGGCTCCATATCATCAAGATTCTCTCCCTCAATTTCAATCTCACCATCAGTAATGGCAGCTGCAATAGCGTATGTACTAAATTCGATGTTATCAGATCCGATGGTATATTCCGTACCACTTAGCTTCTTGACGCCTCTAATTTTGAGCGTTTGGCTACCGATTCCTTCGATCTCTGCCCCCATTTTTTTGAGCATTTTACAAAGCCCTACAACATGTAGTTCAGAAGCACAATTTTTGAGTGTTGTAATAGCTGGAATTAACGCTGCAACCAAAATAAGATTCTCAGTGGCTGTAACTGAAGGTTCATCCAGAAAAATTTCCTGATCTTTAGACTCCATTCCATTCCTGGTTCCTTTATTAAGTTCACCGTTAACAGAAAATTTAAAACCAAGTTGTTTAAATCCATCCAAATGAGTATCTATATTCCTTTTACCAATAACGCAACCTCCTGGATGAGGAAATTCTACTTTTCCAAATCTGGATAAGAGCGGACCTACAAAAAGAATAGATGCCCTAAGTTTATTAGCTAAATCCACTGACAGATTGGTTTTATTAACTTTAGCAGAGTTTAATCTTACCATCCCATCTTCTCTAGCTATTTCAACTCCAAGATCTTGGAAAATATTGAGTGAAGTTTCCACATCGGTTGTTTTGGGAACATTTCTTAAAATTACATCTTCCGAAGTTAAAAGACATGCTGCCAAACAAGGTAAAACCTCATTTTTGTTACCGGAAATATTTACACGGCCTTTAAGTTTATTTCCACCTTCAATTACGTATTGAGCCATAGTGTAAATTATACCTCCTCACGCACAAAAATTCAAAAATTAGGATATTTTTCAACCACATCTTTCACTCTTTTTAGGGTTTTTATTTCCCCAATTATTTTTATACTTTCAAAAAGAGGAGGAGTAACTAGCTGTCCGGAAACAGCAATTCTGATTAGCTGAAACATATCTCCTACCTTAATTTGTTCATCCTCTGCTAGTTTTTTAAAAGTCATTTCAAAATCTTTAGCATCCCAAGGTTGTTGTAGGTTTTCCATAATTTCCAAAATCTTTTGCAGCACCTTTTTTTGGTCCGCAACTTTAATCTTTTCAAAAACTTCCACATCATATTCTGGCTCTTCAAAGATAAAATTAGTCAGAGGCACAAAATCAGATAGTTTCTTAATTCTTGCTTTCACTAAAGGAACCAGGGGAGATATTTTATCAGGTGATGGATGGTCAACCAAAAATTCCTGCAGTCTTTTAGTTAGGTCCTCATCATTCATTTTTCTAATATATTCCCCATTCATCCACTCAAGTTTGGTAAGATCAAAAATAGGATTACTTATATGAATATCATTCAAATCAAATTCTTTAATCATTACTTCCAAAGAAAGAATTTCTTTACCGCTAGAAGGTGTCCAACTTAGAAGTGCCATATAATTAAAAATTGCTTCAGGTAAAAACCCATCTTTCCGATAATCAGAAACTGCTTGAGCACCATGTCTTTTAGATAATTTTGATCTATCTGTTCCTAAAAAAACTGGGAGATGGACAAAAGTAGGTAAATCCCAGTCTAAAGATTGATAAACCATTATGTGTTTGGGAGTTGATGAGATAAATTCAACACCACGAATCACATGAGATATTTCCATCAAATGATCATCGACTACCACAGCAAAATTATATGTAGGATAACCATCCGACTTAATCATGACAAAATCATCTAGTAAAGAATTCTCAATTGTGACTGTCTTGTTGCCCACAGCATCTATCCAAGAAGTTGAACCATCTTTTTTAGTTTTAAACCATATAGCTCCGTCTTTTGCGTAAGCCAATTGTTTGTTCACCAGCTCATCTGCATATTGTTTGTAGACTTTTAGTCTTTCGGACTGATAAATCGGACCATCGTCATAACTGATCCCTAACCATCTCAAGACTCCAATAATTTCTTCAGTGGCTCCCTCTACGAATCTTTCTCTATCAGTATCCTCTATTCTTAAAATAAATATTCCTTGATTTTTTTTTGCTAGAAGATAGGCATAAAGTGCAGTTCTAACATTTCCGATGTGCATCATTCCCGTGGGTGATGGAGCAAACCTCGTCCTTACTTTTTCCATAGCCTTCATATTATACCAACTTAGGCTATAATAATAGTAACCTGCCATGACATTAACTAAAGTTGCTATTATTACAAAAAGGGGAGTAGTTGCTTTTGCTGCTTTGCTGATCCTGGGAATTGTAGCTGCTGTCGGTTACCGGATTTGGTATAACTATTATATATCTACTCTTCCACCAGTTGAAGAAAAGCCTAATTTAAAATTTGGAGTTTTACCTAAAATTAAATATCTTCAGTCTAATATTTCTTCATCTAATTACGCTTACTCTATCGATACAGAAACAGGTGGTTTCCCAGAGATGCCAAAAATCATCAAAGTCTATTTTATTCCTCAGGCAAGTGTTATATCACTTCTCGCTCCTGATGAGTCACAACAACTGGCAAATAAGTTTGATTTTAATTCCGGGCGGGAGATTTTAAGCTCTACCAAATATAAGTATTTCAGTAAAACCGGAGACCCATTTATAATCGATTTAATTACAGGTAATTTTAATTATCAAAAGAAAATTGCAACATCTTCCGGAAAGTTAGATAATATCTTTACTGATCAGACAAAGTTAATCGAAAATTTCAAAGAATTTTTAAGGAATAAAGGTATTTTGAATAATGATCTAGCAACAGGACGAACACAGGTTGTCTATAACGGATCAACCCCCGCTATTTCAACTTCAGCTAATGTCTCAATTTGGCCAAATGATCTTGACGGACTACAAATAGTAACATCTTCAACTAAAACCGGTTTAACGAGAGTACTTGCCATAAATGCAAGCAACGAAGTAGACAGATATCCTGAATTAAATTACATTTATTGGCAAATCGATAAAACTACTTTTGCAACATATCCCCTTGAACCGATTAATGATGCCTTTTCCAAACTGCAATCTGGTTTAGGTTTGGTAACAGAAGAACCTTCATCTCCTAGTGTTTCTATTACTAAAGTTTCCTTAGCATATTTTCAGTCAGAAGAATATACTCCATACTTACAGCCTGTCTATGTTTTTAAAGGACCTCAGTTTACAGCTTTAGTATCAGCGGTAAAATCTACCCAATAGTACATTTACTCCCAAGTAAAATTAGAGTACGTCCAATCAATGAGTTTTTCTGTTTCTGTAAAACGATCATCACTGCCTAAAACAACGGTTAATATTTTTTTCCCATCTCTTTCGACTAAAGCCACTAAATTTTCTTTTGCGATAGGGGTAGTTCCTGTTTTAATTCCTAAAACACCCGGCAAATTTAAGAGTTTATTTAAATTTTTTAAAGAATGCTCTGATCGTTTATCTATGGAAAAAACAACAGTATCTTTTGTTGAAACGATTCTTGCAAATTGAGAGTTTAAAATTGCAACTTCTGCAATGATTGCCAAATCATTTGCTGACGAGTAATGATTATTATCATCAAAACCAGCTGGATTTACAAAATGAGTATTTAAAAGACCTAAACTTTGAGCCTTAGCGTTCATCGCCACAATAAAAACTTCTTTACCGCCCGGGTAATTATCTGCAATAGTATACGCTGCATCATTACCGGAATTTAGAAGCATACCATAAAGTAAACTTCTGAAAGTCATCTCTTCTCCCAGCTTTAACCCCATTGACGATCCACTAACTAAGGACGTATCTTTAACCTTTAGCACATCGGCGGGTTTAAAAAATTCGCTGGCAACGAGTGCTGTCATAATTTTTGTGGTTGAGGCGATAGGAACCTTCTTGTCCGGATCTTTAACATAAAGCAGGGAATCGAATGCAATATCTTTTATTAAAATCGCGTTAGCCGTAACATAAGGCACCGGCAAAGAGTTTGATTTTGGTGGCTGTATAGTTTTACTTATTCCAGCAACGTCTTTTTGATTTTCTTGAATTTTGTTTGATGGAATATTTTGTGCTGATACAACTCCTTGAGTCAGATCAACTACTTTTGGCAAACCCAAAAGAACATTAATTGAAACTAACATAAAAAGGACAGCGTAAAGAATGGGCATCATTTTAGAGTTAAGAGTCTTATATCAACTCTTTCCATGTCACGAGGAAACAGTGATGCTTCGCGAATATTTTTAAGTCCTAAAATATGCATAACAATTCTTTCTGACCCAAACGAAAAGCCTCCCTCAGGCGGCAAACCGTATTTAAACGTTTGCAAATAAAGATCACTTTTCTTTATATCAACTCCCCTTTCATTTGCATTTTTAATCAGCTGATCATAATTGTTTATTCTCCTTCCACCTGTTAACCATTCAGTACCTCTACCCAAAAGATCAAAACTCAAAGTAAATCCCGGATCTTCCGGGTCTTCAAAAGTATAGAAAGGTCTTTTTTTGACCGGATAATGAGTCACGAAAATTAAATCGGAATCGTGTTCTTCAGCTGCCCACTTACAAATCTCTCTCTCATCATCCGGTTGTAAATCCGATTCATTCTGGTTATCCCGTCCGGTTCGCTCATAAACAATTTCCAGAGCTTTTCGTAATTTAATACGAGGGATATCGGATGAAATTTTTGGGATAGTTGCCCCGTAAAGTTTTAAAGTATCAGAACATTCTTTTCCAACCCTATCAAAAATATACTTGATTGTATATTCAACCATATCCATAACATCTTCCCAAGAATCGATAAAACCCATTTCTGCATCCAAAGTAGTTACTTCTGTTAAATGTCTGGTAGTAACTGAAGGCTCAGCACGTAAAGTTTTATTAACAGTAAATACCCTTTCAAATACACCAACCATAATTTGTTTATAGAATTGAGGGCTTTGGGCAAGAAAAGCTTTATATTCAAAATACTTTACTTCAAATACTTCAGACCCGCCTTCAGCAGTTTGGGGGATAATTACTGGTGATTGAAACTCGGTGAAATCTTTTTTCTTCAAAGCTTCTCTAAAAGCATCAATCACTACTTCTTGAATTTTAAAAATTGCCTTGATTTTGGGGTGCCTTAGGGTTAAAGATCTAAAATCCAGCAAAGTAGGGAGTTGGAGATCCAAATCTTTTCCTCCCATGTCAAAAGGCAATTCTTCTGCTTTGGATAAAACTTCAATCTTTTCAGCCTGAAGCTCAATTTTTCCAGTTTGAAGATTAAGATTTATTAATTTCTCCGGTCTTTTTGCCACAATTCCTTCAATACAGACTACATCCTGTGGGTGCAAACTACCAGCCTGTTCACCAGTTACAACAACCTGGATTAAACCGGAGCGGTCAGAAATATCTAAAAAAACAATTTTTCCATGGTCGCGCCTCGTTTGCACCCACCCACATATTTTTACTGTCTCGTCTATTTTATTATTGCAATCTAGTATCAAAATTCGTTGCATATTGAATAGATCATACCAGCTCAAGCTAGCCTTGACAATAGCAATCTCATTTATTGTACGAAATATGGTCTATATGGTCTTTTTCTCTCACAACTTAACTCTAAAGATTCTGTAGGACATACAGCCTGGTCAATAATATCTTCAGAAGAAGGTTGATTCTCACCATATTCAGGAATAGTTAATAATAACAGTCTTCCTTTTTGTTGTGGACATACTAAACATCCCGAATCTGGCATTATACCGTCAGGATGTTTACAAAGACTGTCTAATTTCGGATCTAAATTTGAACATAAAATAGGTTGTCCGTTTTGGCTGTATTCCACACAGGGTTCTATTGGTAATATCTGACCCTTTCGTCGAGTTTGCCTTGCAATAATTATAGCTTCTGTATTAGAAGTTAACTCTACTTTTATTTCAACTGCCATAAAGTTCACCTCCTTTCATAAATAATTTTTTATTTTTCTCCATTAAAAAACTCCCTTACGGGAGCTTGGTTTTTCCTTATCTTTTAGGTATTGTTATACCTGAAAGATATCAACCAACCTCCCTTTTAAGGAAGTAAACCCAAAAAAATAAAAAAAATTGGTTGATTGCATGCTAAACATATTTGTTTAATTATTTTAACAAACTTTTTTCTTGTTGACAAGATGTAATATTCAAGATTATAATTAATTTTATCATGAGTTTAATTACTTTCATTAATATATATATTACTTTGCTCAGCCTCCTCACCTTAGTCCTTATTACAAGGACTAAATCGGGAGGTCTTTTTAGATAAATTTATCTAAAAAAGAAAGGAACTAGACCTCCCGAATGGGAGGTTTTTTTGTGAGAAAAAAAATGAAAGGAGGTGTATAAAAATGAGCGAAAGACAGGGCAAATTCGACGGGTACTCAATTTTTAAAGGTGCTGATGCCGGATTATTGGTTGAGACAGGACAGGTTATGATAGAGAAACCGGCAATGGATTTCGAAACTGGATTAAACATGCTCAGACAACAATACGAAAAACGACAGTTAGAAAAGCTTAAAGAACAAGAAACTGTTTAACTTAAAGGAGGTATGGAAAAAATCTTACCCCCTTTTAAACAATTAAATGACTTTTATATCTTTGACTTTTAATTGTACTTTTTCAAAACCATTATAGGTATCTAGCTCTAAGCTATATGCTAAATCAACCTTTTGCCCATCATGTATTTGCCCTTCTAAATCACCTTTGGAAAAAGCGATTGCATCCAACCCATTTGTTTTAAATTTTAAATGTTTACCCTTTCCTACTGTTCTAATATCTGAAACAGAAATATTTTTGGAGGCTAATAATGGTTGAGGGTTATCCACTCCTGTTGGTTCAAACTCTGTTAGTTGATTAAGAAGTTTTCTATTAATTTGTCTAACATCTATCACCGCTTCTATTTCTATTTTATCTTCTTCAATAGTTCCCTGGTTTTCCATAATCTCCTCCATCCTTTGTTTAAAAATCTTAATCTTTGATTTTTCAATAGAAAAACCTACCGCCTTTGGATGTCCTCCTACATCAATTAACAAATCGCTACATTTTCTGATTACATCCACAATATTTACCCCGTCTATTGATCTGGCAGATCCTCTGGCAAAACCATCAGTACAAGATATTGCAATTGCCGGTAATCCATATTCTTCAGCTAATCTTCCTGCCACAAGTCCCATAATCCCCGGAATCCAGGCATCAGAAGAAACAATAATAATTTTCTTCTTAGTTTCTATCTGATTAATAATTTCTTTTGCTTCATCGATAGCATCAACTGTCAGTTGTTTTTTTTGCTCATTTGCATCAGTCAAATGCTTAGCAATTATCCTGGCTTTTTCAGAATCTTTAGTGCAAAGCAAACGAAGTGAATCCATGGCATGCTCCAACCTCCCCAACGCATTTAAACGTGGCCCTATAATATGTCCAATATGATAAGTTGCAATCTCCCCTTTAGTTAAATGCGACTCATTAATTAAAGCTATTAATCCAACTCTGGATGTATGATTTAACGCGTGAAGTCCCATTTTTACTAAACATCTGTTAATCCGAAGCAAAGAAACAAGGTCACAAACAGTAGCAATTGCCACTAAATCCAGTAGGCTATTACTAAATTTTTCAGGAACTAGCTGTCTTACCAAACACCAGGCTACTCCTGCTCCACAAAACTTTGTGGAATGCACAATAGCAACCGCCTCTGGCAAAGCTTCTGATGGAAGATGATGATCAGTAATTATTAAATCCAAACCTAATTTTTGGGCATATTTTGCCTGTTCTAAAGCAACTATCCCATTATCAACAGTAATTACTAAACCCACCCCTTTTTCTTTGGCATAATCTAGTCCAGCTTTTGATAATCCATAACCTTCTTTTTCTCTGTGAGGGATGTAGGGTAAAAACTTTCCTCCAAGTTCGGTTAGTGCATGATACATTATTGCTAAGGAACAAATTCCGTCTGCATCATAATCGCCAAAAACCATAATTAACTCATTATTCTGAATAACCTGCTCAATTCTTTTTTTAGCCTTTGCTATTCCTGAAATATCCAATTCTTTTTCGAAATCTTGCAGTTTCGGGTGAAGAAACTCTTCAATTTCTTTTTCTGTTTTAATCTCTCTATTATAAAGAAGTTGCTTAATTAGATCGTCAAATTTCTGAGGTAGAGTTGCCCAAGTTTTCATAAACTTAAAGATTGTAACATAAAGTATAATTAAATTAATGTCAAAACAAATCAAAAAATCCTTTCCTGTATTAGTCGTTATCTTGCTCTGTGCGATTATTTTTGTAATTGGGAACCAAATCCCAAAAGGACAAATTAACTCGGCTATTATAGAAGCAGGGATTTTTGGACCCTTTCTTTTTATCTTACTTTCACTCATAAACGCGATCATCGCTCCCCTAAGTAACACACCGGTAATGTTCGCCGGGTTTTATGCTTTCAGACAACAAGCTATTATTTATGTTTCTATGGCTACTTTTTTATCTTTCATCATAAACTTTTACATTGCACGTAAATGGGGAAGAGGACTCGTACAAAAGTTCGTTGGCCAAAAAGGCATGGAAAATGTAGATCAATTTTCTCAACATTATGGATTAGTATCTCTGTTTTTCGCCAGAATGTTTTTAGGAGGAATCGCAGATTTTATTTCTTATGGAGCAGGACTTACAAAGATTAGTTTTTACCCTTACTTAACGGTTTCAACTATTGGTGCCATTCCTGGAACAATTCTTTGGTATAAGATTTCATCACTTACAAATAATCCTACTTTAATAATATTATTCTCTTTTTATCTGGTTTTTGGTTTGGGAATTTTTGTCATAAGCAAAATAAACAAACATCATTAAATCTTCCTTTTTGCTCTCTTAAAAAGTACAATTGCATTAGTTATGGACATACCTAATATTGTCAAAGACATCATGAAAAAGACAGAAAAAGCCGGTTTTCAGATTTATATTGTCGGAGGAGCAGTGCGTGACATTCTCATGGAAAAATCAGTCCATGACTGGGATTTTACGACTGATGCCACCCCGGAAGAAATTCTTAAAATTTTCCCAGAAGGATTTTATGATAACAAATTCGGGACAGTTGGAATCCCTGTTACTAATTTTGTGGGTGGCGCGAGTCGGGGCGCCCCATCGAACACCCGCAACGAAGTGAGGATGTCGGATGGGG
>CAZDEH010000006.1:0-53865 GCA_964504665.1 uncultured Gammaproteobacteria bacterium | reverse complement strand
TCAGCCGGCTGCATAGTAAAACTTCCAAATTTAAGCCAACGATGAGCTCCACCTGCCAACACACCAAAACCCGGAACAAATACTAGCAAAAGGAGAAGCACTGAAATTAATAGCATCGGAAAGGCATATTTTTCTAATTTATGATAATCAAAAAAAACAAAAAAAAATAGAAAAGCAAAACCTATTCCAGCCGAAATTAGTTGTTGGCGAATAAGATATAGCTTATCTCCAAACTCGTTAAAGGCCTCAAATGAAGACGCATCAAACACCATTAAGAGACCGAATAGACATAAGATAACGACTGTAGAAAGCAACCATAGATCAATATGAGGTGAATTAGCAAAATTATTGCTTTGTAAAGTTAACCTTCGCATGATATTTTATTATTTTGAGAGAAGTGCTAACCATAAACCAAGTATGGCCAACATGGAACCGGCTAGCCAAAATCTCATTACAATCTTAGGTTCCTCCCAACCAATATATTTAAAATACATATGAATTGGGGCAATAGGGAGTAACTTTCTCTTAAGTATTTTCTTAGATACTATCTGTAAGAGTGAGGATAAGATAATTACTATATAAATACCTCCTATTACAGCCAAAGCCAATATTTTACCGGTCAGCAAACCTACAACAGCGAGAGTAGCTCCAAAACTAAAAGCACCAGCATCCCCTAAATGAATTCTTGCCGGAAAAATATTGAAATAAAGGTAGGCAATTAAGGCACCAATCCATATTCCAACAAAAATTGCTAAATCTAAATCTAAAACCGAGTTTGCTAAAGCTAAAAAGGCAAACAAACAAATTATTAATAATCCTGAAGATAGCCCGTCAAGACCATCTGATATATTATAGGCATTTGTAAAAGCTACAATGACAAAAACCGTTAGAGGTATGTACCACCAACCAAGAATTACGTTACCGATAACTGGAATATAGATATTGTCTAAGCCAATTTTAAAAAATAACATTAAGGCAACGGATAAGGAAAAGACTATTTGAAATAAGAGAATAGTTTTAGGTGATAAGCCCTTAAATTTTCCTAAGGTATTAGAATAAATATGTTTAAGATCATCTATCAACCCAAGACACCCAAAAGTTATCATTGTAAAGAAAATAATAAAAATCTCCCAACTGATTTTTTTATGGGAAATAGAAAAGAATAGGACTGTCAAAAGTAGCACAATCGGTATCAATAACAGTCCTCCACCAACAGGAGTAGTAAAATCTTTCTTCATCAGAGCATCATGAATAGGGGTATCTGATCTCTTATTTGATACTACTTCCGAAGAAGAAATTTTTTTAGCTCTTAAAAAGAAAAGCAAGTCAATATAGGGCAAAAGAAAGAAGCTTGTGACAAAAAAAGAAATAATAATTAGCCCTAAAAGCTCAACCATTTTTGTGTTTACTTTGCTTGGTAACTCTTTGTACTACTTCATTTAGTTTGACAGCATGTGAGCCTTTGATCAAGACTAAATCTCCCTTACTGGCATATCTAATTATTTTGGAAACTATCTGAGTATTAGATAAATTTGCTTCAACTCTTTCCTCAGGAAACCCTAATTTTATTAATTCATCCGCAATAAATAAAGCATCTCCTGATCCGAGTAATACAAGGTCGATTTTATCTTTAAATATTTTTTGAGCAAGTAAACGGTGAAAGTTTTCCGAATATTTTCCTAATTCTTTCATTTCGCCTAAAATAGCAACTCTTTTTCGTGCCGGTAATTCATTTAAAACATTCAACGATTCCTCAACTGCTGCAGGAGATGAATTATGTGTATCATCAATCACGTTAAAACCATTTATTCCTTCCAACAGTTGTAATCTATGAGGAAGAGGCATAACTTTTTCTAAACCCTTTTTGATTTGTATCAGATTCATATCACAACTGATTCCCAAAGCAGCTGCAGCTAATGCTGGATAAACCATGTGACGTCCGAGAAATTTGAAAATAACTTCTACTCTTTCTACACCATAGTTTAATTCAAACTTTGTAAGTCCGTCTTCCAATCTAACATTTGAGACCCAAACATCACAATTTCTAGAATCTGTCCCAAAAAATATTACTCGTGCCTCTGTTTCTTTCGCCAATCTTCTGCAGTAAGGATCATCAAAGTTCAAAATTGCAAAACCGGTTTTGGGAAGTTGTTTAACAAGAGGGGCTTTTTCTTTTAAAATACTGTCAATATTTCCCAAAAATTCACTGTGTGCATAAGAAATCCTAGTAACTATGGCTGTTGCTGGACGGATTAAAGAAAGATAAAAATCCATTTCTCCCGGATATTCAACCCCCATTTCAAGTATCACTTTTTTAGTTTTTAACCTGGTTTGAAGTAAAGTAATAGGAATATTTAAAATAGAATCTAAATTAATATCAGTTGCAATTGTTAAATATTTTTCCGAAAGAACATGAAAACAACTTATCGTTGTACTTGTTTTACTCACAGAACCAGTAATTCCAATAAAAACAGCTTTGGGAAAAAGACTGGCAAAATGTTTAGCCAAAAAAAACCTTACTAAATGAACCGGTTTTTTATAACCTTTGATATTATTCCAAATTGGATGTTTAGAGATTTCCATACGCGCCTAAAATTATACTTTATATACAGTCAATATTAAACTTCCTTTGCTTTAAGATGAAAGATAGCTTTCAAAACAACATCATTTCCATGTAGTTTATCTAAGTCTCTCATTTTATTGTCTCCAGAATTATCCAAAATATTTATATGAACGGTCCTATCTCTAAGCAATATGTTATTCAATATCGACCCACCAACAGTCCCAATTTGCTTAAATAGATCTTCAAAACCACTCAAATCCTGTTTTAAAGAAAATGCAGCTAAGTCGGAGAGAGTAGTTCCAGAGTCTGCTTCGATAAATGCTTCCTTTACACCGATACCAGATCTTGAAACCTTTCCTTTCACCCCAAAAATCTTTAGATTATGGCAGCGGTTTTTTATCACTAGACCCTGAAAAAATATAACTTTAATAGAAAGTTTACTACCTGAACCAATCAACAGAAAGGGTATTTTTAGTTCTCTGCATAATGAAACCGCCTTAACGAGTTCAGTAGTAGATGTAGCAATAAATAACGCCGCAGCCTTTGTTCCGGGTTTAGATAAAATATATTCATCTAAGTCCACGTTCTCTTTAATTCTTAAACTACCAAGTTGACCAATAATAATTTTTATTTTTTCTTCCATAACACTTTATTTACAGCATCATGATCAGACCAGGGAATCTCTTTCCCCATAAAACTGATAGACTTTTCATGCCCTTTGCCAAAAAGTCCTACTGTATCTCCTTTGTTAGCTAAATTAATTGCCAAATGGATAGCTTTTGCCCGGTCTACTTCTTTGTAAAGATTTTTATCAATTCTCCCTTTCACTTTATAATACCCTTCGGCAATTTCTTCTATTATTTTATTTCTATCTTCAAATCGAGGATCGTCTTCAGTTAAAACCGTAACATCGGCAAGTCTTGCGGCCACTTCACCCATCAAAGGTCTTTTGCGGCTATCTCTTTCTGATGGTACGCCGAAAACTGCAATAAGATTACCCTTAGTCTGTTTTCTCAAAGTCTTTAAAGTATTTTCCAGTGAGTTTTGGTTTGTAGCAAAATCAATAAATATTTTAATACCAAGATTGTTTGGTATTTCCTCCATTCTGCCGGTCAAACCTTTAAAATTTTCTAAACTATTTTTTAGCTGTTTGTCTTCAATACCAAACAATCTTCCAACTAAAAAAGCTGCTTCAGCATTTAAAACATTAAACTCTCCAGGGATCTTTAATTTTAGAGGAAAAGTATACGGATTTATATTAGCATTTCTTTTTTCTCCGAAGGTCAAAATTTTTCCATGAGTCATCATTTTTAGTTGATCAAATGACGGATTATCTCTATTTAATATAGCCCACTTAACATTTTTAATTAACTTAGCTTTAGCTTTAAGGTAATTAGCGAAGGTTTTATGATAATCAAGATGATCAGGTGTAATATTTGTGATAACCCCAACTTCAAAATTGATGCCCCAAACTCTAAATTGTTCCAGAGCATGAGATGATACTTCAAGTACCATTATTTCAGCACCATTTTCATAAGCTTTTTTCATCAATTTCTGTAAATCTGAAGGTTCGGGGCTGGTAACATGCAGCCCTGTATCATAGCTTTTTCCACCAATTTCAGCATTAATGGTGGAAATCATTGACACTTTTTTTCCAGCATCTTTTAAGACCTGATAAATCATATTGACTGTGGTTGTTTTGCCATCAGTACCTGTCACACCAATAATATGAAGTTTTGTACTAGGAAAACCATGTTTTACATTCGCTATGATCGCCTTTGGCAAATGTTTACCATAGTTTATAACTAAATGAGGAATAATCTTTCTAACTTTTCTAATCATTGAAGGTATTATATCTCTTCTATAAAAACTTGTCTGCGCTTAACGATCTGGTATAATTTGATAGTAAGAAAAAAGTTCGTTGGCAATTTCAAAAAAAGTGGGGGCTGCAGTTGAGGTTCCGTAAATAGAAGAACTAGGCTCATCATAACGCACTAACATGATAAACTTTGGGTTATCAGCGGGAGCAAAACCCACAAAAGAAGCCACTGTTTTTGTGGGATCATAATGTCCTGCAATTGGAATCTGGGCTGTACCAGTTTTACCTGCAATTTTGTAGTTTTTAGGAGCATAACTTCCAGCTTCTCCTTTATCCACAGCTTCAACCATCATATTTTTCACAGTTTGAGCTGTTTCTTCTGAGATTGGTTGCCCAACTATTTTAGGTTTAATTTCTGTAACTTTATTATTCATATTAATCGACTTCACAACGTGGGGTTCTAATAAATATCCCTTATTTGCTATCGCTGCTATAGCTCTGACCATTTGAATTGGGGTTACAGCGATTCCCTGCCCAAAAGTTGCGGTTGCATAATCAATTTCTTTCCAATCCTTTTTTAGTCTCAGATCTGAACTAATTTCATCTTCCAAATCAATTTTGGTTGGCTCTCCAATACCAAACTTCTGTATGTATTCATACAGTTTATTCTCACCTAGTTTTTTTCCTACAAAAACCATTCCCGTATTATCTGATTGTGTGATCACTTCCTGCATCGTTTCATTTTTTCTATATTCATTATCCCAAGTACGTATCTTATACTCACCAATCTCAACAGGACCTTGACACTCATCACAAATAGTTTCGGGCGTCACTACTTTTTCATTAATACCCGCTGCCATAATTAAAGTTTTAAATGTCGAACCTGGTTCGTAAGTATCAGCTACAATAGGATTTTTAAATGATGATTTTAGATAATTTGTATAATCATTTGGATCGTAGTTTGGCAGTGTTGCCATAGCTAATATTGCACCGGTTTTTGGATCCATAATAACTACAGAACCAGATTTAGCCCCAAATTTTATTATGCCAGCTTTAAGTTTTTTCTCAACAATATACTGAACGCTACGATCAATATTCAAAGTTAGTTCATAACCTTTCTTAGCGTCTTGTTGTAGAAATCTTCCAAGCAATATCGGTAAACCATCTGCGTCTTTTTCTTCAGTCACTTCTCCTTTAACACCACGGAGTTGACGATCGTAATACCCTTCAATACCGAAATAACCTTTTTGGTTGCCTAATTCGTCAGAGCCTACAAAACCCAGGATATGTGCAGCTGAAGAAGCTTCAGGATACAACCTAGCACTAGTTTCTTCAAATCCTAATCCATCTATCTTTAATTTATCTATATTCAGCTTTACTCTGAGCTCAATGTTATATTTTAAAGCTATCCAATCTAATTTTTGATTAAGTTTAGATAAAATATCATCCTTATAGGACGTAAGTAATTTCTGGTAAACAGGATTTTCTGTATCAACAGTCAGGTGGTTATCTGTCAGTGTTTTTTTAAAGTCCTCTGAGGCAAAAACATCAGCAAGTTCCGAAGCCACAGCTTTTTTATCCTTAATAAATCCTGGAGTAGCAAATAAAGAATATACTGGCTTATTTGTAGTATAAATTCCCCCATCTTTAGATAAGATTAAGCCCCTGGGAGCACTGAGTGACGATACTTTTAAATGTTGTGCTTCGGCTAAAGCAGACATGTCATCAAAACGAATCATCTGCCAATAAAATAATCTCACTACGATAAAAAACAAAAGTGAAAAATAAATTATCTTAACAATTTTGAGCCTCATCACAAGCTATTTGGCAGATGCGAGTTTGTCAGAAACTTTAATATACTCAATTTGGTTAATCGTGTTAAACCCAAGCAATACAGCCTTTTGTTCCAAGGCTGCCATCGACGAGGCTTCTGCAATAGAATTAGCTAATACTTGATTTTCTAGTTCTACACTAGCTTCTGCCTGTTGCAGTTGATAAATTTTATCTCCGTAGGTTGATAAACGATTTATCACCCAGATTTCAGCAGACAATACAGTCAAAAAAAGCACTAAACCTACAACCACAAAGCGAAGGACCCTTGAATGTCTATTATCTTCCTCAAAGTGCATTCTTTGCATATTTTTATTAATTTAATTATTTAACAGGCGATAGCCATAGCTTGATTAGTGTATTCAAAATCCAAATTTTTCTAATTATTCTCATTCTTTTTTACCTTTCTTAATTATTTGCTTTATCAGCTCATTCCATTTTTGAGGTTTCCAGACTTCAAAATGATCCCCTGCTCCTATTAAAATTACTTCCTCTTTAATTTCTGCATGTTCCAATAACCTTTTTGATATTACAAACCTACCCTGACTATCCAATAAGGTTTCTTCAGCCCCAGAGAATAAGTACCTTCTTATATACCTAGCTCCTTCTTCTGTTGCAGAAATTAATAGTTGTTTTTCTGCCTCACCAGTAAATTTTTTTATTGAATAGCCCCATATACAACCTTCAAACCCCCGGCTAAGTATTATTTTTTTAGATCCTGATAACTCTCCCCGGAATTTCTTCGGTAAGATAATTCTTCCATGTCCGGAAAATTTAGTGTTGTATTCGCCCAAAAACATACTGGTCTTTCTGGGCAGAATTCACCTTATTTCACCATCTGTATCCATAATAAACCATTTTTGAAATTAGTCAATACCCTTTTCACGGAAAAATTAATTGTCTGTGAAAACTCAACTACTTCTTTGAAGAAAGGACTGTAATTATACCTGCATTATTAAGCTTAGCACTAAGCTTATTTCCTTCTATCTTTGTATCATACTCAATCCATTTATTTTCACTTTCGTCAAAATGGGAGATTTTTGCATCAGTTAAGGGGTTATCTGAAAGTTCTATAGTTACTTGTCCCCCAGGCATAGATTTTGCCACAGGAGCATTAACTCCATAAACTTTTCCGATAACTGTTTTGTCACTGGGTAATTTAGGAGCTGCAGACAAATCATTAATGATAGAATAATTTATAAGTGATAAATTAGGAGAGCTATGATCTATTTGATAGAGTAAGTGATTGTCTCCGGAAATTAATTTTCCGAGAGCTATGTCGGGTTTTTGCAGATGCCATAATGTTATCATTCTAAAAGATTGTTTCCCTTTTTTAATATGTAAAGTTAACGTTCCGTTTTCTACTCCGGTATCGTACTTACAAACATTTTTACTGCAAGTCCCAAATAAAATTTCTTGTTCATATTCTCCCTTTTTTTCTCCAGTATTAATTTCGCCAATCACTCCTCGGTCTATTCCTTCGGAGGTATAGGCTAATTCATAAGAGATAGCATCATAAGATGCTGTCCGTTTAATATTTAGGACTAGAGCATTACCATCACGTCTAGGGTAAAGTAGAGCATAAGGCCCTTCCGGATCAAAAAGTAAATCCACTTCACTTAAATTTTGTGGTTGTTCTGAATTAACAATCTTATTGTAACCTAAATAAGCTCCCACCAAAAAAACAATCATTAATATGATTAAGACAATTATTATTCTATTCCTGACTAAAACTGTTTTTAAGTTAAACAATTCTTACCAAATCCTTTCTAGTACCAACTATTCTGACAGGAGGTTGTGTTAATTTAACCTCTTTATAAGCTTCCAATCTAAACTGTTGTTGGATATTATTTAAAGCATCTTGAAACATTCTTAATGCTTCTATTAAACTTGTAGATCCTGATTGAAAGGTTTCTCCGTCTGTAACTATAAACATCCCGCTAGATTCACATCGAAAACGAACTTTTCTCTCCATAAATTTTATTATTTATATAATCAGATAACTCTCCGGGTTTAACTCTTATTTGTTTTGCTGTATCCCGATCACGAATAGTTACAGTCTCATCTTCTAGGGTTTGGAAATCAATTGTTGTACAAAATGGAGTGCCAATTTCATCTTGGGCAGCATATCTTTTACCAATATTTCCCCTCTCATCCCACGCTACCATGAAATCATTTTTCAGGTCAAGATAGATCTTTCTGGCTTTTTCCACAAGTTCTGGTTTATTAGCAAGAAGCGGAAAGACGGCTGCTTTAAATGGCACAAGTTTGATTGGTAATTTAAGCCACATTCTTTTAGTTTCTTTATCTTCAACATATGCATCCATTAAAATTATCGTGACTAAACGGGATAACCCGAATGTCGGTTCCACCACATGGGGAATAAATTTTTCACCAGTATAAGGATCTGTAAAATTCATATCTACTCCAGATTTCTCCATATGATTTTTTAAATCAAAATCAGTCCGGTATGCCAACCCCCACATTTCTTTGTACCCCCATGGAAATTTATATTCCAAATCCTCTGTCCTTTTAGAATAATGGGAAAGCTCTTCTTTAGAATGAGCTCTCCAGCGCAGTTTATCTTTATCCAGTCCAAGTGATAAAGCAAATTTCATCATTACTTCTTTCCAATATTCAAACCATTTTTCCCACTCATCAGGACGCATAAAATATTCAAACTCTGCTAAATCGAATTCCAGTGTTCGAAAAGTAAATTTCCCCATGGTGATTTCATTTCGAAAAGCCTTGCCGGATTGGGCTAACCCAAACGGAAGTTTAGGATGCACACTGTCTAACACTTGTTTAAAATCGACAAACATCCCTTGAGCTAATTCTCCTCGTAAATATGCTGTATTTTTACCAGAGGTAATTATTCCGATTTCTGTTTCAAATAGTTGATTAAAATTACGGGTTTTTGTCCATGTATTTTTTCCGCATTTTGGACATTTGATTTTGTTTTCATCAACAATTTTATCCAGTTCATCTAAAGATAAGCCTTCCACAATTCCTTTATCCGGTAAAGCATCTTCGATGAGGTGATCTGCACGAGTTCTATATTGACAGGTTTTACAATCTATTAAGACATTGGTAAAGCTTTTGGTGTGCCCTGAAGCTTCCCAAACTTTTGGACTCATTAAAATAGAGGTATCTAAGCCAAATATATCTTCACGGCTGGAAACAAAGTTTTTCCACCAATAATTTACTAAATTACGTTTTAACTCTACCCCTAAAGGTCCAAAATCATAGGTATTTGCTAATCCTCCATAAATTTCAGAACCGGGATAGATAAAACCCCGGCGTTTACAAAGAGCAACAATTTTTTCAAGCAGTTCTTTATCCATTTTGTCTTAAATTCCGAATTATTCTGGCTGATTTCAAAGATGACTCTAAAATCTTTTCTATATAATAGCGTACTATTTTCTCAAGTTCCAGAGCCTGATTCGAAGACAGCTTTAATTTTCCTAAATCCTCCCAACTATTTTTTTGCAGCAACGTTAAAATTTCTTTATTTTTGCCAATATCACCCAGTTGATCCAAAGACCAAAACCCTAATAGGGAAAGCAATTTAATTTCAAAAGCTCTGATAAATATCTGCCTGGGATTAGTTTCTAAAAGTTTTAGGATAGATACAAGAAGTTGATAAACCAAAGGATTTGCCTGTTCTTCAGGTAAGAACTTATCAATAAGCTCAATTATGTGAGATCCGTATGAAGAAAGCAGTAAATCATTTTTTATTTTTGGAAAAGTATCCAGCGCCTCTGCCTCCGTTAAAATAGACATACCTTTACCTTGGAAAACATGCAACTTAGCTCTATTCAAAAGCTCTACATTTCCGCTACGTCTGGAGGTAATTCTTCTTACCCCTTTTGCAATTAACTTTATTTTACCCTTATATGGAGTGATTACTGTCAGAATCCGATCCGCTTCCCCAAAATTAGATCTTCGAATAATTATTCCCTCAAAAGTAGAAACAGGCATGAGGGCATTATACAATAAGTTTTAAAAAGAAAGATTGAGTTGTTTATCTGAGGTTAAGTTAAACTCTGCTTTAGTAGCACCGTTAATCTTAATAGTGTAGTGATGGTCTTTGGCCCCTGGTTGTTTTTGAATGAGCAATGGATAATTTTTACCCTGAATCTTATTTGGCAAAGTATATTCAAGCACTAAAATCCGAGAATTTTGAGGTCTAACTTGCACAAAACTCTCAAAATAAGTTTTATTTAAAAAGTCATCTGTTTGGGTAGTCACAGGGTCATCAGAACCTTTGGAAAAAGTAAGCGTAGACCCATATGGTGCATAAACTCTGACGTAGGAACGCAAAATGGCGTTTAACCAAGTGTTGTATGGCTGTGGATTTTTATATTCAATTGTTAATTTGTTTCTAGCTGTACCACCTCCTTCAACTTTAATTTCATAAGTAATTTTCTCTTCAACATATAGATTTGATTTACCTCCGGCAAAATTCGAATCATTTATGTGTAAGTAATCCCCGGAAGCATCTTTCTTAATCTCTCCTGTCCAGTTAAGCTGGGACAAAGCAGATTGGGTTTTAGCATCGTGCATATACATCATAATGTGCTTATCGGAAGCCAGCTTCACTCCAACATTAATAAAAGATGGTAATTTATCCATACCAGAACCCAGTAATTTCGCCAAAATAGTTTGCATCAACGTCCCTACCACTTCTTTTCTATCAGATTCCCCTTTTGATGCAACTTCAGCATAATGTTCAAGCTCATAAATAACATTTGCACAATTACATCTTTTATCTGTCTCTGCACTATACGTTGTTCCATTGACTTCTATAGGACCGGTAATTTTAATCAAATCCTCAACTACACTGGTATCAATTGTCATAATTCCATCAAAAGGAACTGCTGTGTCTAACATCTGATACATTCTTTCAAATTCTTTAGCAGATGTAGGCAAGTCAGGAGAAAGATTGGAGTCCCTCATTGACCAAGCCGAACGTGGTTTTCCTGTGGTTTCCGGTAAATATTTGACAATCGGAGATGGAGGAGCTAAGGGACATACTTTCGATAAACAGACACTGAGCAACTTTTCATCCAGTCTATAAATATCATCCGACTGAGTGGTAGAAAGATGTCCTTTATCCAACTTTAAAAAGGCATAAGCAGTAAGAAATCCCCCTGTAGCTCTAAGCTCTTTGTCATTTTGAAACAACATTAAATACGTTTTGCTACTTGGTTCTCCTAAAGCTGATGGGACCATTTCTAGGGCTGGTCTAGCATCTGTTACTGCCACATGTGCTCCAATAATAAAATTTTTAGCTTCATCAATCCTGCTTTTTAATTTTCTCTTCCCCAACTGCTCGGGATATTTATCTATATTTATATCTTTAACTTCATTTCTAGCTTTTCTCATAAGAGGCTCAAATTTATCAATATTTGGTAGAGTTTTATCTAATATTTTTACTGCTTGAGCAATACGGTCTTGACCTGCTGTTACCTGACCGGTAAATCCAAGTTCAGTTTTATACGGTTCTAAGCTTTCCAAAATTATTTGAGCGGCTTCTATTTCATAACTGGCAGCCGATAAAAAATGTTTACTGTCTGCATAAAATCCGCCCACAAAAGGAATTATCCGGAGATAGATAAAAAAATTTAATGCCGTATCAATACGGCTAATTGACGATTTCGTAACCCCAACACCAGCCTTAATCTCATCGAAATCTTCAGCTTTCATACCCGTGTTTATCCTGGTCACACCAACTATCGCTTCTTTAAATCCGGAATAAATAATCCTTGCTGGCAGGTAAATTAATACAATAATAATTGCAAGCATTATACCTATTTTAATTAATACCGGTTTAAAATTTCTTTTTTTACTACTCATAGAATCTTTTCTACCCAAAGTATTCAACTGTTTATTTAAATTCATCATGGTCGTCTTTGTTGCTTTTCAAATTGCACCTTTACCAAACAAAACTGCAGGAATTGTTTGGATGATAATCCAGATGTCATATAAAATAGATTTTTTCTGAACATATGAAGCATCCATCTTAACCCTTTTATCGAAATTGATAGAAGACCTTCCCGAAACCTGCCATACTCCGGTTATTCCGGGCTTAGATTGTAAAACAATTTTAACAAATTTTTTACTTTGCGGATACTTCTGCTGCTGCTCCTCTAACTCAAACGGATAATAAGGTCTAATTCCAACCAAACTCATATCGCCTCTTAAAACATTAAAGAATTGAGGCATCTCATCAATAGATATTTTTCTTATAAACCGACCAACTGGTGTAACCCGGGGATCATCAATAATTTTATAACTATTCTTCTTATACTCTTTAAGCAATTTTGGATTTCTGTGCAGAAGTCTATGTGCTCCTACAATCATTGAGCGAAATTTATACATATTAAAATGTTTCCCATCTTTACCCACCCTCATCGGGGTATCGGCAAATATCGGACCTTCCGAATCAAGTTTAATACAAATAGCAGTAAGCAGCATAACTGGAGAAAATAATATAATACCTACAATTGAACCAAGGACATCAATTAGCCTTTTTAGGAAGTTAAAGAGCACATCTTCGTATACAAAACTTGGATATTCTTCACTATTTTCAGATATCTGCATATTTAATTTACATTTTCCATATTCTTCATAGCTGAATATACTAAGGTACTAAAGTCTTTAACAAACCTACCTTTTGAAAAAAGTCGGGCTTGATCCCGACATCTTTTTCCATTATAACCCTCTTTATCCAATTTAACCAATGCCCGAGTTAAGCTTTCAACGTTTTGACACTCAAAAAAGACTCCAGTTTCACCTTCAATTACTGTTTCCGTTACACCTCCTTTTTTAAAAGCAACCACAGGTTTAGACAGAATTTGCGCCTCAAGTGGCATTAAACCAAAATCCTCTTCAGCAGCAATAATAAGCGCTTTACAACCGGAAATTAATAAAGTTAATAGCTCCTCATTAACAGAGCCGAGAAAATACACGTTTGACTTAGCCAGTTTTTTTAATTTTTTTTCTTGCGGACCAATACCCACAATTTTAAGAGGTATCTTTAACTCATTTGCAGCTTGGATAATCAAATCTACCCGTTTGTAATTATTTAGTCTTGATACCACCAGTAAATACCCACCATTAAAGGGATCAATAGATGAAAATCTTTCAGTATCCACAAAAGGATAAATAACCTGTGAATTAATATGGTAAATTTTTTGGAGTCTCTTTTGGGCATTTTTAGATCCTGCAACCCATATGTCTACCCTGGAACTAACTATTGCATCTAATATTCTCTGATAATTAAAAAATATTTGTGGAACTCCTTTAATTTTTCCTCCGGAAAAATCCCACAAAAAACGGGGTGGTGTATGAACATAACAAATATGTAAAGTATTAGGTTTAGTAATAACCGCTTTGGCAAATCTGGTGGTTTGAGAGATCACTACATCATAACCTGAAAAATCGAAACCCTCAAAGGCTGCGGCATAAAACGGAAGTAACATTCTGTACATACTTTTCCATTTGGGTATTTTTTGAATAAAAGAGGTAATTATTTTTTTACCCATAAATTGTTGCTTTAATATTTCGTTATTATTATCAAAAACAGATGTATATATAGGAGCTCCCGGAAAAATATCACTTATAGCCACCAACATTCTTTCTGCTCCACCCCACTGAACTAAATCATCATGAACAAGCGCCACTTTCATTCCTTTATTGTACCAAAATGATAAAATATCAATATGAGTAATTATCATATTCCAGTCATGTTGAAGGAAGCTATCAGCTATTTGAATATCCAGAAAGGAGCTTGGTATGTTGATTGCAATTTAGGTGGCGGTGGCCACACTGAAGCAATATTGAAAGCGGGAGGAAAAGTTTTAGGCATTGATCTGGACTATGATGCTATCAAAGAAGTTGCAGAGAATCATAACTTAACAGTTACTCTTATTAACAACCGTTTTCAGGCAATTTCTGACTCTCTAATTATCTGCCAGGCAAATTTTTCTGTAGTAAAAGAGATTTCATCTAATTTTCTTCCACAAGATCCTCAAGGAATATTGTTTGATTTAGGAATTTCTTCACATCAATTGGGAAATGCTACAAGAGGATTTAGCTTCAATCAAAACTCCCCCCTTGATATGAGAATGAACCGCTCCCAAAAACTCAGGGCAGAAGATTTAGTTAATGGGTTATACGTTGATGAACTCGCAGAATTATTTTGGAAATACGGAGAAGAAAGTTTTGCAAAACCAATTGCCAGAAAAATCGTTGAATACAGAAATCATGATAAAATAGATACTACAGATAAATTAGTCCAAATTATTTTATCAGTAAAAAAGCTGGACAAAACAAAAAAAATTCACCCTGCAACAAAAGTTTTTCAGGCTCTACGTATTGCGGTTAACGATGAACTCCATAGCTTAGAAGAAGCTTTACCTCAAGCATTAGACATCTTATCACCGGGTGGTAGATTAGTAGTAATTAGTTTTCATTCTTTAGAAGATAGAATAGTTAAAAATTTTCTGAAAGATGAAGAGAAAAAGTGTTCGATCACAATTCTTACTCAAAAGCCTGTTGAACCTACAGAAGAAGAAATTAAAATTAATCCCCGCTCGCGCTCAGGAAAACTTCGTATAGCAGAAAAAAATTAAGATTTTTGATAAATTTCTAATGTTTGTTCTGCCATTTTTTGCCAGGAAAATACTTTATATCGTTTTCTCCCTCTGCTAATTAATTCTTTTCTTAATTTTTCATTATCTATTACCTTAGTAATTTTTCCCGCCATATCATTCTCATTTTGAGGATCAAAATAAATCGCTGCACTCCCTCCAACTTCCGGTAGAGAGGCAGTATTTGAAGAAACAACAGGGCAATCACAAGCCATTGCTTCCAAGATTGGGATACCAAAACCTTCTTCCAGGGATGGCATCACAAACATTTCTGCGTTCTTATAGAGAGTTACTAAATCCTGATCAGAAATAAACCTTGTAAATATCACATGTTTTGCAAGGGTTGTCGTTTTGAGCTTTTGCCAAAAATAATGGTCAGGACCAGATAAAACAAGAGCTAAATCCGGATATTTATCTTTTAATCTTACAAACACATTTATAAGGTTGGAAAGGTTTTTATGGGGCTGAGCATTCCCGACATAAAAGAGATAGGGTTTTCTAATTTCAAATTTCACCGCTAATTCTTTAAAGTCTTCATCCTTCACATTTTTTACCAAATTAACAATTGTCTCCTCCACACCTTCATATGTCACTGAAATTTTATTTTCCGCTACATCCCATTCACTTATTAATTGATTTTTTATAAATTCTGATGGCACAATTATTTGAAAAGATTTTTTCACTGCATGAGAAAAGATTTTCTTATATACTGCTTTTTTAACTGTATGTAATAATGGATTTAAAGTTGTGGTGCTCCTGGTTTGGAAATGTTGATGGATTAAATCATGGATAGTAACTACAAATTTCCCTTTATAGAAAATAGGTACGTTAAAATGAGGAAAATGCACTAAATCAGGATTAAGAGATTTTATAATTTTCGGCAATTTAATCTGCTCCGACACTCCATACCATTTAACATCTACTAATATTTTATGGAATTTCGGATTCGTATAATTTATTCTATCAAAGTCTTTTTGTAAGTGAAGAACAAAGTACTCATCCACATTATCCAACTCCTGAAGTTGTAAGATTAAATTTCTAATGTATCTTCCTAAACCACTCTCATTCCATAATCTTCCGTCGACAACAATTCTCATACCTGAAGTTTCCTTTTAGCTATTGCCCATTTTAAATTTATCCCTAAATAAACTAACCAATTAACAAAAAATGGATATCGATAAGCTAAATTCTTTCGGTAAAAAATCTTCATAGTTTCATAAAAAGCATTAAAAGCCTTAATTTTTACAGTTTCCGTTGCCTGCGATAAATTCTGACTATGTTCTTTTATTCCTGAAGAAATGCCTTTATAATGAATAATTTTTACACTCGGTATAAATATAATTTTATACCCAGCTTTCTTGATTCTGAAACAAAGGTCAAGATCTTCCGCATACATAAAATAGTCTTTATCAAATAATCCAACCTTATCTAAAACTGATTTTCGTGTTAAAAAAAAGGCTCCTGTGATGCCATCAACCTCGTGAATATTTTCCATATCCCGATCGCTTAAATGATAGTATTTATCATTTCCCAAAAAATAATAGAAGAAAGCAGCTATAGGGGTCGGGAATCCCCTGTGAGAACTCCAGTCAAGTAAACCGTTAGCAAGCTCTACCCTGCAGGTTGCCGCACCAACCGTTGGATTATCTTCCATAAACTTCAACATATAACTTAAAGTTCCCGGCAACACTTTGGTATCAGGGTTAAGAATTAAAATATATTCGTTTTGAATTTTTGCTAATGCCTGATTGTTAGCTTTAGTAAATCCTACATTTTCTTTGTTAATCAAGCAATTAATATTTGGAAATATTTTTTTAGAATTTTTTATACTATTATCATTTGAGGCATTATCCACTACCCAAATATCCAAATCTAAGTCTTTCTCCTCCCTCATCAAAGATCTAAGACAACCTATTAAGTAATCTCCCGAGTTATAATTTACTAAAACGACAGATACTTTACTTTTCATCTTTTCGCACTTCTCTGTAAATATTATCCATCTTGTCTGCAATAGATGAATAAGAATACTTCTCTTCAACTAATTTTCTGGCGTTAATTGCGATTTTATAATACTTCTCTTTGTCTAAAAGAAGTTCCACTGCTAAGTTTGCCAAAATCTCCGGATTTTCTCCGTATAGAACATGCTTTCCGTTTAAGGCCTCAGTCCCCTCTATACCTACATTAGTGGTCACCACTGGTAATTTTGCTGCCATAGCACCTAGGATTTTCAACCTGGTTCCTCCCGGACCGTATAAGGGAGCGACTAATATTCCGCTTGTCTGGTAAGCTTTCTTTACGCCATCAATATCATTAAGTCCTAAATTAATTAGCTTAATATCAGGAGATTTAAGATCTGCAATTTTATCCGTATATTGACCAACAATAATTAGTTTAGCATCACTAACCTTATTTTTTATGATCGGGAACACCTGTTTTGCTAAAATACGTGCAGCTTCAATATTTTGTAACCAAGCATAGTTACCTATAAAAAGAATCGTCCTTGAATAGTGAAGAGGTAGATCCTCCATTAAATCCTCCCCTACTCCATTGGGGATCACAGATACACTTAAACCGGGTACTAGCTGTCTCATCTTTTTTGCGTCTGATTCGGAAACAGCTATTACTTTTTTGGCTTTTTTCCAAAAATATTTTTCCCAATATTTTATTTTTAAGACATCAATCCAAAGAATTGGCTTTAAAAAAAACCATCTAAATGTCTCCACATAATGTTGATACACCTGATATTCAATTGTTTGATCAACCAGAACCATTGGAATATTAGTCTTAGGAATATGAGGACTGACATAGAATGTTTCTGCATGAATAAGGTCAAAATTTTCATTGGCTAAAGTTTTAGTGATATCAGCTTTCTCTTCCGGCGAATAGTTTCTTATCACTAAAAAAGGGTAAAGACTAATTGCGGTCCTGATTATATTTGTTGGAGTCCATGGTTTTTGGGGTCTCTTGAAAATTTTTACTTTTTTACAATATTTCTGAAGTTCTGAAACATACTGTCTCTCACCATCAGCTTTTATTAAAGAATAAAGAGTAATTTCATGTTTTTTAGATAACTGCTTGATTAAATTATAAGAACGGATTTGACCACCCGAAGATGGGGGGTATGGTAAATACGGTGTTAACATTAATATCTTCATTGTATTATTACGGTTCTTTTTCCAAAGTAGCCCCAGGTGTGACAATTGGTTCTGTTAAATCTGCAATGACAAATTTTGGATTTTTTTCTATAACCTTAAAATTTCGTATCACCCAATTTGTTTTATCATTATAATCAACTGAAATATAATAATGGACTCCGTAAGTTTTGACTAAATCAACAACAGGAAGAACTGAATATGCAAATCCGTGACGGTTGGTTTGATATAAAAAAGCAGTATCCCCTCCATATGGAGCTACTACTATTGCACTTTTCGGCAAAATTTTATCTGCAAACTCACCTGCTTCAACAATTACTCCGTTATTTATTTGATATAATCCTTTAATTTCATACCACCCTAAATATAAAGTTAGAGAAAGCATTAATAATCCTAGAGGAATCGTATATAAACGTGGAATAATTCCGTTAAAACCCCGGAAAAGATTAATAAGTCCGTAAGCCACAAAAATTGACAAAGCAGGAACAATTAGAGTCTGATAATAATCATGAGTAACATTACCTGTTGCAAAAATAAAGAGATACAAAAAAGATGATAGCGCAAGCAGATGCAACAGATACCCTCCTTTATCTGGCTGTTTGATTAATCCAAAGAAGAAGAGGAAAGTACCTGCCATTGTTAAGATTTCCCTTCCTAAGCGATCACCAAATATCCACCTCCAAAAAGCAGGTCTGAATCTAATATGATTTCCATTAAATAACCAGTTTGAAGCGGGAATACCTTCCGGAAAATTTAACATCCACATCCTCCAAGCCACAAAAGGCATAAACGATAATACTATCCATAAATAGTATCGTCTGGGAATTGGCCATAATTTTCCTTCTTTTTTGCAATATGAATAAATTAAAGGTAATAAGTAGAATATGGCAACCGGCTTTATCAAGAAAGCACAAGCTGTAAAAAAAATAGATAGAAAATAAAACCCTCGGCTATTTTTCCAAATCCATAAATCTGTAAAGTATAACATCCCCAATGAGAAAAAAATGAGAGTGGGTTCCGGTAAAATTACCCTGGAATAAAAAATATTATATGGCAAAATAGCAAAAACTAAAGCTGAAATTAAACCGGTGAGTGTATCCCATTGCCTCCTTACAATTAAATATAGAAATGTAATTGATCCTAGTGACATTAATATAGAAATAAACCTTGCTAACTTAATATCTACTCCACCATTAATTATGTACGAAAAATAAATTAAGCTATTGTAGATCGGAAACTCCACAAAACGATACCTGTTAGGGTTGGGAACGGGATTTTCTGCCACACCGGACATATCATCGTATTTAGGAATAAATGGAGTGTAGCCTTCTTTGAAAAAATTCCTTGCAACAGCAGCAGTATCAGCTTGTCTCCAAGAATGCCAATCAGCGAGAGGTGTATCTATTTTATATAAACGAACAACAAAACCTATTATTAATATAATCCCTAACCAGAAGAGAGGATTTTTAATTATTTTCATTTAAGTTTTTCCATAGATACACCCACTCCTGCAATTATCCAAAACAATGTTGCAATTTTAGATGCCTCAAAGACATCAATAAACATGCTGTTAATGAATAACACTACGATCATACTAAGTAACCCTATAGAGAAATATCTTAATAATTTATCCGAAAAAAATCTAAAATTACTCCAAATAATTTTAGTTATCTCAACCAATATTAAAAAGAAAGCAATTGTTCCCAGTAACCCAACTTCTCCCAATGATCTTAAAAAATCGTTATCCGTTGCTAAACCCAAGGAAGAGTATCCTGTACCTAAAAACGGATTTTTAATAAATGCTCGGATTGCACGTGGCCACTCGTAATAAAATCTTATTCTTGATGATCGGTATACAGCCATTTGTGAATAGTCAGTCGGTTCCCCAGGTGTAATATCTGACGGGATACCAGTTGTTTTAACCATTTCCGCAGAATCGGTTGAATCTTCATGGGGCAGAGTGGGGATATTAAGTTGGCTTCTCTCTTCTTGTATATCCGTTTCTGCTGTATAACGATCCCCTTCTTGTAATATATTTATTGTAACTGTTGAGATAAGACGATCCCGCAACTGAGAAGGGTAAATTAATACAATAATACCAGCTCCAATTACTAGAAAAATAAACAACCTTTTACCGCTAAGCAACAAGGATACAACTATTCCCATTAAAACAGCGGCAAAAGATAATCTGGCTGCCGTTAAAACTAAAGTGAAAAATGATAAACACAACAAAACGCCTTGCCAGATAAGAACAAGTAGTTTTTTATTAGTAAATATCAGGGCAGAGATTATTACAATGCTTACAGCTAGATATATAGCAAAATCATAATGACCTGCAAAAGTAGAGCTTACCCTAGCATCTGGACTAAGATATAAAATTAATCCTTTCGAAAATTCTGAGTTATTTGTTGAAATAACAGGCCAGCCTAGGTATTTCTGACCTAAGGCATAAAGATTAGCAATAAAGAGTACCATCGACAATGTTATTAGTAACAATTTTATCTGTTTCCTGGAGATAATGGCTTGATAAGCAACTGGCAATAACATCATTAGCTCAATTCTTCTCAAAAAATGAAATATAGCTAAATTTAAACTGATAGTTTTTGTTAAAAATATACCTGAAAAAAGCGAGATTCCTCCGATGAAAAAAAATAAAATTAAAGCCTGATTTAATCTATTTGAAAGAATTTTTGTAACTTGTTTAGAAAAATATATATAGATAGCCCACCAACCAAGTGCTATTGCAATCATAATATCCTCTACCCTAATAGCAACAAAAGTTCCGTTAACATTCATTAAAGGAAATTTAGGGTATAACGGAATAAATACCACTAAAAATAGTACTACCCAAAAAAAACTTTTTTCAGAGATTGACAAAAATTTTTGCATAAGTACGTGAGTACAATATTTTACCAACAATTAAGAAACCAATTATTCTTGCTACAATAAAAACATACATCAGCGTTTTAAGGAGAAAAGCCATAAAAGAGCCAAAAAACTTATGATAAATATAAATTAAACCCTTGAATTCCCCTATCCATTGATTATATTGAGGAGTTTTAGAACTAACTCCTCCTAAATGCATTACTTCAGCTTGATCAGTCCACCCGACTTTAAATCCAACCCGGTTTGCTCTAAAGCAGTATTCCACATCTTCTCCATACATAAAGATTTGGTCGTCCAATAAACCTATTTTCTCCATTACCTCATTTTTTATTAACATGACTGACCCTGATACCCAACCAATTTGTTTATTATCTATATAATATTCCTTGCCTCTGGATTGGTAAGATGGAATATTAAGAAACTTTCTAAAAATGTCATCGAGACCGGATAACCAAAAGAATAACGGGAAAATAGTTGGTAGCTCACCTCCATTAGGTTGGAAACTACCATCGTAGTTTAACAATTTACAGGACATTATCCCAAAATCAGAAGTTTCTGCAAACTCACAGAGATTCTCTAAAGCATGCCCTCTAATTTCGGTATCAGAGTTAAGAAGTAAATAATATTTTGCCTTAGCCTTTTTTAATACCAGATTATTTCCTCCGGAAAATCCTAAATTTTTATCGCTTTCAATCATGTTAACTTGAGGAAATTCTTTTTTAAGTACTACTAAAGAATTATCAGAAGAATTGTTATCAACCACCCATACTTCGAATTTATTTTTTGGTTTACTATTATATATAGATCTCAAACATTTTTGAGTAAGTTCTTTAGTTCTATAATTCACGACAATAATTGCAAGATCAACCATTAAGAAAAATTCTCCTTCCTACTTTCCAGATAAAAGAAATTGATAGTATTATTCCTAACCAAACTATTACTCTTACAAGATAGGATGACGGATAATATCTTAAAGTCGTCTTATTAAAATAAGTTCCATTTTCCTCATCAGCCTTCACTGAACCCCAGAACTTAGGTTTACCATTTTCATAAAATGGCTCATAACCATTAACATAAAGAGAATCTCGAAGCGGGTAGATGTATTCTTCAAGATATGTGCTCCTTGTTTGATCCATAATAGCCATATATGCAAATTCCGGGGGATAATTTAGTCGAATTGGTAGCAAAGGCATTAATACACTGTTTTCGTAGCTATTTTTATAGAAATTAGTGGCAAATGATCGGTAATTATCAGAGAAATAGGCAGAAATATTAGGGACTTGGATGGTATCCCCCTCAAGATTTGATTTAACTGAACTGGGTAATGTAGGAAAATCTTTAATGGAGGATGGACCTGGTATTAATAAATAGAGCAATAAAATAAATGAAAAAAACAAAAAAATAGTTCTGCGCATTGTTTTATTGGAACAGTCTTGCTCTTCCTAACTTATAATGTAAATCCTTAGCGTTTCTTTCCCCAATAACTTTAGCGGGTACTCCTCCAACGATGGCATACTCCGAAACATTTTTAGTAACTACCGCACCTGCTGCTATCACAGCTCCTTTACCAACTTTCACCCCAGGCAAAATAATGACCCTTGGTCCGATAAAAACATAATCTCCTATTTCCACTTCTCCATTTACAGCATGAAAATCTTCAGCATTAATATCATGTTCGGAATTATAAATCATCACATCTGAGGCAATATCTACATGACTCCCAATTTTCAGGTTAGCTCTTCCATCCAAAAATACTCCTTGTCCTATAATTGAATCATTCCCTATCTCAACTCCTGCAGGATAAAAAAACTGAGCCCCCATGTGAATATGAGAACCAAATGGAATTTTTACTCCTGCTGCTCTATATATTAACCAACGAAAAGTGTGTATGGGTATAAAGCCTGCCAGACGGACGAATAATAATTCTATATCAATAATATAATTATATAACCGATTAATAATTTTTTTAAAAGCTTGGGCAGAATTTAAATCTTTTCCCATTTTATCTTTAAAAATACTCATCTTATAAATTATATACTAAACGCCTTCAAAAATACCAAAAATTTCTTCATCAGATAGTTTAGCTTCTTGTTTCTCTATTTCCCTTTTTCTCATAATTGCTGGATATTGACGCAGGGCTGCTAAAAATACCAACCAATATTTAGGATGAGAAAATAGCCGTTTTGTTAAAGCTAATTTATGATCACTAATCAATTTCTCGTTGGTTATATTTTTCCAAATAAAAATCAGCATATTTCTTTCTGCTGTATAATTAATTTTATCGCGAGAAAAATTGCTTTCTATCACTCCTTTTTCGGTGTAATGATCTACTTTACTTTTAGGTTCCCAAATATTTATATATCCTCGTTTTGTTGCCCGATACCCAAGATCGAGATCTTCTACATAAAACGGATTATATAATTCATCCAAACCACCCATTTTATCCCACATTGATTTACGGAAAACACCTGAACCCCCTGATACCCAAAGCGTTTGGTGTACTGTAGCCTCGCAAGGACCAGCCTTGCGTGCCTGATCGTGCCAAAAGAATCCATTTTTAAATCCACCAATAGCCCAAAGCCCCCCTGTATTACAACCCACACTAAAAACTCTCTTGTCGTCAAAATGTGGCATGGCATATTTAAAAACTGCTTCCCCTGGCATCGCATCACTATTTATGAGAAAAACAAAATCCCCTTTCGCCTTAGAAAATCCGGTATTAACGTTTGATGAAAAACCTTCGTTATGCTCCCTCTCAATAACCACAACATCCGGGAATTCATTTTTCAGAAGTTGCACAGTATCATCAGTGGAACTATCATCTGAAGCAATAACCTCTTCAACATTATTGGTACGTGCAAATTTTAAAACATCAGGTAAATATCTTTGTATTTTTTCTGCTCCATTCCAATAGGGAATAACTATTGATATTTTCGTCATAATTTTTCGGTATTACTTAATGTAGACTTAGTGTGAGTGAGCTCAAAAACCTTTAATACTGTTTTTGCCATTTTATCCCAGGAAAACTTACTCGCCTGAATGAGTCCTTGTTTAGCTTTTTTTTCTCTAAGTTTTTTGTCCACTGTAATTACTCTAATGGCTTGTTCAATTTGAGTTACAGATTTAGGATCAACCAATATACCTACTTCTCCAACCACTTCCGGAAGAGATGAAACATCTGAAACTATTACAGGTGTTCCACAAGCCATAGCTTCAACAACAGGTATGCCAAAACCCTCCCAGAGTGATGGTAATATAAATGTTTCAGCCCCAGATAAAAGATACGGTAGCTCTTGAGTTGGTATAAAACCTGTAAAAATAATTTTTTCTTCAATTCCTAAAGCTTTAGGTTTAGTTAAGATTTCTTCAAACATCCAACCTTGTCTACCAAGTCCATTAGTCTTTCCGACAATGACAAGTTTAAGTCCTTCGATTGGTTTTATTGCCTCTATCAATCTGATCAGATTCTTCCTCGGCTGAAGGGTTCCTATATACATAACGTATTTTCCAGATATATTATATTTTTGTTTTATCTGTTCAATTTGATCATTATTTTTTACTGGTTTAAAAACATCTCTATCAAACCCAGGATAGGCAACAGTTATTCTTTCTTTATCAATATGATAATTTTTAATAATATCTTTCTGAGAAAAATTAGAAATTGTTATAATATGATCAGAGTTTTCGATAGAAAATTTGCCCCAATGCACCATTTTCCATAAATCTCCTTTTGGTATCATGTCTGGAAAATGTAAATAAGAAAGATCAAAAATTGTTACTATTCGTTTTACTGGCGAAAAACGCGGAATGTAGTGGGTAGGTGAATAAATCAGATCCGGTTTAACCTTGGCAGTATATAAAGCAAAAGGGAGCGCAATTCTGGTCCAGAGTTTATTTGGCCTTAATATTTTATAATTCCACCCACTTCTCTCCTTTGGTAAATCTTGTAGTGGAGAAAATGGTAAAAGAACAGTATATTCGTTTTTATAATCTATTTTTTCCAGATGGCATAAAAGTTTAAAGGCTACTTGTGAAGAACCTAATCTTTGAGGAACATTTGCTTCATAACCATCAATCCAAATTTTCATTTTATTTTTCTTGGCTTAATTTAAAAACACTATAATCATTATCTATATTCTTCAAAAGTGCAACATTAAATGGACGAAAACTTGCAATCTCGTATAAAGACGTTTTTTGAAAATTATAATCAGAACTAGACATAACGTAAAGATTTTTTATATTATGGTAATCTTCAGTGTTAGCAGGATTTAAGTTATAGCGGTACTTCATAAGGTATCGCAAAGGATGAGCCTGACTATCAAAATCCCATGTTGTAACCACATTAAAACTTACCGGTTTATCTTCCGCTATAGCTTTAGCTGCCTCTGCAAGTTTAGGATAATTTAAATTTATATTCATTCCAACTGCCTTTGTAAAATTTACCTGTGGAGAAAATAAGTTAAATAGCATATATGCTATAAGCATACAACTTGCCAACAAAGAAGTTCTTGCGTAAATTTTCGAAAGAATGAATCCACCAAGCAAAACTAAGGGTGGCCAAAATTGAAAAAAGTGATAATAGCTTAAATTGTTCTGTCCCGGTGCTTTCAGAGTGTCAATAAAATATTGTATTAGAGTATTCATAAAATAAAATTGATGCCTAACGTCAAATAAAATCATTGGGGATAGAGAAATCACAAGTCCGATTAACATACCACTTATTACTTGTATCTTTCGTTTAGAAAAATAAAATATGAACCCAGATATAAATACCATAGTTACGAGAAAAAGGAATTCAATTCCCAGTATGATTCCCGAAAAAATACCTATTAATAAAGCATGTTTGAAATCATCTTTTCCATTTGCTATTTTTATTTTATAAATCCAAAATCCAATAAAAATTGATAAAAGGGGAATATAGTTTTGATTCCAGATAAATAGAGAGTGTTGAATCATGACGGAGTTGAACAGAAATAAAATTAAAGAAAAAAGGGCTACTTTCATATTTATATTATTTTTTATTACCCAAAACAAAACCACACCAGTCCCTAGATTCAATAAACCAAAAAAAACAGTAACGGGTATGGGATCATAATTAAAAACAACCAGTAGAGGAATTAAACTATAGTTAAAAACAGGCGGGTGAAAAATCCGATGACCGTAAGACGTTACTCTTTGAACATTTGGTTCTCCAAGTAGGCTAAATTTTTCATTTATATAGTCGGCTGCAACACTTAGAGAGATCGCTTGTTCGGGTCCGAAATTCATACGATTTTCAAAATTAATAAATCTCACAAGAGTAGCGATAAATAGTACAGATAAGATTAGTAAGAAAGTATGCGAAAAGAGTCTAGGCATGTGGGTTTATAAGTCTTTTATATATCCCAAAGGTCTCTTCTGCACATTTTGTCCAAGAAAATCTCTGAGCTTGTTTAAATCCTTTATCTGCTATTGTTTTTCTTAGTTGTTCATCTTTCATTAGTAATTGTAGTTTTTTACTTATATCACCTTCATCTTCCGGGTTAACATATAACGCTGCATCTCCCCCCACCTCTGGCATTGACGAAATATTAGAAGTAATGACTGGTGTTCCACAGCTCATGGCTTCTAATATTGGTAAACCAAATCCTTCATATAAGGAGGGATAAAGCAGAACTTCTGCTGCAGAATACAGTAATGGCAGTTCTTGAGCTTTAACCCAAGGAATAGTTTCTCCTGTTATTACTAAATTAAATCTTTGAGTCACTTTTTTTATTCGAGCTAAATTTCTTCTTTCACCCACTCCACCAATTGCCAAAATAAATTTATCTGGTAATTTCATTTTTTTTCTAAAATCTTCAACTAATTCTTTATTTGAGGGTTTAAACTGTTCCTCAGCTGCTTCATAAATTACTTTTATCTTATTTTCAGGAATTTTAGTAAGCTCTAATAAATCTCTTTTAGTAGACTCTGAGACAGCAATTACTATATCTATCTCTTTTTCTACAATCTCGAGTCTGCGTTTATGAACTTCAATTATTTTAGGGTGTGACCACTGAGGGTATTTTATTGGAACAACATCATGATAGGTTGTAATTTTTTTTGCCTTTGTGGGAGGCTGAATCCAATCCGAACTGTGAAAAATATCAATATCTCCTATAAATAACTCAATCGGTATTTTCCTCACTCTATTAAAAATAAATTCCGACAAAGTCGGTGGTAAAAAAAACTTCTTAACATTTGATAATTTTCCATTATATGGCTTTCTCAAAGAGAAATAAAAATAAACCATATCTATTGTTGTTTTAGACAACTGACTAGTTATATTTTCCGTGTAAGTTGTAACTCCCCCTATGTGGGCTATTTGTGATATATCAAAACCAACCTTCATAAAGTATCTTTATTGTAACAAATATAGCTTACTTTGGCATCGCTTATTGATTTAAGTTCCTGGAAAACAAAAAAACAAAGCCAACACCTTGGTAGTTAAATGTTGATATTTTTTTATAACCTAACTTTATCAATTTCTGCTCCACATATTTTTGTGGATCAGTTATTTCAACAAGATAATTAAATAACAACACGTTTCTTTTGTTTAGTAATTCAACTTGTAGTTCGCTTACATCATCAATCGATTTGGCCGGTTTTTTTTTCAGTCCGGGAAAAGAATCAGAAATTGTTGAGTTATAATAAACATAGGGAGCAGGAACTGTATCATCTTCAAAAATAACAACTGTGTTATTTAGTCTACCCAAAGAAGAAGCATCCTGCCAATTTTCACGATGATATTGGTCATTAAATAAATATAATCCGCTCGCAACTATTTCGGTCAATATAATTAATCCCAGGATAATTTTAAAATAAATAGTCGTAAATTTACTTAAACTTAGTGCAACCAATATATAAAATGCAGGAACAACATAAAGTAAGCGAAAATATGAGAATACCGGAATAAGTAAAGAAAATAGCCACGATAAAAGTGGCGAGATAATTAACCAACATAAAATTAAATAACTATTTTTATTTAAACTTTTATTAATTTTTAATAACGCAATCAACAAGGGTGCTGCAATAACCGAAATAAAAATATAATAATACATACTATTATTAAAACTAATCCGACCAATTATTGTTTTAATTACAAGGAGAAATAATTCTTTTATAGAAGAACTGCCGACAACTTCTTTCCAGCCCGGAATGATCATTGCAGTCTTTTGACCACTTATTAGCTGTTCAGGCAATATAAAAAGCCAGGGAATAAAAAACAGAGTAGTTATACATAAAGAATAAATATACTTTTTTATCATATCCTTTCGCCAAAATAAAATATAGATAAATTGGCAAGGAAAAATAAAATACGCGACGTAATCGGAATACAAAACTAAAATGGATGTTACAACAAACATCAACATGCTATATTTTCTATTGACCATAAAAAGAATAAATGAGTAAACTGACAACGTGACTGTAAAAGTGGATAAAGCATACATCCTAGCCTCTTGCGAATAATAAATATGAAGCGGGGCAATGGAAAGCATTAACGCAGCAATCAATCCAATTTTTTTAGAAAATATTTCTTTGCAGATTAAATAAGTAATATATACTGTAGTAACACCAAAAATCACAGAAGGTAAACGTACAGATACTTCTGACCAACCAAATAAGTGTCCCGCAATCCAAAGGATAGTGAACCAACCAGCCGGATGAAAGTCACCGATCGGATATTTCGTTACAAACCACCAAAAATCATTAGCTCTGGCATAAACCACATTTATAGCCTCATCCAACCAAAGACTTTGATTTAAGTTTATCAATCTAACAATTAAGCCTAAGAGTAAAATAGAGACGAGCAATTTATTTTTTTTCATTTATTTCAAGAACATGGCGGTACTAATTGGGATACGTTTTTCCAAAATTGGTTTATTAACTATAATATCTTCATAATAAACAATATAATTTGGATTTTTATATAAGACTTTAAATAAATTTGACCCAGAAACAGCTTGATCTATTTGTTTTGAGGAACCCCAATTTTTATTGGGAATATTTGTATCATTAAAAAACTCAAAATAACTATTATTAGGTGGAACTGAATAAATTTCAGAAAAATATTTATAAACCTTATAGGAAATTTTACTCCTTGTGACAGATTGATGCCTTTGATAATCCAGTGTAATTGTAAATAAATTTAATATAAAAAATATAATCAAAAAAGTCACGGATAAAACATTGCGGACATTGTTTTTAAACAACAAACTTGCAAGTAAAGTACTCCACCCTATCATAGGTAAGGTTAACTCATATGCAAATTTATGCCATGGCAAAAAAAGTACAGGTAATAATCCTATCAGAAAAAAGCTGATAAAAAATACTTGTTTTCTATTAATAGTTCTAATATTAGATATTACTACTGAAACAAAACTACCAAACACTAAAAAGATTAATGTTAACAGAATATAGGCTGTAAACTGAAAATCCTGATAAAACCGCGAAATAATCTTGAAGCCACTCCCAATGTAATCAACTAAAAATTCCGGTACTCCAAAAGACCAAAAAGTATACCATCCCAATGTATTAACTGCTTTAATTGGTGAAAAGTCAAAAAAATAGTCATCTTTTCCGTAATTATTCCAATATATTAATTTGATAAATATATATATACTTGCAATCAAAAAATATGGCCATAATCTCACAAAAGAAGATTTTTTATATAAATAATTAAAACTTGCTAAAATAAACGGTAAGACAATTGCTGTTTCTTTACATCCTAAAGCGAACAGAAAAAATATTAATGACAAAATAGTTTTTGATTTTGAATTTTGTAAATAATTAATCAGTGATAAGAGTATAAATACAACCATAAGTACCTCCTGTAGATTAGATAAATAATATAAACGGGGAAAATTAGTCGCTGAAAATCCATATATTAATACTGCTAACAAAGAATTTTTTTTATCGCCGGAAACCATATATACAAAATTATGCAGTAGCCACAGACTGTAGGAAAAAATTAACAATAAAAACGAATAAAAAGGAAATGGATTTAACCCAAAAACATTACTAAAACTAAAGAAAAATAACTGTGTTGAGATTGGTCGATAAAAAGGCGTGGATTGGGGTGTAAATTGAAAAGAGAAAAAATTAAGAAATTCATTAAAATTTGATATTTGGCTGACGCTCAAATGATACCAATCATCACCCCAAAAAAAATTATTTAAAGCAGGAGAAAATATTAATACCGAAAAGATGATTGCACAAAATAATCCAAATCTTTTTATCATCATTATTTAGTTTACCTTTTTTAAAACATAACCTTTTAAGTTATCTTCACAGTCATATTTTTTTTCAACAATTGATTTTCCAAATAACGTCAGTTCATTATAAGCAGTTTTTCCATGTTCATAAGTTTCACTATCAGCAATAACCAACATTTTATTTGTCCAGTTTGGCATATATGTAATGTCATTTACCTGACAACCGTTTTTCATAAATACAAATTGATATTCTGGAGTTTTATGATAGATATACCAAGCAGTTACAGAAATATACATAGGATCATGTTCAAAAGAACAAACATTAGTAGCACAATTCTCCATTTCTGAAATTGTCCGATGTCCCTGTTTAAAATAACTATTAAAAATAGTTGGATTAAGCCACAAAACTAACAATAATCCACTAATAACAAACGAGAGTCTTAATGGGAAAAATGCAATAGTTATGAAAAATAAGACTGAAATACCAAATATGTCATGCTCTCTAGCAGGAAAAGGTAATATATAAGTTAACAGTAAAGACAAAGAAAATAATACAAAAAGAAACAAAACTTTATTATTTTTTATAATCTTTTTCTGTTTCCAGTTGATAATAATATAAGTAAAAATTATAAGGAAAATAATTATAATAATTGTCATGCTTAAACCATTCCACTCATTCACTCCAAAAAGAAAAGATAAAAGATAAGGAAATTTTTCAAACAGATCCGTTTCAAAAGGTTGAGTGATCGGATTTGCTATTAATCTGGATATAAAAAAGAATTGATGCCGAAGCTCAAATATAATTAAAGGCAAAAAAATTAATAATACTGAAGCAAAAAAAATACAAATATTTTTTATACGGTGCAGTAATATCCATAGGGCAGAAATTATCATCGCAAATACAGTAGGAATAGTTTCTACAGATAATCCTGCTGCTCCTGCTAAACTAACAGAAAATATTATAAATTTATTTACGGAATATTTTTCTCGTAATAAAAGGAGCTCGAAGACTGCTACTCCTATAAAAGGAGCGGCAAAAGTGGGACTCCACGGAAGACGAGTTTGTAAAATATATTGCGGATGAAATATTATGAGTAAAGCAGCTACAAACACGGCAATTAAATATTCCCGTTTTTTAAAAGTTAAAATTGCCACTATATAGACTCCGATAAAAATCAATAATAAAGTTATTAAAGTTGTGTAGGGAGAAAGTCTGGAAATTAAAAAGATCGGAAAATTTATATAGTAATATATAGGGGGAAGATGTAAAGAAAAATAACTTACACCCGGTCCAAGTAATGGGATTTTTCCTGTTATCCACCATTCATAAAGAGTCAAATGGTCGCGTCCTATATCGCCAAAAAATTCTAAGGAATTAGAAATATTATAAAGCCTTATAAACAAAAAAATAAAAATAAAAATTAATGCAAATAAATAGTATATAGGTTTCTTACTCAAAAAGCCATAAATCTTAATTAACATTTTTTAATTTTACTCTGTAAATATTACACTGCTCAAAACATCCTGTTGCTACCTTAGTAAGTATGAAGGTATTTTCAATTACTTTATAATCCTTATTTGTATAAGTTTCATTTCCCAATCCATACCTATCAACATAAACAGAATATCCTTCTTTAATATATTTTGTATAAAGTTTTGGCAAATCTGAATAATCGTTAGGACCCCAAACGAATTCCTTCTCACTTCTAAATTCCTGATCATAAGATAAAGGTAGTAAGGTAAAATTTTTATTTGAAAAAAAATCTATCAGATATGGAGCCATTGCAGAAATCAGCACAGGTTTTTTATTTCCTTGTATTTTGTCTAAAGTAAAATATTTATTCATCTCTAGAATGGAAACATAATACCAGGGGGTCTCTGCGTATCTAATATTTAACATAATTTGATTCTTAATTCTTAAAATATTTGTAGCAAAATACCAAGCTATAAATAAAAATAGCATTAAGTAAAATAAATTATTGAAACCTTTTTTAGAAACGAGCTTCAACAAAGAAACTAATAGAATAGCAGAACCAATCAGTAGCGTCGGAATAGCGTGCAGAATATAGCGACCATCAAAAGAATAGAAAGTTGACATAAATAATATCGAACCAAAGAGTAAAATACTTAAGCTTAAACTTAAGTACCTAAAATTAGATTTAGCTATCCCTACTATAAGTCCAATTAAACCAAAAATCCCGACAAACTTAGGAACCAATGGAGTGGTATCCCAAAGTACTTTTGTAGGGAACCCTAGTATTGCTTCTATATATTTAGGTAAGTTAGATAATATATACCCGGTAAAAAATATTTGTCCATCTGTGGATTTAAAAAATAAAGTACCTTCAATATAGAAATAGAAGATTCGAAAAATATTTATATTTCTCAAAAAATATAGATAAATAGCTGCCAATATCATCATCAGTGACACTAGAGTAATATAAATTAAGGCATACTTCTTCTCTTTTTTAAAAATAAATGTTTTCAGACCATAAATACATATATACAAAGCGGTTAATGGAGCGCTGGCATATTTTGTTAAATAAAAACTTAAAGCGATTATCGTAGCAACTAACAATTTATTGATTTTGACAGGAAGAATAATTAAATAAGTTGCCCCCAAAAATAATAAAATCATCAGATTTTCTGCCATTGCCAAAGTAGGATACCAATACAGATAATAATTAGTAGAATAAAGAAAAAGAGTAATAAATAAGATTAACGAATTTTGAGTAATTTTAAATAATATTTTATAAAATAATCCAAAACTTAATAAAGCAATTATGATATTGGTAAAATAAAACATTCTGGGATCACTATTAATAAAAAACATAGGGAGTAAAGAAATTGAGTATAAGGGGCCAACTTGAGACTTTATTACTCTCCCCTCTCTGGAAACGTTAAATCCTCCCCCTTGAATTAAATTTCTGGCAGGAATTACATAATGAAAAGCATCGGGGAAAGGTTCAAAATTAGGAATTAAGGTTCTTTCTGAAAATACATCTTTATATAAGAGTAAACAAAAAACTAGTAAGCATCCAAAAAAAATTATTTTTTGCATCTGGATGATTTTTAATTTCTTTAATATCATTACTAAATTTTACACTAAAGTGATTACTTATTGAAAGAAATCTATAAATTTGTAATAATCTTCAGAAGAATATGAATAAATTATCTATAGTCATTCCTGTGTTTAATGAAGAAAAATATATCGAACATACAATTCAAACTGTTATTAATGCCGACTCACCAGGACTTATAAAAGAAATCGTGATCGTAGATGATGGCTCGAAAGATAACACAGTCAAATTAATCACTAAGGAAATTAACAGATTTAAAAAAGATCACAATAAAAAATATTCTTTTAAAACAATTTTTAAAAAAAACAACGAAGGAAAAGGGGCAGCATTACGTGATGGATTCAAATCTACAACGGGAGATATTGTTTTAATTCAGGATGCAGATTTAGAATATAATCCGGAAGATTATCCCACACTCTTGGAACCATTCATTAGAAATAATGCAGACGTAGTCTATGGTTCCAGGTTCATTTCTAATCGTCCACACCGTGTTCTTTATTTTTGGCATTCTCAAATGAACCTACTCTTGACTACTTTATCAAATATGTTAACCAATCTAAATTTGACCGATATGGAAACAGGTTATAAAGTTTTTAAGGGAGATCTAATCAGAAACATATCCACAAAATTACAAAGCAACAGATTTGGTTTTGAACCGGAAATTACAGCGCGAATTTCTAAAATTAAGGGGGTAAAAATTTACGAAGTAGGAATATCTTATGCAGGTAGAACTTATGAGGAAGGTAAGAAGATCAACTGGAAAGATGGTGTAAAAGCCTTTTGGGAAATTATAAAATTTAATTTATTTACAAACTAAAGAGGTAAATATTTTTTAAGCTCTCTTTTAAAATTTTCTATATCAAAGAATTTGCTTCTTTCTATCGCTTTCAGACTCATTTCTTTTATGAGTTTTGGGTTATTTATAAGTTTTTTGGTGTAAAGTAATAATTCATCTCTATTATTCCAAAGAAAACCTGCTCCAGAAGTAACTATTTCCGACTGTCCACCAAGATTAATAACAACAGGAACACAGCCAGAAGCCATTGCCTCAATTGTAGTAATGCCAAAGTGTTCCAATCTTATTGGATTATTTTCCGGATTTTCATCTAAACCTGTAGCATGCCAGTATATTTTTGCCTTAGATAATATTTCCCGGAGTTCCGCAAACGTCGCATTATTATAGAAAAAAATAGGATATCCCAGGGATTCTTCCTCCGTTGTTTCGAAATATTTGCGGTGCAAATCACCCTCAGCGACGCTACCTATAAAATGGAGCTCCCAATCCTTTCTTCCACTATCTACCAGCTTCTTAAATACCCTAACCATGTCTAGTTGTTTCTTGCAATGGCCCGTTACGAAAAAACGTCCAATATTTACAATAATATTTTTTTTATCTTTCGATGGAGAGAAACTGTTTATCGAAGCTGGAGGATATAAAATATCGCTTGAAACATGCCAATATTTTTCTATCCATTTTCTCGAAAATTTAGAAATTGTAAGTATCCTATCATAAGATTTAATATCGGAGAATTTCGTGACTGACGGTCCACCATGAAGCCTCATTTCCCATTTCGGAAAGAATTTCTTAAATATGTTATAGAAAAAATAACGGTAATTTAGAATTAAAATTTTAGTCAAAGCAACATCTTCACTGAACTCTAAATCCGGTAAATATATCGATAGACCGAATCCCTTTGTTGGTTTGGTAAATTTAAATGAGTAGCTTACACAATTATTATTTAAGTCAGCACTTCTTGATAAGGGTACTACAACCTCTTTATCTAAAGAAAATGAAATACTATCTATCAGAGAGAAGGCAAAATACCCAAAATGTAGTTCAATATGAAAATCCCTGATATCTTGATTAAAAACAATTGTTGACTTTTTACCCAGCCATTTGAATATTTTTTTACCAACACTCTCATCATAACGAAATCCTTCAAATCTCGATGGATAAATAAAAAATTTTCGTAGAGAAGGCACAACTAAAGCTCGCTTAAAATATTCATATACAGAAAGATGAATTCTGGAAGGGAAAAAAATAGATAAAATCCCAAATTTACTTCTGTTAGGAATATAATCTAAATAAGAGTTACAAATAAAAACATCATAATTTTCAGTATATTGACTAAGTTGATAATCAAGCATATTGGGCAAATATTTTAATTCTATGCCGTGAAGATTAACATTCATTTTCTTCTCTGCAACTACCAGATCAACTTTTTTATGGGTTAAAAGCTCTGTTTGATATCCTAAATCCCGTAAAGCCAAAGCATAAGCAAAGGCTAGTTGTTCTCCTCCACCTAAAGAATACAGCCAACGATCATATACTCCCGCCTTAAGTATTTTTCTCATATTATTAATAAAGACTTTGATAAAGTTTTTTCATACTAATTTTGCTCTTTCTGTTAATAATTGATCTCTTTTTAAAAAGAGGTATAAAATTTATAAAGATAAATCTAATCACTCTGATTCTTAACTTTACCTTCACTTCCCACTCTTCAACAAGATCCCAATGTTCTTTTAACCTCCACTTTATCATTTTTAATATGGATACTCCTAAAACGAAAAAATACTTTATCAATTCTTCGAAAAAAACATGTAAGGGGAAATGTTTGATAAGTAGTGCAAGTCGGTTTTTTTCAGTATGAAACACAAATAGAGGTGACCATTCCCCGCTCGAGCCTGCATGAATATGATAGACTATTGAACGTGGTTCATAGACGATTTTCCAGTTAGATCGTTTAAATTTTAAGCTCATATCAACATCTTCATAATACATGAAGAACGACTGATCAAATCCTCCGCTTTTTTCAAATAAGTCTCTTCTCATTAAAACACTAGCTCCACAAAAAGAAATGATGCCGCATGAGTTTTCATAAAAATAATTATCCAGCTCATATATACATGTTTTGTCTGCCTTCACTACTGCACCACGATCCCTACCATACCCATCTTTAAAAACAACAACTCCGCTATTTTGCACAGCATACAAAAAATATTTCTTTATTTCCGACGTTTTTAAATCTACTTCATATTGTTTTATTTCATGAGACCTTAGATTATCCTCAACTAAGATTTTATCTCCTAATTTAATTAATATTTTTGTTTTTAAATTGGAACTGGATTTTTCAGATCTAATCGTTAAAATAAAACCAACATTCTTCCGCCTTGGGTCACATGGTAAAATTATTGAAGCATCACCTTTAGTCCAACGTAAGGGAATTGAACCTTTTTCTTTTTCATAGAATCCCTTTGCATATCTTACTAAGTGTTGTAGCGATTTATTCTCGAGAAAGATATTTTCAAGTAAAATTCCTGCTGCTTGAAAATTTATAGAATTAGTAAATTCCGAACGCATAAAAACATCTGATTTTATTGATATTTCAATAAAAGGAAAATATAGGAAAATTTTGGAGTTTACAGCAGCTATCGTTTTGTCTGATTTAATTCTTTTAACAAGATACGTGAGCCAATCTGTCTCTACTTTAGTATCGGTATTTAAAAAAGTAACATACTCACCTTTGGCGTTACTTACTCCTATATTACAACCACTAGCAAATCCAAAATTTTGTTTATTCTCAATAATTTTTACTTCAGGATAATGTGTTCTGGTATATTCTACAGAGGTATCCTCGGAATTATTATCTACCACGATAACTTCATAATTATTTTTAGGGAAATTAATTTTCTGTAAAGAACCCAAACACTCATCTAAAAAACATTTACCATTATAATTAATAATGATTATTGATACTAATGATTGTTTGAATCTCATAAGAGCTTTGCAATTACATAAGTCTCATTTTCGATTAATATAACATACCTTTTGCTATCTTGAAGCCACTCCTCTATTGATTCCGCCTTATTTGAATAAATTTCTTTTTTATTTAACTTAAAGAGATTAACATTTCTTTCTTTTAAAAGCTGGTAAAACCTATCCTTGCCCCCAACAGGAACAATAGTATACAGCTCAGTTTCGTAACTTTCGTAATCCTTCGGAGTATATCCACTATAACCATTTACAATATTACATTTATGTGTAAGACTCGCCAATAGCATCTGAGTCTTATACGATAAGTTAGTAACAATATCCGCATCTTTCTTATCTTGAGTTAATGGATATTCTAACACTACTTGCTTACTTGCAGAACATTGATTTTGAAGCGTGTCATAAACAGGATTATAAAATTGCTTTGACTCTGTATTCCTACTTATAGGAATTATTTCAATCATATAAAATAAAGATAGAGCCAGCACTACAATTATTTCCTTTTTTATCGACTTTGCAATTTTTTGAATTCCAATACATGAAAAATAAGTTAAACTAAAAAAAACAAGAAAAGCCCAGCGGGAATCCGCCCTTATTGGTTCAAATAGCGGTGGAGCCAGTTTTAAAACAATTGAATATGGTAAGGGAATTGCGAGATAAACGCCGTTTACGCTTAAACGAGGACCTAAAGAGAAAACAAATCCACATATTAGAAGAATTAGAAAAAATATAGATATATTTGTTAGCTTTAAAGAAATACTCTTTATTTTGTTAACTACCTGATAGTTAAAGATACCTATCAAACTAAAAATCAGCAAGACAAAACCAGGAAAGCTTGCAGATGATCCATGATTGCTAAAACTATTCCACCTTTTCCAAAAACCGGTTTCTGCAAGTAAACTTTGAAATTGGGAAAAAATATAATCCGTGGGATGAGAAGCATAAATTACATATTCCCAATAATCACGGGTAATATTATAGGCATTTTTAACCTGTAAATATTTAATGATAAAAAATCCTGCTAGAATTAAAAAAGTAAGCGTGAATACAAAAAGCCTTCGCAACAAATTGAGTAATTTTATTTTGGATTTTTTTATCTCGCAGCTTTTTATTACATACCAAACGGTAATAATAAATAATGCAAAAATTGCATAATAAATACCCGACAAAAATTGTATTGCCAAAAATACACCCCCGAATATTGCACTTCTGAAAGATAGTTCCTTCCTTAGTAAAAATCCAAGACAAAAAAATAACGACCAAATATTAAGCATTTGAAAATGATAGGAATTTAAAACTACAAAAGGTGAAAAAGCAGTGGTTAATGTCGCAAAAAATACTGTCCACTTAGAAGAAAAGAAATTTTTCCAGAAGAAAAAACAAGCTATTGGGTTAATTGCCAATACCAGAAAAAATACTGTATTAAATATAGCAACGGGGCTTTTAACAAAAATTTGTACTAAATATCCTACTACGCTTGTTGGCAGAAATAAATCTGAAAATAAAAGATTGCCCTGAAATGGATAAAATATGTTTGTGTTAAAAAAATTTTGGAATGCTAATTGCTGAAAATTATCAATATTATGTTGCATAATCCAGACAAAGAGAGGGTAGTCATTCCAATCAAGAAGGTTAGTCGATAAATTTAATATTAAAGACCGATATATAAAAGCATTTAAGGATAGGAAAAAAATAAAGGAAAGTATATTAAAAGAATGGTTTTTGAAAAAACTAATCATATTCTTAAATCAATTATTATTTCTGTATTCTACTATATCTTAAGTAAATCATGTTAGAATGTAATACGCATGCACAAGCTAATCATCTGCTATTTTTTCTTTCTTATTTTCTTTAGTTCCTTATTTGTTTCAGGAGTTATTGATTCTCAAGATGGCTTCCAATATTTAGCTGTTGCCAGAAATATTTATTATCAACATGAACCAACCGGTCCGCCTTATGAGTTTACCGGCGGCGTTTGGGTTGGCAAAAACATTCATTTTAATACACAAATTGGTAAAAATGGTAAGCCGTATAGCGGAACTGGTTTGGGATATTCACTAGCTATGCTCCCAGCAGTTTTTTTAGCAGATATTGTTTATAAAATTTATCATATTACCCCTCCAGTTCATTTCCCCTTAGAATCGGATTGGTTTATTTTATTTGCTGCTAGTTTTACAAATATTGTATACACAGCTTTATTGGGAGTAATTCTTTTTCTTTATTTTCTCAAAATTCAATTATCTATCAAACAGGCTATCTTTTTAAGTTTTGTTTCAATATTTACCACAAACTTATTTGCCTTATCTAAACATATTTATGCCCATATGATATTTACTTCTTTTTTGTTTCTTTCTTTTTATTTATTAAAAAAATACACAGAAAAGAAAAAGAAGATTTTTTTAATATTTTCAGTTATAGCTTTCGGAATAGTTTCTACTCTTTATAATCAAACATTTCTATTATCAGTAATCCCCCTTATTGTCTACTATCTTCTCTTAACAAAACCTTTACTAAATATGCGTTGTGGTAAATTAATTCTAAGAGATTGTTTAATTGCTCTAATTACACTACTTCCTTTTTTTCTTGTTTATTTTTGGTTTGAAAATCTGAGAGCTGTTTCAGGAATAGGTTATGCTAACCCTACTTACTTTGTAAATTATGCACAGTATGTAGCTACACCATCACAAATTCCGTTAGTATTTGAAGGAATATACGAACAATTATTAAGCCCGGGAAGAAGTATTTTCCTTTATTCTCCAATATTACTTCTCATATTAATTTTTTGGTATAAAATTAAAAAAATAATCAGACCTGAACTAATAATATTCTTAATACTTTGTTTTAGTTATATTCTTTTATACGCTAAACAACTCCAGTTTGAAAATGGCTATAATAAACTTATTAGCTATTGGCATGGAGAACTTAGCTGGGGACCAAGATATTTACTACCGCTTATTCCTTTCGGAATGTTAATAGTAGGCCATGTTTATAAGCAACTTGGTAACAAAGCAAAGATTTTTGTGGTTGCTCCACTTTTAGCAGCGGGCTTGTTTGTGGAAATTTTAGGAATTACCATACCATATCAAACAAAACTTCATAATTTACAGACTGATGTTGTAATTTCAGGATACCATTACACCTCTTTTGATTATATGAATATTATCCCCCAACTTTCTCCGATATTTCCTTTTACTAGACAATTAAAAAATTTAACTAGATCGTTTCCTCAGACTTTAGAACATGGTTCATATAATGTTAGATTTTACGACGGCATAGATTTTCCTTTCAGTGTTGGAGGAGAAAGATGGCGTGCGATCGACAATCAGGGCTACATTTCTTTTGATAATAATTTAAAAGATCCAATTAAAAAAATCTCCTTAACTTTAATAAACCATCCTCTTGCAGAATCAACTTCTTCTGCAAAAATAAATATTTTTATAAACCAAAAAAGAGTCAATAGTGAATTTGCCTCACTGGTATTAGGAAAAAGATCCGATATAGACATCCTCATTCCAAACTTCCTACTTAAAGAAAAAGATAATCAACTTTTAATCGATACCAATTTCGAGGATCAGAGTATTGTCAAAGCACATAAACAATTAATTGCACTGTTGGGGCTTTATATCAACGGAAAACCAACAAATCTGGAAAGCTTAGATTTTCCTTATATCTCAGATCTTGGTCCTGCTATGAATCAATCTAAATATCAAAACTATGGAGGAGTATTAAATAACCCCTGGCAATCATGGATGATTCATACCCAAATATTTGAGAGAACTCCTGATTTATGGTGGATTAAGTTTCTGTATTATTGGGATGTACCAAAAGAGTTTTTTCTTATTTTATTTTTAATCAATGTATTTATGGCAATTTATTTTGGAATAAAACTCTTTGCTTGTTTTAATCAAATTAAGAACATTAAAAAATTATGAGTACAGTTGTAAATAAAAATAGCAAGATTTATTACAGTGGAAAGTATTGGAATGATTTTCCAAAAGTACTTGAATATATGTCGCAAAACTTCACTGGAGATAAGAACAAATATTGGATGGATGATTTTAAAGAACGTTTTGCAAAAAAACCGCTTAAAAACGGACTTTTCCTTAATTGCGGAAACGGATGGGTTGAAAGAGAATTTATAGACAGAAAAATTGTTTTAAAAGCGACTGCGTTTGATTATTCAGAAGAGCTTTTAAAAGGAGCTGAGGAGGGAAGAAAAAATAGACAAATCAAGTATTTAAAAGCCGATGTTAACAAAGTTGTTTTTAAAGAAAATCAGTTTGATCTAATTGTTAATGTTGCTGCATTACATCATGTTCAATATATTAACCGACTTAGTTGTGTTTTAGCAAAAACTCTCAAGGAAGGTGGAATTTTTGTCAACTTTGACTATATTGGTCCTCACCGTAATCAATATCCTTTAAGGCAATGGTTCTACATCCATCAAATTAACAACTCTTTACCAACTAATATAAGAAAAGATCATCTTGATTACCCACACCTAGCAACAATGCTGCATCATGATCCAACAGAAGCAATCCATTCTGAACTTATTTTTGAATCTTTATCCCGATATTTCGACATTATTGAACGTCATGATACCGGTGGTGGCATTGCTTATATGATTTTGACTCATAATCCAAAATTAAATAAGTTACGTCACAACATTTTAGATAAATACATGAACGAGGTCCTAGCCGCCGATAAAAAGTATACTGACTTAAAAAAGGTTCCACAAATGTTCTCATATTTTATCGCTAAACCAAATAAAAAATCATTACTTGATAAAAAAAGAATAGTATATTTTCAAAAACAGGAAGATTTGAGAGAGAAAAGAGCAGAATTATTCGTTGGCGTTTATACAAAATATGATTTTCTAAAACTACTTTATCACTATTTAAAATTAATAAGCATGGTTAATAATCCGGCTAGAATCACATTGATAAAACAAAGCTTCTTTTTCGCTTTTAAAAGAATAAGAATCTTTCTTATGCACTAGTTCTGCCAATTTGATATACTGGTTTAACTAATGTTTTATCAATTTATAAAACCATTTCTGCATTATAAATACCTTCTCTATCAGTTAACTCTCCGAGAAATTAAAGGAAGATATAAACAATCAATCATAGGATATTTTTGGGTAATACTAAATCCTCTTGTGCAGCTTTTGGTATATTCTTTTGTATTCTCAATAATATTCCGTTTCCCACTAAATAATATCCCTTATCCTGTTTTTCTTTTTGCTGGCCTTTTACCATGGATATACTTCCAAACTTCGATCGGATCGGCAGCTCTATCCCTTATAGATAATTCAAATCTTATCAAAAAAGTAAATTTTCCCCGAGAAACCTTACCATATTCTATAATAGTTTCTAAAGCTATAGATTTATTTTTTGCTTCAGTTTTGTTACTAATCTTTATGTTTTTTAACCAGATGGAATTACAACTGTCCTTGCTGTTCATCGTACCTCTGTTCCTTATACAAATTATACTAATGGCAGGATTATCCTTACTGGTATCCACTGCCAATCTTTTTTACAGAGATATCCAGTATCTTGTTAACTTATTACTGATGCTGTGGATGTATTTAACCCCCATTGTGTATCCACTATCTCTTGTTCCTAATCAATATGTCGGGCTATATAAATTAAACCCCATGGTAGGAATTATAGAAGGATATCGTTCGGCTCTTTTTGGTCTGGAATTTGATAAAGGAAATATACTTCTATCGGCAATAATTTCAATTACAATTTTTATGTTTAGTTTTTGGGTTTTTAAAAGAAGCGAGAAAGTTTTTGCAGATATTGTTTAACATGGATAATTTAGCGATCTCATTTAAAAATGTAACAAAAAAGTTCTATCTTCAAGATGATAAAACTTTTAAAGAGTTAATCCCCAGTATTATTAGCGGTAAAGAGTGGGCAAAAAAATTGACTGTCCTCTCTAATATTTCTTTTGAAATTCATAAAGGAGAAACTGTAGGAATTGCTGGCAAAAATGGTGCTGGCAAATCTACTGTCTTGAAACTTATTGCAGGTGTAACTTACCCAACTACCGGTAAGGTACAGGTTTTGGGGAAAGTTGCACCACTCATAGAACTTGGAGCAGGTTTTCATTCTGAGCTTTCCGGCTACGAAAATATCTTTCTTAACGGAGCTATCTTGGGTATGCACAAAAAAGAAATATTGTCTCAGGTTGAAGATATCATCAAATTTAGCGAACTAGGAGAATTTATTCATGTTCCTGTTAAAAGGTATTCTTCGGGGATGTATATGCGACTTGGTTTTTCTGTTGCTATCCATACTTATGCTTCTATCCTATTAATAGACGAAGTTTTATCGGTGGGAGATGTTGCATTTCAAAAAAAATGTCTGGACTATTTACAAGAGGTAAAAAAAACCAAAGATAAAACAATTATTTTTGTAAGTCATAACGAAGATGCAGTCAAAGGATTCTGTGATAGGGCTATCTTGCTTAATAAAGGAGAGATTGTTATAGACAATAAACCACATTTAGTTTTTGACAGTTACCATAAAATATTATCGAGTAAAGATACTCAAAGCCAATCTTCAACTAAAAGATTTAACCCGTTTAACTGATAGTATTTTTTTTAATTCCTTTGATATAATTCAAAACATATGAAAAATATTCAATCTAAGTTTGATAAAGTTCTTCTAATTAACTTACCCGGAGTAGAACAGTCAGGTTATCGACCCAGCCCACTAGGTATTCTTTATCTCTCTTCTTATCTTAAGAAATATGCTCCAGGAGTAAAAGTGGAGGTAATTGACGGAGCTATTGAAGGAGAAAGAAGCTTGGTTGATAAGTTAAAAAAAATAAAACCTGATCTAATAGGTATTTCTGTTTTAACCCCAAGCAGACTTCAGGCCATAAAAATAGCAAAGGTGGCTAAAAAATTAAACCCCCATTGTAATATCGTACTCGGTGGTATCCATCCAACCTTAATGTGGAATCAAATGATGGAGAATTATCCAGTAATAGATTATATCGTGAAAGGAGAAGGAGAGGTAACTCTTTGTGATTTAGTATTAGGGAAAAAATTAGAAAAGATTAAAGGTATAGTCTGGAGGAATAGTAAAAATCAAATTATTAATAATGTAGATCGACCATTAATAAAAAACTTAGATAAAATTCCTTTTCCGGCCTGGGACATGATCAACCCTTTAGCCTATTCTCCTTGGGGACAAGGTGTTGTTGATGGCATTAACCTGGAAAAAGAGGTTCGTGTCCCAATTATATTTTCCAGAGGTTGTATGGGAGCTTGTACCTTCTGCTCTACCTGGAAAATTTGGAGAGGATATAGATTCCGCAGTGGAAAAAATGTCGCTAACGAAATGGGGATGTTAGTTAAAAAGTATCATGTAAAGCATTTTGTGTTTCAGGATGATACATTAACAGGAAGCAGAAAAGAAGTCTTAAATTTTTGCAGGGAGATCCTAAAGAGAAACATAAAGGTTGTTATTCATGGCACAACCAGAGTGGATTTTGTTGATGAAGAGATGTTGAGATTAATGAGGAAAGTAGGTTTTTATAAACTGTCATTCGGGATTGAATCAGGTTCTCCCAAAATGCTTTTAAGTATTAACAAAAAAACTAATTTACTAGAAATATTAAATGCAGTCAGGTTTACTAAAAAAGTAGGAATTCAAGTATGTGCCTTAATAATGTTTGGTTTACCCGGGGAAAGTCAAAGAGACAGATTATTAACCAGTAAGTTAATTAAGCGAATTAAAGCAGATGAAATTGGCACTATCGGGGAAATATGGATTTTTCCTGGGACCACACTTTTCCAAAAGGCAAAGATAGCCAAATTAATCAGTGACAAATTCTGGCTAGGAAAACAACCTTACTATATTTACCGCGGAGGTATTGATACTGATCCGTTAAAAAGAATGTTACTTTTAAAAGATTTTTACAATTTTCAACTAAAAGATACTATAATTTTTAGAATATTGCATAAAGTATGGAGTTTAAAGAGTCAGTTAAGGCGAATGCTTGTTATTAAACATATAATTTGGTCTAATTAGAAAAATGCCTTATTCGGATTCCAGGTTTGATAAAGCTGTTGAAAAATTTATTAAGCTACATAGTTTTGCAAATTATCTTGATATAGGATCAGGAGCAGGTAAATATGGGAAAATTATCAGAAGTATTTACCCTAATGCTAATATTATTGGTATCGAGGCTGATAAATCATATATCAAAGAATTTAAATTAAAGGACCTTTATTCGAAGGTCTATCATGAGTATATCGAACATTTTATAGACCACAACCCTGATTTTCAAACTGAACTAGCAATTATAGGTGATTGCCTTGAACATCTTAATAAATCTGATGGTATTAATCTTATTAATTATTTAATTTATAGAACTAAATATATTATAGTTGTTTATCCCACACAATGCATTCAATATTCTTGGAGAGGTCACTCAACTGAAGCACATCGATCTGTTTGGAATAACAAAGATTTTAATGGTTTTAAACCTAAATCTTATCATAATGATTTTATGAATATGGTGGTCTTAAGGGGTTATATTGGGCAGCCAAAGACTATTTGTGTTGAAGACTGAAATAGTTAATTAAACATATTCAATAATCTTTTTTTTAAACCAGTATAATATTGCCATATTTTATAAATTTTAGAAGATGTGATAATAGCTAAGTTTACTCTTAAATCCTCCAGCTCCTCCTGTAATACACGAGTTTCGATCAAACTGCTATATCGCCGTTGATAAACATTTTTTAGTTTATTTTTTCCAAATAATTCAGGGTACCCTTTTCTTTCCCAATATTTGGCAAATTCTAAAAACCTATAAAATTCCATAAACTTACTTAATACATAGCCATGAACCCCATCTAAATAGCCTTTTGAATTAAAATATCTACTTACAAGCTCACTGTCAAAACGCTGAAATATGTGTTGAGGTGTTATATTATTTTGTTTATCATAAAAATTCTCACGGGAGGTATATAAATCTATTTTTTCCATCCATACATTTATATTTTCAGCATTATAATGAACTACTGCCCATTTTTCTTTAGCTTCTAGTTCTAAAACCCTACCTTTACAGGTTGCTTCAGGATGAATTCTTTTTTCTAATTTAACATAACCTTTTCTAAATAACCTGGGATGGTGATCTGGCCACCAAAGAGCATGTTGAATCCATTTATTGAAAAAAATATTCTTCCAAGGTATTTTTACAACATCCCAGTTATCAGCTTTAATAATTTCATCAATTTTGTTTTGGAGTGTTTTAGGAACTCTTTCATCAGCATCTAAACTAAATACCCATTCATAGTTTGCTTTATTAAAAGACCAGTTTCTTACTGGTTCAACCCATCCAAGATCTTTTACTGAATAAATTTTGGCCCCAAAAGCTTTAGCTACTATTGTTGTTTTATCAGTACTACACATATCAACAATAACTATTTCATCTGCCCAATTCTTAACAGAATTTAAGCATTCCTCGATATGAAGTTCCTCATTTTTAGTATTAATTACAACACTAAGTCCTTTTTTAGGTTTTCTTAAGTTAAACATGAAATAAATATATATAAAAGTGATACTTATAGCAATGCTGCTACATTTTTTCTTATAAATTTTGAGCCTTATGTCTCAAATAATGATCCATTACAACCAAAGAAGCCATTGCATCAATGATAGGTACGGCTCTAGCCAAAACGCAAGGATCATGTCTTCCTTTAGCTTGTAAAATAACCTCTTTTTTTTGTTTATTAAGTGTTACTTGCATTTGATTGATAGTAGCAACAGGTTTAAAAACTACTCTGAAATAAATTGTTTCACCGGTTGAAATTCCTCCTAAAACTCCACCTGCATTGTTTGTTTTTATACGGATTCTTTTTTTATTATCAGTATAAAAAATATCATTATGTTCACTTCCTTTCATACCCACGCTGGCAAAACCCAAGCCTATCTCAAAACCTTTGGCTGCATTAATTGAGAGCATCGCTTTCCCCAAGTCAGCATGTAGTTTATCAAAAACAGGTTCACCTAATCCGGACGGTACACCTCTAATTACACCTTTAATTATGCCTCCAATAGAATCTCCTTCTTGCTTGATAAAATCTATTAAATCTATCATCTTACCAGCAGCTTTTTGATCCGGGCATCTAACTATATTTGATTCTACGTCTTGGATAGAAACTTTATCCATATTAACACTTGCTTTAATTTCACCTACTTGTTCTACCCAACTTAAGATTTCTATTTTTAGTTTCTCGCTTAGATATTTTTTAGAAATAGCACCAGCTGCTACCCTAGCCAGTGTTTCCCGAGCAGATGATCTACCACCTCCCTGAAAGTCTCTAAAGCCATATTTCATATCATATGTATAGTCTGCATGTGAAGGTCGATAAACGTCTTTTAGATGAAGATAATCTTCTGGTTTGGCGTTCTTATTAGAAGCTAATAATAATATTGGTGTTCCAGTAGTCTTACCTTCAAACACTCCAGAATAGATAGTTATTTTATCTTCTTCGTTTCGAGAAGTAGTAATTTTGCTTTGCCCTGGACGTCTGCGATCTAGTTCTTTTTGAATATATTTTTCATCAATCTTAAGTCCTGGAGGACAACCATCAATAACCACTCCTACTGCTCCTCCATGAGATTCTCCAAAAGTAGTTATTCTAAATAGTTGTCCAAAAGAATTACCCGCCATATTTGAAAAATATTCTTCTAATTTTTATGAAACTAACAATTTTTTTCTTTCATACTGCTATTTCCTCTAAATCATAATAATAGTGGGGTTCAGTGTTTTCGTCTTGTCTGGGAATCAGGTTTACTTTATATAAAGTTTGGCTAGGGTCTTCTGGATTATTAATAAGGGGTTTTCTATCATCAAATCTAATTATTATTAGCGGAGTCAAAGTTAGGCTGCTTAATAAAAACCCTCCCCCACCTCTCCGCTTATGATCTGCTAAAACATAAAGTGAAGCATCTGATCTAGACCGTAAATTTTCCATCATAACTTCTAAACCATCCAGCGCTTCTTCCTGCTCAAGTTCTCCCTCTTCTTCTTCGTTACGTTTCCAAATAAAACTTAGGAGTCTTTTTTGTTCAGGAATTGAAAAAACTGGAACCCCACCAAACCGAATTTCTCCATTATCTAGACGCACAATTCTTCGCATTTCTTGCACAGCTTGATCAATATCAATATACTCAGCAAGCTGATGAGCAACCACCATATCAACTGATTTATCAGGAAATTTTGTATGATAAACATCTGCAGTAACAACTGTACTTGGATCCGGAAGTGGTACTCTTGAGGGATCTCTAAGCCCAAGAGTACTAAAACTATATCGTTCACCTAAAGATCTACGAAGAACGTCATGAACAACTCGAGGATCATGATTAAATAACTGTGGACCACATGCATAAATAGGGTCTACGGGGGTAGCAATAGTACCTAAGCGTTGATGAAGACAGTGAGCAAAATCTGACAAACCTTCACCAATAGAAAGAACTTTCGTTCCTTTTCTAAAACTCGCTTCAGTAAGATATAACTCCTTCCATACTGTCTCATATTCTCTTCCGGTAACTATTATTGGTTTAGTACGCTCTTGAGTTCGATCAATCATTTTATAAGCTGGACTCCAATTTGTTCTATTTTTTCCCAGAAATCTGGAAAAGTTTTCGAAACAACCTCTGGATTATTAATTTCCATTCCTTTCAATTTTGTTCCTGCAACTGCAAAAGACATCGCCATTCTATGATCACCATAAGTATCAATTCTTGCAGCTTTTGGATTTCCTCCATAGATCGTTAAGGTATCCACACTTGATTTAGTTTTTATACCCATTTTAGCTAATTCCTGTTCCAGAGCTTTCACCCTTTCCGTCTCCTTAACCCTTAACGACCTAACACCCTTAATAAGGGTAATACCTTTGGCAAAAGCAGCCAGTACTGCTAATGTTTGAGCTTGATCAGGACAATTTTTCATATTTATCTTTATAGGTTTAACACATTTTCCAATAACAGTTACTTCGTTATCCCCAAAAATTATTTTGTTACCCATCTGTTTTAAAAACTCTAAAAATTCTTTATCCCCTTGAATTGATTGTGGGTTCAAGTTTTTAAGTGTAATTTTAGATTGAGTTAAAACAGCAATCGCAGCAAAATACCCTGCTCCCGAATAGTCCCCTTCAACACTATATTCTTTTATGTTGTACTTCTGACCTTCAGGCATTTGATATTCTTTATATTTTTTGTTGGTAATTTTAACTCCGAATTTTTCCATAGAACTAATTGTCATATCAATATAAGATTTAGATACTTGCTCACCAATCACATTAACTGTCGTATTTCCAATAATAGGTAATATCATTAAAAGAGCTGAGAGAAATTGGCTACTGACTCCCCCCTTTATACTTACTTTACTTGGATTAAGTTTTGAACTTGTAATTTTTATAGGAGGAAATCCAACTTTATCTAAATATTCAATTTTAGCACCAAGCTGGGATAAAGCATCTACTAAATCTCCAATTGGTCTGTTATTTAATCCCTCCTGACCCTGTAATATCTTTATTCCTGGAATGACACAGCATAAAGCTAAAATAAATCGAATAGCTGTACCTGATAGATTTGCGTTCAGATTATATTTTTGATCTACAACATCATCAATACTTCCCAAAACATTAATTTTATTCCCCTTTTTTTGAATATTTATTTCTAAAGTCTTTAAGCAATTAATCATTGCTTTTGTATCATCACACTCTAATAGGTTATTTATTCTTACAGGGTTTTTGGTTAAAGATGCCATTAGTAAAGCTCTGTTAGAATAGCTCTTCGATCCTGGAATTGTAATAGTTATTTGAACAGGCTTAACAAGAGGATTAATCTTTTTCGTATTCATTATTTGTTAAGCAAATTTTGGCCAAGAGTTATTTTCAGGTATTATGCCAATTCCTTCCATTTCTACAAGCCAAGTGGGTCTACACACAGAACCTTCAACGAAAATAGTAGGAATATCGTTTAGTTTTTCTTGGGCAAGAACTTCTTTCACTTTTTCTATTTCTGTAATATTACGGAAATAAACTATAAAATAAGCCATATCTTTTAAACCAGCTTTATGGGGTCTTAAAAGAGCTTCAATGTTTTCCAAAACTCTTTTTGCTTGTTTTCTAATATCGCTAGTGTTTGTAACTTGACCATGTTTATCAATACTGGCAGTTCCGGAAATAAAAAGATGAGAACGGTCACCAAACTCAATTCTTGCACCTCTTTCGAAAGTTACACCGTATTCATGAGTGGGGTTTAAATTTTCAAGTGCCTCCATCCGAATAATTTGACTTGGATTTAGTCTGGTCAAAGCTAAAGCGTCCATTGAAACAAGTGAATTTACTTCTTTCGATTTTCCCTCAATCCCTGTACTTGCTATAAATCTGGTCTCTTTAGTTAATCCTTGCTCTGTAAAATACTCTCTCCTGCTATCTACCATTCCAGAATAATGATTATCTATATCCCTAATATAGAGCCAAGTTCTAACAACATTTTTTATCAAAGTCATATCATTACTGTTGAGAAAAGAGTTATAAGAATCAAAAATCTCATTAGTTTGCTCAAAGGAGTCTAAGGATCCAAATCCTGAAAAATTAGCAGTACAAAAAATATCGTAGTTTATTCCTTCTACTTTTACCCCATTTCTCCATTCTTCATCATCAAACCGCAATACTTTTTTACTCTTGCGTTTTGTCTTTGGTGAAATATGATAGGCTAATAATGAAACACTACCTACACCCAAGGGACATTGCTGGATTACAGAATAAGCCCCGTTTTGACAAAATTTATATATTTTTGAGGAGAGTAAAGAACTTTTTTGATTAGATATATCGCTTAAATAAAATCTACAAAATACTTGTGTAGTAACATTCAGTTCTAATTTTTTTAAAGCTTTTGTATAATTACTATATAAATTATCTAGTGCTTTAGTAAAAGAAGTGTTAGAAGGAACGTTAATAGTTAAAAAAAATTCATTATGCGCATCTGAAGTCGTAAAGGAAGAAGCAGCTATAAATTTACTAAAATTATGTCTTTTTATCATTTAATCTAATTTAGGAACAATTTTTAGACTACAATCCAAACTTTCCTACGAAGCAGTGTTCGAGAGCTATAGCATTATCTTTTTTCCGCAATAAAATATGCTGCCCATATAGATATGCGTCTCCAGAGAAGAACCAGACTGTGAAATAACCGCCTGGTGAATTATGATTGGTCTCTTTTATTAGATCGGAAAGCTTTAAAAACAAGGAGCCATGAGCAGAAATTTCTTTATACAGATTCTTTTTCTCACCATCTACATTTATAATTTGTATTTCCAATTTAATCTTCTTTTTTAGACTTTTATCTGCACAAAGATAAGAAATTATATAATAAGTATCATATATGTCAGATGAAATTCCTCTGGCAAACATATCTATGACTCCAGCAGCACACTTACCTCCTATGTAATTAGGAGGACCTCCTCGAAAGTAAAATGGGATATTAGAAGGCTCTGACCCTGTAGCTGCAGTGCTGGAAAGATATGGATTATTTTTATTTTTATACCCAGCTATACCATTGGTAAGTATTGGGATATCAGAATTTTTTTTAGGAGGTCTAAATGAACAAGTTCCTGCAAAGTTCTTTACCCTCTTTTCTTGAAGAAAACTACTAATATTAAAATACCTTTCTTTATCATAGTCAAAATCTTTTTCAAAAGAATACATTAACTTTCCCTCAGTATTATAAAAATCAAGGGTAAAGTTTTTTAGATTAAATGTTGTATCATTCCCCAAAGCAATAATAGATTCTATATTAAATTCTGGTGGGAGTATATAATGCTTTAAATCTGTCTCAACACAGTGATATTTATGCAATTCTGATTTTTCCCGATTGGTAACTGTTGGAATACCACCATAAACATCTTTAACATAATTACTTAAATCAGGACCGGCATGGGAAGTATCATAATATCCGACTTTACCTTTCCTGGAATAATAATAGTTAGGCCTATGTAAAGGCACCTCAGAAGAAACTACAACATAAGGTGAGGATACTTTTGTAAAATCAACTTGATTAAAAAGTTGTTTAATATCTTGATAGACCATTTGATTTTTCTTAAGAGGTTTTAAAGTTTTTTCTGAACTTACTTTTTCACCATTTTCAAAATAGTTCAAAATAGCTTTTATCTGTACTGGTTCTGAATAATTGCGCTGAAAAAGGCAAACTTCCAAAGAATCATCTTCTTCAGTTGGAATATAACCTCTGGTAAAAGAAGCAAAAGCCGGGTGTAACCCTAATCCTGATTGATGGTTACTACTAATAAAATCACTCGATATATAATCAACCATATAATGTAAAAAGGGGGTTATTTTTTTAGGTATCTCAAATTCCAGTTCCATATAGCCTATAAAATCTTTAATTGGTACATCTTCACTTGAAATTATTCTGATTGTATCCGCTGGCATAATAATTTGAGTACTTTTTACAATAGTCCCCTGACAATCCCGAAAAGTTAGACGTAGGTCTAAAGGAAATGGCATGGCATAGCAATGCCTAAGATAATTATTTATTTGGACAATTGTCTTTTGATCTTTATTAAAGAAATCAACGTATGAATAATATTTTGTTCCATTTAAGTATTTAACATGCTGAAGAACGATTTGGTTTTCTTTTTTATTATCAAGCAAATATTGATTAAGAGAAAACAAGGTCAGCTCGTTAAGAGAGCTTACTAACCAACCATCTGTTTTAATCGGAGAACCAGGCAGCAACGGGTTAACTCTAAATCCATTAATAACGGTATCAATAATGTCTAAATTAAAACTATAGATTCCAATAATTGCTATGTTTTTTAATTCATGTAATATTCTTATATCTGTCTTGCCGTCTGTTAAAATAGCAATTTTTTTTATTTGAAAATGTTTTATTCTTTCTTTTAATTCAATAAGAGTATAGTAACTGGCTGGTAATATCCGATCTAATTGATTTACAAAGTAACGAGCTCCTCGTTTGACAAATGTTTCTAGCATTAGTGTTTTAAGATACCTTAAGAGGCATTATACTCATCCGACTCTTAAAAGTCTACGGGTTTTTTACTTTTTTTATAATCATCCTAAAAAATATTTAATTTGCTGGCATATATAAATTATTTGAGTTTTATTAAGTTGTGGCGAGCAAGGCAAAGACAGTATTTCACCAACAAACTTTCTTGCAATATAAAATTTTTCCATATGATACATCTTTTTTAAAAAAGGTTGTTCAGGAATAATTAAGGGATAGTGTATTAATGTTTCAATTTCTGATTTTTGTAAAAACTGTTGCAGTCTATCTCTTTTTTTAGTCTTAATAACAAATAAATGATAGTTGTTATCGTTTAATAAACATGTATTCAGCATCTCTATTTCTGGGATATTTGTGAGATTTTCTATGTAGGTTCCCACATTAATTCTTCTTGATTTATTATTTTGATCAAGATATTTAAGCTTAATTCTAAGTACAGCTGCCTGAACTTCATCTAGTCTACTATTTAACCCATACCTTCCGTGTTGATACTTGCTAACCTGACCATAATCTCTAATTTCTCGACAAGCTTTTGCAAACTTTATATTATCAGTCACTATCGCCCCTCCATCTCCAAATGCTCCTAAATTTTTAGTTGGATAAAAGCTAAAACAACCAAATGTCCCAAAAGTTCCAAGTTTCTTATTTTGATATGTTGACCCATGAGCTTGGCAAGCATCTTCAATTAAAAATAATTTATGTTTTCTGCAGATGGTTATGATTTTATCTAGATCTACTGCTTGACCATAAAGGTGAACAGGTAAAATAGCTTTTGTTTTTTTAGTAATAGC
>CAZDEH010000005.1:46020-60302 GCA_964504665.1 uncultured Gammaproteobacteria bacterium | reverse complement strand
ATTTCCCGTGATTCAATGATTCAATTTCATTCGGATTTTTGATGAGTCATATCGAGCATGCTGATCACCCAATGGTTCATTATTTTGTCTCAAAGTAATTCCATCACCATTATATGCTCTTCTTACAACGACTGCCATTTTTTGCGCTGTATCTATAATAGCGTGAGCATATTCTGGCTCTAAATCATATAAATTTTCAAAATGCTTGTTGGGAACTACAATTAAGTATCCCTCATTCCCATCAATAAAAAATGAGTTCATAAAAACGGAGGTTAAATCATCTTTATAAACTAAATCAGTTTGTTTCAACATTGTATCGTCATTTTCTATTCCTTGAATTCCTACACAAATCGGGCATATATATTCTTTTGATATATGATTATACATAAAGTTATTATACCAATAATTATTTTTCCTGATAATAGCTACCTTTTGTTCTACCAATCTTGGCAACAAGGTTTTTATCCATCAACTTTTTTAAATCATAACTTAATGTCCTTGAGGGAATTTCCATAAATCTTCTCTTGATTTGATCAAAAGAAACTACCTTCAGGTCGCGAATGATATTTATAATTTCTTCTTGTCTGGGAGTAAGCAGAGGAAGGTCTTTTTTTAATTCATCCTCAACATATTTTTTTGTCTCCTCAGTTTGTTCATAATAAGCATTGAGCATAAAGAGTAGATAATCATTTGTGTGTTTTAAACCTTGATCAAGATGATAATAATAATCCTCTTTATGGGTATCTAAATACTCCTCAAAAGGAATAAAGAATTGGCTGTTACTTTGTTTAGATCTCAGTATGACAAAAATTAAAAGTCTCCCTACCCGACCATTACCATCTAAAAATGGGTGAATTTTTTCAAAAATCAGATGGGAAACAAAAGCATTAACAATGGGAAAATTTTCACTATCAGAATTACTATATTCAAGTAAAAGTTTAATTAACTCTGGAATTTTACTTGGGGCCGGAGTAATATAAACTGCTGCTCCAGCTTGATTAAAAATGGCGCTTGATTCTTGTCTAAAATCATCCCTATCATTCAAACCGACCATCACTAATTGGTGAATGGTTAATATTGTTTTGGAAGTAATTTTAGAGGTGGGAGTAATATTTTGCTGAATATATTGGATCGCTTTTAACAAATTAAAAACCTCTTTTTTTTCATCAGTTTCCTGATCCTGACGATTAACAGCCTCCAGCGTTAATGTATTACCTTCAATACGAGCAGAAAATAACGAACTTTTAAGAATACTGCTTCTTTGAATTTTTTCATTTAAAGATTTGGGCAAATTAATTGAAGGTAGATAGATTAAATTAGCATTGATTCTAGAAATTAAATCCATCATTTCAGAAGTAATTTGGTAAGAAGGAGGAATATCCATTATCAAATAACTTTACCAAATATTGCTTAATGTTGCTAGATATTGCTTAATGTTGCGAAATAGAGAAGTCAAATTGATAAAACCCAGTTTTTGAAATCTACGGCAAATCGATAATCAGTTTCATTATTTAAAGTAACATCTAGGAAGCCCCCTACTGCTCTTGAGGCAAGTACAGTCTTTAGATTATTTTTATAATATTTTCTCTCAATTAATATTGAGTAAATACTTTCAGCTAATTCCGGATTTTTTAAAATGCTATATACACGTTGAATTAGATAACAAATATCATAATTTTCTACCCCATCTGAGAAAGCACGTTCCCCATCTATCAACCCTAATTTACCGTTTTTAAGTTTTAGAATATGCCAGGGAGTAAAATCACCATGTCTTGGTTTATTATCTAATTGATCTATTCCCTTATTTACTACTCCCAATAGATCTTCAACTTTGTATTTCTTTATTATATGAGCCGGAATATCTTCAAACCAACCATTCGTTTTATTTAGAAATCTGATTTTATAGTCTTTTTCTTCATATTCAGGTAAAAGAAAAACATCTTGAGATAAGTGCTGTATAATTTCGGAAAGATTTATTATTTGAGGAATATATTTAATCAATTTTAAAGTCTCGTCTTTACTACCAGCTATACCACAGAGAGGACTTCCCACAAGATAATCTGTGATTAAATAAAAATATTTTTCGGCGTAATTGCCTCTGTCGTAATTTTTAGGAACCGAAAAGCTATTATTTATATTATATTTATTGAAATAAGTATTCCAATTGTATTCATTTTCTGTAACTAAACTTATTCCTTCGCTAGTTGATAATTTCAAGAAAAATTTCTGATTGTTTTTTACCAAAATTGCTAAAACATGTCTCGGAGCTTTCCACAATTTTACAATTTGATATTTTTTACAAAAAAATCTTCTGATTTTTTTAAGATCTAAGTCTTCACTTTGGCGATAATCAAGAACCTTATTTTTAAGATGGATTTTAAATGACTTTAACTCTCTCATTTATTTAATTAAGCGTTTGATAGTTTTACCTGCGGTAAAACCTGGGGTTTTTTTCTGAGGGATTTGAATCACCTCACCTGTTTGCGGATTTCGACCACGTCTGGCTGCCCTGGATCTGATTAAGAAAGTACCAAAACCGGTAATAATTACCTTTTCTCCCCGGGTTAAAGAATCTTTGATAAGTCCAAAGGTAGAATTAACTGCATCAGCAGCAGCTCTTTTTGTTAGATGTGACTTTTTAGCCACCTTTTCAATTAATTCATTTTTCGTCATATATATTTATTGACGGAAAATATGATTAACCTGCAAGGTTAATCAATATTCTTTGTCATAACACCTTGAATTTAACAGAAAAAGTACGGGATGTAAAGATCTAAGAAGCAATTGAATAATCGATTGCTCTCACCTCACGTATGGCAGTCACCTTAACTTGTCCTGGTACCATTACCTCTTTGGCAATTTGAGTAGCAATATCGTGTGTGAGCTTTGGCAGTTCATCATCTGAAATTTTTTCAGGGATGACAATCACTCTAACCTCACGTCCAGCTGATACGGCAAAAGCTTTCTCGACTCCCTCATAAGACATAGCAATTTTTTCGATATCGGAAATTCTATTGATATAACCTTCAACATCTTCACGTCTGGCACCGGGTCTGGCACCGGAAATTGCATCAGCGATATAACAAATAATTGATTCTGTAGAAGAAAAAGGTACATCCTCATGGTGCTCTGCAATACAGGCAACTACCTCATCTGGCATGCCAAATTTTTTGGCTAAAGCTACTCCCTTTTCAACATGAGTCCCTTCATCTTCTGACACAACTTTACCAATATCATGCAGTAAACATCCAAGTCTTACTACATTGGCATTTGCTCCTAATTCTTTTGCTAAAGCAACCCCAATTCGGGTTTCTTCCAAAGTATGCTGCAACATATTTTGTCCATAAGAATATCTATATTTAAATCTACCTAAATATTCAACAAGTTCTCTTTGCAAATTATAAACACCAACTTCATGGGCAAGTTGTTCCCCAGCTTGAAACATGATTTTTTCAATATCTTCCCGAGTTTTTGCAACAATTTCTTCTATTCTTTGAGGCTGAATTCTTCCATCCTGAATTAACCTTTCTAGTGACACCCTAGCAATTTCACGCCTTACCGGATCAAAGGAAGAAACTATTAAAACCCCAGGGGTATCATCCATCAACACATCCACACCGGTAACTTGTTCAAAAGTTCTGACATTTCTTCCTTCTTTGCCAATAATTCTTCCTTTCATTTCATCATCAGGAAGTGTAATCTGTGAGGTAGTAAATTCGGAAACATAGTCAGTAACACCGGAAAGCATGGCTTCTGAAAGAATTGTTCTAGCTTTTCCATCAGCTTGGAGTTTTATTTCAATCTCTGCTTCTTTAACTTTTTTAGAAATTTCTGTTGCTAAATCTTTTTCAACGTTCTCCAAGAGAACTTTTTGGGCTTGATCTTCCGACATACCCGAAGATTTCTCCAGTTTAGTAATCAAATCTTTGCGTGTTTTTTCAAGTTGTTCCAGTTTTTCATCAACAGATCTTAATTTTTCTGCTAAAACCCGCTCACGCTCTTCTAAGATTCCTTCCCTTTTCGCCAAAGCTTCTGCATCAATATCTGATGTTGCGTGGCTGAATCCTACGTTTTGCGAACCAAATGTCTTTTGCATAATTAACTACTTTCTGAGAAATTAAAAAACTATAGAAGATGGAACCTAGTTAATAGGCTTTCAGGAAAAGATTAATTTGGAAAGAAATCTTTTTAGAAATCATCTTCATACTGTTCCTCGATTTCACTATTTGTAGTATATCTTTTTTCCAATAATTTTTCAACTACACTTTTAGCCAAACCATAATCAAATCCTTTTCGCATTAAAAATTCTACAGCTTTTTGTTTTAACTTTTGATGTTCTAAATTTCTCCAGGATTTCATTTTTTTCTCCAATGCTTTCCTAGCTAATTCTTCTTCACTGACAGCTGACGGCTCGCCTCGATTCGGCGAAGCGGGCTGAGAGCTGACGACTTCCTCAATAATTTCTTTACTAATTCCTTTTTGGTAAAGCTCCGCCTTTAAAGCATTTATTCCTTTTTGCTTACTCCTTCTTCGTGACTGTACCCAAGCTTTAGCAAATTCTAAATCGTTAATTAATCCCTTTAGTTTTAATCTTTCTATTAAAAGGCTAGTTACCATTTCAGAAATTTCTTCTTGATCTTTGAGCTTTCTTTTAAAAGAAAGAGTTTTTAAATAATCTTTAACTTCTTTTTCACTACGCTGACGCAGGGAAAATAATCCATACATCCGCTCCATTAATTTTCCTACACTCGCCTCAAATACTAATTTATCTAAGTCTTCTTGCTTGATTATTTTGCCAGTAGTTAATCTTTGGCTTACCACCAAATCTTCATCTGCTCCAAAAGCAAATTTACCATCTAAAAAAATATTAAAACGTTTCGGATTTTTCTTCTGAGGCTCGACGGCGGTAATAGTCAATATTACACCTTTTCTTCAGCACCACTGTCTTCATCTTCTTCTTTTCCGACTACAAGCTCTTTACCGGAAGACTGTTTAAGCCATGCCTCTCTAATATCTTTATCCAGTTTTTCAGCCATTTTTTTATCTTCTCTTAGAGTAATAATTGCTGCTTGTCTGCCTTGTCCTAACATTTGCTCACCCCATTTAATAAAAGCTCCTGATTTGGTTAAAATTCCGAGCTCTACTCCTACATCCAGAAGTTCTCCTTCATGAGAGATGCCGTTATTATCCATATCAAACTCAGCAATCCTAAATGGGGGAGCCATTTTATTTTTTACCACTTTAACACGGTGACGTGACCCAACTACCAGATCGCCTTGTTTAATATTTTCAATTTTCCTAATATCTAACCTAACTGAAGAATAAAATTTCAAAGCTAACCCTCCGGTGGTAGTTTCGGGATTACCAAACATTACTCCTATTTTTTGTCTTAACTGATTAGTAAAAATACAAATAGTATTGGTGTTAGAAATTGCCCCGGTCAGTTTACGAAGAGCCTGTGACATCAATCTTGCTTGCATACCCATCATGGAGTCACCCATTTCTCCTTCAATTTCTGCTTTTGGCACCAAAGCTGCCACAGAATCAATCACAATCACATCAATGCCGCCTGAACGGATTAAAGTTTCGGAAATTTCTAGGGCTTGTTCACCGGTATCCGGTTGAGAAATTAGCAAATCGTCAAGATTTACCCCCAATCTTTGTGCTCTTTGTGGATCGAGTGCATGTTCAGCATCTATAAAAGCAGCTGTACCACCTTTTTTTTGAGCCTCAGCAATAACATGTAAACAAATTGTAGTTTTCCCGGAAGCTTCCGGCCCGTAGATTTCAATAATCCTACCTTTAGGCAAACCACCGATTCCTAAAGCCAAATCCAGTGCAACAGAACCGGTAGAGATAACTTCCGTAGTCATTTTTTCGGCCCGTTCACCAAGTCTCATGATTGATCCGCTCCCATAGGCCTTTTGGATTTGCGCCATAGCAGTTAAAATAGCTGATTTTTTAGCGTCAACATTATCTGGCATAAATCTATCTTAACAAAACCCGAACCCCTGTCAAGATATCATTTTTAGTTCATGTTTGGATGTATGGATACATAAAAATTACATCAAAGAGTAGAGAATAGTTAAGAAAATTCTAGCAATAAGGGCAGATGGTCTGAAATTTCTGTACTAATTACTTTAAAATCATCTACTTTTATATCCGGTGTTACAAAAATATAGTCTGCAAAATACTGAGGGTTATCTGAGTGTTGTTTTAAACTAATCTTACTTCTGGTAGAAATAATTTTATATTCTTTAATTAAATTATTCATCCCCTTTTCAAGTATGGCAACGCTTTTTGTCTCCGGCATTAAATTAAAATCTCCGCATAGAATAACCGGACTTTTTTTGCTTTTCAAGAACTGTTTTATCAGGTAAGATTGTCTAATTCTCTGCTTAGTATCTAACTTAGATCCAGGAGACCACTTACCATGAAAATTACAGATTAAAAACTCTTTTCCATCTATATTAAAAGAAAGATATTGAATATTGCTTGGCGTATTAAATCTTTTGTCCATTTTATCAAACCTCTTTCTCCAAATAAAAATATCTCCTTTAGCAGTTACCTTGAGAGACTTTCTTGCAAAAATAGCCAAGCCCATTTCTAAATTAAAATCAACGGGACCAATAAAATCCCTTTCTTTAATTTGTGGCGAAAAATAACTATTAAAATCAGATAATTTTTTTCAATTTCCTGATATATATTTGCCCGGATATTATGGCTTTGAATAATTTCTGAGTTAGTAGAGAAAACTTCCTGAAAACAAAAAATATCTACTTTATCAGAGTAATCCTTGATAAATTTTATAAGCGGCTGATACAATACCCCACCCCAAATATTTAAACTTACTAAAATCATCAATGATATTTTACTATACCAGTAATCTTTAATACAAAGACTCGTGGAGAAAACGGACCAGGGCAAAAGCCACTCCGTGTTTTACTCCTTCTGTTCTTGTAACTACTCCCTTGGTAAATATGCCAAACATCCCAATCCCTTGTCCAATTTTGTGAGTACCAAAAAGTTCATCAATTGCTTGTTCTAGATTCTGACCTTGTTGTATTTTTTCAATTACAATATCTGGTAGGACTAATCCACCTGATGCTCCGACTCCAACTGCTCCTTTTTTATCAACAATTACAACCAAAGATCTTTCAAGCCACCCATAACTATGTTGATGTAGTCCCCCTTCAATACCCACCCCATATTTTGCGCCTTTTACTTTTTTAAGAGCTTGCGTCGCTCTATTTAATGCTCCTTCATACATCTCATCATCACGGAGCGGTTGGTCTGCAACACCGGATGGAACAGAAACACCTTTTATTTTTACATTCTTAAAATGATGAGAAAAAATTTCAGAAACAGGATCTATCTTAGTAGGATTTAAAGAACCCACAGCAACTATCATTAAATGGAATTATACCCAAAATAAATGTTAAAATACCACTAATATTTTTAGTTAAAAATTTTTCTAAACCATCTTTCGAATATAAATCTTTTGGATAAATTTCTATCAAATTTATCTTATGCTTTTTTATTATCCTCTTTTTGGTAGTTCTTAATTCATCATATCTTTTATGATTTCCTACCAAACCAAAATACTCAATTAAATTATTTCCAATTTTAAAATCTGCAGTGTATCCACCTTCCGGATAAGGAATATTCCTTTCGTGATTTATTCCTTTTTCATAGAAATAATCATCTACTATCTTTTCTGCTAAAGAATCACAAATATGCCCATCCTTAGCTACTTGTTTTCTGGCAAACATCACAGGGTTAGGTCTAAATCCTGCAACTTCGATTGCTTTATTCCATGTTCCAAAATATTTTCTAGCTGGTTTATAAATTCCCCACATCTCCAGCTTAACAGGAATACGTTTATACTCCTGATAAAATTTCCTAATACAATCAATTACCTCTTGTCTCCCGATTGTTAAGGCATTAGACTTACATTCAACGGAACAATATTTTCTGTAAATCAATAAGGTTTTGTCGCAAGAAACACATTTCCGGGTCATTGCTATCTTTTTAGGAAATTTCACGTTATTTATAGCTATTGCACAAGATCTGGAACAATAATTATGAAGTGATATATCGCTGGGTTGTCTTTTAAATTTTTTATTGCAGCTTAAATTCTCACAAATAAATTCTTTCTTTTTATTTTTAAAAGAATACTGACATTTGGAGGAACAGTAGAAGTTATTTCCAAGTTTTATATTCTCGTTAATGTATCTCTTGTCTTTTAGGTAGATTTTTTTGCAGTATGAGCAGGTTACAAAACTAAATGACATTAATTCAGTATTACCCGAAATTAACCCAAATGTCAACAGTCGGGGTGACAAGAATTGAACTTGCTACATCCGCGACCCCATCGCGGCGGTCTACCGATGACCTACACCCCGTAGAGTTGTATTCTACCATTCTGATCTTCATAAAACAAAAAGATTAAACTAGGGTGTTTTGTTGTCTTCTAAGCGACTTAAAGCAAGTTCGGATTTTTCGATAAAGGTCGACTGAAACTTATATGCGAGGCTACAAACCGGGTTTGGAAAGCTAAATTTTTTCTCCTCCGACCAAGTCAGAAATAACCCTATAGTTTGACACATGACCACATTTTATAGTATACTATTAACATGGATAGAGATAATGGAAAACCTGGTGAAAAACCTCAATCTGATCAATTAAGAGAGACTATCCCTATCATAAACGATCACTCAATAAGTGATGCCTTATATCATTCTGCACTTAATGAGGTAACAAGTTCACGAAGAACCAAAATTCCCATCTCCTCCCTCTTCTATTCAGAAAATTCATTAAGAAAAATAAGGCTACCTGATGTTGATATAAAAGAACAGTCTATTCCTTCTGCTACTCCTGACAATCAGATAGAAAGACTACAGAAAGAAAAAGATGAGTTAGTAGAAAAAAACCGTCGATTAGCTGCTGGAAATAAAGCTTTGACAACTGAACGGGATCTTATAAAAAAAGCTCTTGATAAAATATCCTCAAATCTTAAACTGGTAGAAGCAATAGTCGAAAAGCAAGCAGAAGCTTTGAATGAAGCCAGAGTAAGAATACCAACATTAGAATTACACAACACTATGTTAAAAGCTGAAAATGCACGATTAAGAAATCGTCCACCTGCAACAGCTCCAGCTGAAACTCGAGATCTATTAGATCCTAAGGGATACTGCAAAGCTTTAGGACTTGATCCCAGGCTAATAAAAACTTTATCACCTGATAAATTAGAAAAATTATTAACATCCCTACACCGTGCTTATTCTCTAGTTCACCACCCAGATACCGGTGGCAATACCGAAGCTATGAAAGCTGTCAATACAGCCTATGATTTTCTAAAAGATCCTCAAAAAAGAAGAAGTTACGGCAGGTAAGCCTTCCTTTTATTTTTTGCTTAATAACATATTCCAAATATAAGCAAAAAACCAACCCATTAGATACCCTGTAACAAACGTGACCACGATTAATATCACCGCTGTCACCAGATCAAAACTCAAAACATTGAAGGGATTATTTAGGAAATGTAAACCGTAAATCCAATCCATCCATGTTTGAGCAAGCCCCAACCAAACAATCGCTGCCCATACAGCATGCATTAAGCCCGCAAATACTCCAAGACTTAGAGCTGTTTTATTTTGGTCTAACTTCATTTTTCTCACCCCCTATTAATACAATTAAACCACAAAACTTTGTCGACAGAAAATGTTATAATCATAATATGAAAAACACTTTGGCTGTTATTATTGTAACCCTAACTTCTTTTTTCTTGCTGCTTTTTATCTATACTAAAATAGTTGGTCCTATCCCCTTCCAAATTAATAACATTAACACTAATAAAACTGATACTTTTAATGTCACCGGTGAAGGAACTGTTCTTATTAAACCGGATATAGCTACTATTAATGCTGGAATTGAAAGTTCTGCCCCTACTGTCAAAGCTACGAAGGAACAAATCAACACTGTTGCCAGTAAAATTGCCTCATCAGTCAAAGCTTTAGGGGTGGAGGAAAAAGATGTAAAAACTATTAATTACAGTATTTATCCAACTTATGATTATAAAGAAAATGTTCAAAAAATTATCGGGTATCGGGCAAATGCCACCTTAACAATCAAAGTAAGAAATATAGATAAGGTCAATGAGGTGATTGATGCTGCTACGGGTAGTGGAGCTAACCAGGTTAGTAATATTCAATTTGATGTTGATGATAAAAGCAAAGCAGAAAATGAAGCCAGGCAAAAAGCAGTAGCAGATGCTAAACAGAAAGCCCAGTCCGCTGCCAAAATAGCCGGATTTTCTTTAGGTAGAATGGTTAATTATCAGGAGGATTTTAATGCATATCCAAAACCCCTCTATACCAACGGGGTACAGTTAGATGCAAAAATTGCTTCTCCTACTCAAGTTGAACCGGGTTCATCGGAAATTAAAATTAATGTTACTTTAAGCTACGAGATTAGATAATCTTCACTTGATTAAAAATATCTAAATCAGCTAAACTAAATTTATGCCCAAAAACTTATCTGCTCTTTTCTGTCCTAAATCTGTAGCAATAATTGGTGCATCAGACACTCCAAATAAAGTCGGAACAATTCTCCTTCAAAATATCATAAATTCTAGGTTTTCAGGTAATATTTATCCTGTAAATCCAAACTGCGAAACAGTTCAAGGACTCAAATGTTTTAAAGATATTACCAGCGTTCCGGAGATCCCTGATTTGGCAATCATTGCTATTCCTGCAGCTAAAAATATTGAAGCTTTAACCCAGATAGGAGAAAAAGGAGTAAAAAATGTGATAACTGTTGCCGCCGGTTTTAAAGAAGCAGGAGCAGAAGGATTAAAGATGGAAAATGACCTTACAGAGATTGCCAAAAAATTCGGGATTAATTTACTGGGCCCAAACTGTTTAGGATTTATCAATAATTCATGCCCAATCAACGCCACTTTTGGAGAGTTAGTTAATCAGCCAGGAAATTTGCGTTTTATTTCTCAATCCGGGGCGATAGCTGCCAGTCTTTTTGATTGGTTTAAAACCACAGGAATCGGATTCAGTGAGTTTATCACACTGGGAAATAAAGCTGATGTGAATGAAAATGATGCTCTGGAATATTTTGAAACTCTATCTATGGATCCAACCCAAAACCAACAAATAGAAGGTTTATCGAGTACCCATCCAATTGGCATGTATCTTGAATCAATCTCCGATGGACCGAAATTTTTAGAAATTACCAAACGAATTTCAAAAACAGATCCAATTTTTATTTTAAAACCAGGTAAAACAAAGGCTGCTGCAGAGGCCATGCACTCACACACCGGTGCAATTGCAGGTGCAGATAATATCTTAGAAGAGGCTCTAAAAGAAGCAGGCATAATCCGCGCAGAAACTTTGGAAGACTTTTTTGATCTGTCACAGGCTTTTTCTTTTGAAAATATACCTTTGGGACCAAAAGTCGCTATCATTTCTAACGCCGGAGGACCTGGGGTACTTGCCACTGATGCCATAGATGAGGCAGAGTTACAGTTAATTGAATTTAGTGACGAAACTCGGGAAAAATTATCGCAAGTTTTACCAAAGTCAGCCAGCATCCATAATCCTATTGATGTACTGGGTGATGCGTTAGCAGACAGATTTGCAGAAACTATAGAAATTGTTCTGCAAGGGAATGATGTTGACGCATTAATAATTATTCTTACTCCTCAGATCATGACACAGGTCAAGGAAACTGCTGAGGCAATTGGGAATTTATCAAAAAAATATCAAAAACCAATTTTTTGTTCTTTTATTGGTGGGAGTATGGTTACAGAGGGAAAACGTATTCTAATTGTTAATAAAATTCCGGCCTTCGGGTTTCCGGAAAGAGCGGTTTCTATCGTGGGAGAGATGTGGCGTTATAAGAGGTGGCTAATGACTCAAGAAGCTGTGACAACAGAACAGGAATTTAATACTCAAGAAAATTTACCACAAGTTAAAGAAATTGTGAGTGAATCACTCGCCAAAAATCAACCGGCTCTGGATAATCAACAAGCAAACCAAATTGTATCTCTTGTCGGAATTCCAACGCCTCCAACTATAATAGCCTCCACCATAGAAGAAGCTGTAACTTTTGCTGATCAAATAGGATGGCCTGTTGTCTTAAAAATTTCCTCACCCAACCTATTACATAAAAAAGATATCGGAGGAGTGCTCACAAATATCCAAAATCCAGAAGATCTTCATAACTCTTGGAACAGTTTAAAACAAAATATTGCCAAGTTAAATCCAGAGGACCAAAAAAATGTTGATATTCAGATCCAAAAACAAATAATCGGTGGCATTGAAGTTATCATCGGTATCAAACATGATCCAACTTTTGGTCCAGTACTGCTATTTGGAGCAGGAGGAACGATGGCAGAACTAATAGCTGACCGGAATATTCATCTTTTACCTATAAATTTGCTCCAGTCAAAACAACTTATAGAAAAATCTAAAATATCATTAATTCTAAAAGGCTACCGGGGAGATTTTCCTTACCCTTTAGAAAAACTTTCTAACATCATGCTTTTGTTAAGTAAACTAACCACCAGTATCCCTGAAATTTCCGATATTGAAATTAACCCGGTCATTGTGACCCATGAAAATGTCTGGGCAGTAGATCCAAAAATATTGCTCTCTGCCAAAAAAAAAGAAGAACTAATAACTACACCAAAATTTCAAACGGCTAAAGTTTCAAACCATGTCATCATTGCTAGTACTTATCATTTTTTAGACTTTGAAACAAAAGAACCTTTATTATTCAAACCTGGTCAATATGTAACTGTGAAGGTAGCTGAAAACCGTTTTAATGCTTATTCTATTGTAAAAAATCCCAGGAGAAATATATTTAGTCTTCTGGTTGATGTTAAACCGGGTGGTTTAGGCTCAATATTTTTTGAGAATTTAAAAGTAAATGAAAAAATAACATTTTTAGGTCCTTTTGGAACATTCATACTAAATTTAGAAGACAAGGCAGAGCGTTTACTCTTTTTAGGAACCGGTTCCGGCATGGCCCCCATAAGATCACATCTAGAATCAGCCTTAAGAGAACACCACACCACACTCCCGATCAATCTTTATTTTGGCTTAAGTTACCCATATGATTTATTCTGGGATGATTACCTGCAAAAACTTGCTTTAGATTTTCCAAATTTTAAATATAAAATTGCCGTTTGGAAACCTGATAACAGCTGGCAGGGATATACAGGTTTTATCACTAAACTTTTAGAACATGATCTTGCTGATGGGAGCGACTGTTCTGCCTACCTTTGCGGTAATCAACAGATGATTACTGAGGCTAGCAATATTTTACTTTCACGGAACGTGCCAAAAGACCATATCTATACAGAAAAGCTATATTATGATAAATTCTATTCCTAAAATGCAAATTTTAACTATTAGCATTGGAGGTCAGGCCGGACAAGGCATCAAATCAGCCGGTTTGATGCTTGGAAAAGTTGCTACCCGTTCAGGCTATAATATTTTCACTTATACTGAATATCCATCTTTAATCCGCGGTGGTCACAACATAATGCAAATATGTATATCTAAAGATGCAGTCCTGTCTCCTCAACAAAATATAAATTTATTGATTGCCTTAAATCAAGACACCATCGATAGACATATACAAGAACTTGCTCCTGGTTCAAGTGTTCTTTTTGATGGTTCAGATGGACTTGATACTGCAAAAATACCACCTGAGGTTAATCTTTTTCCTGTGCCTTTATCTGAAATAGTTGCAACAATAGGCGGTAATAAAATTATGACCAATACTGTTGCTCTTGGATCAACTATAGCTATCTTAGGTGGAAATTTGGAAATTCTGCATAACTTAATTAATGAAGAATTTTCAAATCAGGAAATTGCTCAAACAAACATAAAAGTAGCTCAGGCTGGTTTTGATTTTGCCCAGAAAAATTTTAAAGATAAAATTCTCTCTATTTTAAATCCTTTAGCAGAAACGGAACAAAAAATGATTGTCAACGGAAATGAGGCAATTGCTTTAGGCGCAATTGCTGCCGGTTTACAATTTGCGGCAATTTATCCCATGACCCCTACTTCTAATATTCTAACTGTTTTAGCGGAACATCAGGAAGAATATGGATTTATTTACAAACAACCGGAAGATGAAATTGCTGCAATTAATATGGCCATTGGTGCATCATTTGCCGGAGCCAGATCAATGGTTGCCACATCAGGTGGGGGTTTCTGTCTGATGAGTGAGGGTTACGGACTTGCCGCAAATACGGAAAC
>CAZDEH010000005.1:0-46010 GCA_964504665.1 uncultured Gammaproteobacteria bacterium | reverse complement strand
CTGGTCATTATTGAAGGGATGAGACCGGGACCGGCAACAGGTGTACCTACTTGGAACGAGCAGGGAGATTTAAAATTTGTCCTAAGTGCTCATCAGGGAGATTTTCCAAGAATCGTTTTAGCAGCTGGAAACGCTAAAGAAGCTTTCGACCTTACTATGGAAGCATTTAATTTAGCAGATAAATATCAGACTCCGGTAATTTTATTAGTCGACAAAAATATTTGCGAGGGAGACCTAAGTCTCCCAATTTTTAATATTTCATCATATAAATACTCCCGGGGGAAATTTACAACGGAGAGAGTTACCGATTATCATCGTTTTGCTTCCTCAAATGATGGAATATCTGTCAGAACCATTCCGGGAACAGGAAATTTCTTTATTGCCAACTCAGATGAACATGACTCCACAGGCTATTCATCAGAAAGTATTGCTGATAGAAAAGCTTCCATGGAAAAAAGGATGAGCAAACTTGAATCATACGCAAAAGAATTACCAACCCAACAGTTATTTGGTCCTCCTGAAGCAAAGCTTACTATTGTTTCCTGGGGAAGTAATAAAGGTAGTATTTTACAAGCAATGGAAGGTTTTACAGGAAAAGTTAATTTCCTGCACCTGACACACCTAAGTCCTTTTCCTGCAACAGAAGTTACAGAAATCTTAAGTAAAGCTGAACATATTTTGAATATTGAATGCAACTATACCGGACAATTAGCTTCACTTATCAAAGAAAAAACAGGTCTCGAAATTTCTGATAAACTATTGAAATACGATGGACGTCCTATTTATCCTGAAGAAATAATGGAAAAAATTAGTTATATATTAAAATGAGTAACTTACAAGATTTAATTACTCCCTGCTCTCCCACCTGGTGTCCAGGTTGTGGAGATTTTGGGATTTGGGGAGCCTTTAAAAATGCTGCTGTAAAACAAGGTTGGGATAACACTAATACCTGTTTAGTTGCCGGAATTGGATGCCATGGGCATATTGTAAATTATACAAAAATAACATCGGTCGAAGGGTTACATGGTCGCCCAATTCCGGTAGCAACTGGCATAAAAATAGCCAACCATCGCTTAAATGTTTTTGTTTTCACAGGTGATGGAGACTCACTGGCAGAAGGAGGTAATCATTTTATTCACGCTTGTAGACGCAATCACAATATAACTGTTATCTTGCATGATAACGCAGCTTACGGACTCACTGTTGGTCAAACTTCTCCTACTTCTCCACTTGGCTTTAAAACCAAATCAACTCCGGGTGGTAATTTAGATTATCCAATTAATCCGTTAGCTTTGGCTATTGCAGCAGGAGCAACTTTTGTAGCCCGTGGATATACTGGAGATATTCCGAATCTAACTGAGCTGATAATTAAAGCAAATGAACACCAGGGTATTTCTATCATTGATGTCTTGCAACCATGTCAGACATTTAATAAAGAGTACTCTCATCAATTTTTTCAAGAAAATTGTTATGAGCTTGATGAAAAATATAATCCGGCAGATAAAGTAGAAGCATTCAAAAAATCTCTGGAATGGGGATTAAAACAAATTCCCTTAGGTATATTTTATAAGGAAAATAAACTATCTTATGAATCGGAGCTTCCGCAGCTCAAAGAAAAACCTTTAATAAAAAATTCTGTAGATAGAGATTTAGAAGAGTTATTTGAAAAATATCTATGATACAATAATAATAATGGATAAGTCGTTAGAAAAGTTTTTGGCACCTGGTGAAAAGGTTGTTGAAGTTATGAATTATTCCAAAGCCCAATTTATCTGGGAACTAGTTTGGGGTTTTGTTCTACTCATTGTCATTGCGGGATTATATTTTATATTCAGAGCTATTTATCGTTTAATTACTATTAAATATATTGTGACTGATCAAAGGGTAATTATTAAGAGAGGTTTGATAGGTCAATCCACTCAAAGCCTCTCTTATTCCAAGATAACTGATGTACATGTTGAACAAGGAATTTTAGGTAGAATACTTCTTCACACTGGAACAATTACATTAGATTCTGCTGGGAATACACCTGAGGGAGAAGAGGAAATGGAATTAGAATGGGTTGATGACCCTTTTAAAACAAAAGATATTATTTATCAGCATCTTCATAAAAAATAATGGATAATCAGGATAAAGAAGTTCAAATTGGGAAATATAAGATTAAAGTTGTAAGAAATATTTGTATCGGGGCAGCCACTTGCGTTGGCGTATCCCCTGTCACTTTTGAACTGGATCCGGAGAAAAAAGCCATCATTAAAGAAGGATCTACTGAAACTCCTGAAAATGTATTATTAGCAGCCCAGGCTTGTCCGACACAAGCAATTATTGTGATTGATACCGAGACCGGAAAACAAGTTTGGCCTGTTTAAAAATTAAATGTCATCAAGTCTCCAAAAAGGTTTTTATTTAGCTCTCATTACAGCCTTTATTTCAGGAATATCAATATTTTTAAATAAATTTGCTGTTGAAGCTGTAAAAAATCCTCTTATTTTTACTACTACTAAAAATGTTTTAGTAGGAATTTTTATTCTTAGTTTTATTTTAATTTCTGGAAAATGGAAGTTGATAAAAAAATTGAATAAATCTCAAATTATCAAATTATTTTTAATTGGTATTATCGGAGGATCTCTTCCTTTTTATCTATTTTTTACAGGCTTATCACAAATTCCAGCTATTAATGCTGCTATTATTCAAAAAACGCTTGTGTTTTGGGTAATAATTTTAGCGCTTCCATTACTGAAAGAAAAATTATCAAAATTACAGCTTTTAGCAATAATTTTACTTTTTAGTGGCAATCTTTTTATTGGTGGCTTTACAGGATTCAAATTTTCATCAGGGGAACTGTTAATTTTACTGGCTACAATTTTATGGGCAGTAGAAAATGTTATTGCCAAAAAAGTGTTAAGTATAGTTGATAGCGATTTAGTTACTTCAGCCAGAATGGGTTTTGGATCATTAATCTTGATATTTATCATGCTCTTTAGTAACCCCTCAGGATTTGGTCAGATAATACTTTTTAATCAGACTCAATGGTTGTGGATTATTCTATCAGCAATTTTACTGCTAGGGTATGTTAGCATTTGGTACCGAGCTTTAAAACTTGCCCCAGCTATTATAGTTACATCAGTCTTAGTTACCTCAACGCTCATCACCAATTTATTATCAGCTATATTTATTACCAAAGTCTGGTCCATGGAGATGGGGCTACAAGCATTACTAATAATTTTAGGAGGCACATTAATATATTTTTCTATCAAAAAACACCCTCTCTTAACCCCAAAGGCAGTTTTAGAATAAACATAGTTTGCTATAACTCTAACCTAACTTTTTTTGGTAGAATTCCTCTTGTATGAAATTTATTGCCTATACAACTAAGGGTTTAGAATTTGTTTCTGAAAAAGAAATAAGTTCAAAAATCTTTGACGCCCAAATTATTGAAGTTGGGGATAAAAGAATAATCTTTGAAAGTAATGCCACTTTTGAGAAGCTTACAGAACTTAGAACCGTTGACGATTTAGGACTAATTATTCAAGCTATTCCTACTGTTGAGACTTTAGATAAACTCATCTTAGAAATAGATAAAATTGATTTTAATAAGATCAAAAAAGAGCTTGATCAATATAGGGAAATTGCTTCTAATAATTTTTCTATTACTACAGGTATTGTGGGAGTTAAAAATTTTGTTGCATCAGATTTAGTTAAAATACTTTCTAAAAGTATTTATAAAAAATATAATTGGAGTTTTACAGAATTAGATCATACAAACTTAGACATCAGAATATTTATAGATAGAAACATCGTTTATATATCAGTGAGATTAACTAAAGAAAGCTTGCAGCACAGATTATATAAAACTATTTCCAAAGAAGGCTCTCTTAAACCAACCATCGCAGCTGCCATGGTTTATCTTGCAACTGATGGAAAGATAAATTTAAAAATAGTAGACAATTTTTGTGGTAGCGGGACAGTACTTGCTGAAAGTTTATTAATGGGAAATCAAGTTTGTGGTGGAGATATTGATCCAAAAAGTGTAATTATTACCAGAAAAAATTTAGCTAACCTGGGATATGATAGAGAAGAAAAAGTTAAACATCTAAATGCTACATCAACTAAGTGGTCTAACCAGCAATTTGATGCTGCAGTTTCCAATCTTCCTTGGGGTAAACAGATAGAAATCCAAAGTATCATTAAGCTTTACGAGGGGACAATTAGTGAATATATAAGGATTCTAAAACCTGATGGAATTATATGTGTTCTAATTTCAAATCCTGAGCTTTTTATAAAATTTGTTAAAAAGTATAAACAAAATCCTGATATTAAAACTTTTAAGATAGGCTTATTGGGTCAAAATCCAACAATTGTGTTAGTAAAATAATTTTTTATTTATATTATTTATATATCCTATACTCAACCTCATCTAACTGTTTTCCATAAGGAGTAGTTTGTTTATATTCTGCCTCAATAACTCCTCCTAAAAACTCAGGGATCTTACGACTGGTAATATTGTTTTTATCAACAGGATATTTTAGGTATTTAAATGTCAAATTATTTTTTGCCCAATCAGCTATAGTAGCAACGGCTTCCCTCCCATATTTTTTACCATGAGCCCCTTTCTTAATCCAAATACCCAGCTCTGGTGTTTTTGTATTGATACTATGTAATCCAACACATCCCAAAAATTCCTTAGTAGATTTATCAAGAACCACCATTTGTAATTCTTTGTTCTCCTCCATATTTTTGATAGCCTTATCGATAAATTCATAAGTTTCTTTAATTTTACTAGGAGATTTAGGATACATGTATGTAGTTATATTTTCTGTAAATTCCCTGAAGATTTGCTCGGCAAATTCTCTGGTAATTGGTGCAAGCATCAGTCTTTCAGACTCAATCACAATATTCATGTATTTAATTATACCTAGATTTATTATAGTTATACAAATCAATCAAGATATCAATCATGAAGTTAGAAGCTATTCTCGACCAGTGGTTGAAAATATTGTTAAGAAACAACGTCTAAAACTTCTTTTGTCCAGAAGTGTAGATTTTTTTCCTCAGTTTTATCTAAAATTTTTATTACTTGTTTCCAGTGTACAGCTACTGTATTACCAATTTTTATTTCAGGAATTAACTCCTTATTAATTGGTATTTTTTCTTCTAACTTTATTAAGTTGTAACTTTTACCACTTTTTTCTAAAGAATTTAGCTCCACTAAAATATTATTCTTGCCAAGTTTTTTTACATTTCCCCAACGGATCATACAATTGTTGATAGACTCCAGATTGAAAGGGACAACTCCATTACTGGCTCTTCCCACTCCAACGTGCAGAACTTGAAATAGATGATGAGGAATAAATTTTTGTGGGGGCCTTTGTTTTAATTCTTCTATTAACCATTTCGGAATACCTTGTGTTGAGAAATTTTCTAACAGCAGAGGATAATCTTTTGATGTAGCTTTTTTTAATAAACTGTTACCTAACCAAAAACTTTCAATTACTTTATAATCTAAAGTTGACAGATTAGTAATTTTAGCTATTGTTTTAAGATATGGAAAAAGCACCAGAAATTTATCTATCTCTTCCTTAACTCCCAGGCAGTTACCAGAAATAATACAACTTTTAAATTTTTCTGCAGCACTATTTTTTCCACAATATCCTAGTGAGTTTGGGGGGAGGGAAAATCTAGATAACAACTGCAAAGCTTTGATATCCGTCATGGTAGAATTAATTCTAATGAAAGTTTATGTGTTTGGCAATGAAGATGTAGCAGAAGATAATCTGGTTTTTAAGGTACTCCAGAAATTAAAAGAAAAAACTTCAGATATACAATTTATCATTGTTAAGCCGAATGAGGACCTACCTTTCACAGAAAAACAACATGTGGTAATCTTGGATACAGTATTAGGAATAAATAAAGTTAGTCTTATTGAAGATCAAGATATTGAAAAATTAGTTCTACCACCCAGAAATTCTGTTCATGATTTTGATCTAAGTTTTCAAATTAAATATCTAAAAAAGTTAGGAAAATTGGGCAAAATAACTCTTATCGGTTTGCCGCCAACAGGCAATATTGATTATTTACGAATCCAATCTATTTTCAAAAAATTAGTGGCACAAGACATGCAAGGATCATAAGCCCTAATAATTTTTTCTGCTTCTAACTTTAAAATATTTTCATCTTTTTGTAAATTCAGAGCAAAGTATTTTTTTAGATCATTAGCAATATTAATCTGATTTTGAGAAGTGGGGACAATTACATCATAATCAATAATTATTCCTTGGTCATTAACTTTTACCATATGATAAAGTGTTCCCCGGGGAGCTTCTACTACTCCCATTCCTAAACCTGCCTGAAATGGTTTTTTGATGGGTTGCTCGTCTTTAATTTCAATAAATTTAAGGATTTGGATAGCATCATCAACACATTGCAAAATTTCTATCGCTTGAGCTAAATTATTATGATAAATATTATTAGATGGAAAAACCGAGAGGTACGGCGCAATATCTTTGATAGTTCGTGGATGCAATAAATCATGATTAAAATTAAGTCTGGCTAAGGAACCCACCAAATAATCGTCATGTGTATCGGAAAAAATATAACCCTCAGCTTGAGAATAGGGAATAATCACACTTTTTAAAAAATCATGGAATTTTTCTTCCGGAATTCGTCTCCCATCAGAATTGATAATCTCACCTTGTAAAAAATCAAAACTTTTATCATTGCGGAGACACAGATAATCACTATCACGGATTAATTTTGCCGGATACTCAAAAAATGTCTTAATACCTCGGATAACTTGTGACCTGATTATCTCTAACCGTGAAATTAGTTCAGGAAACCTCAAAGGATCAGGTAATTTCAAAAAACCACCTACAGTTGGCAGTGGTGCGTGTATGGCTGCTCCAATTATTACCTCTGTGATATCAGAACCAAGCTTCTTAATATCAAAAGAGTCATGGAGTAGAATATGTCCCGGGTTTAATGGATCATCAGGAATATCTAAAATCGAATCAATACTTAAAACATCAGGCAGAACAAAAAAATAAAGATGCAGCGCATGGTCACGGATCATCAATCCGTCATAGGCTAACCGCCGGAGTAGCCTTGTTTGTTCAGAAACTTGAATTCCTTGTGATTTTTCAATCGCTTCAATAGCAGCAAAAAGATGGGCAATAGAACAAGTTCCACAAATTCTGGATAAAAAAGAAGGAGCTGCAATCGCCGGCTTCCCTCTTACTGCTTCTATATAAAAACGGCGGTAGTCTTTAATCATGAATTTCAAATCAGTAACTTGATCATCATCGATTGTCACTGTTAATCCAGCTGTGCCTTCAATCTTGGTAATATTATCGATGGTGATATGACCGCTATGCATCTTAAGTTATATTAAATACTTTTAAATATTTACCAAGTAACTCTAAGAATGTTGGGATATCCATCGGACAGCCAGGAACCTCATCATCAACTTTTATCACGTCAGCCAATTTTTTGACTTTTGCACTATAGTCAAAATGACTCATGTACCAGGCAATTTTATAATTAATTTCAGTGCTGTGAAAATTATTCCGGGAAGCAGATGGCATCCCTGTACAAGCACACGCCCCGATAGCCACAACATATTTAGTATTATCTCTAATTTTTTGGGCTTCTATAGCCTGAGCCTCAGAAGAAATAGCCCCTTCAATAAAAGCCACATCTAAATCTTTAATCGAATTATTTGTTTTTAAAGCTCTTAAATATCTAAACTCTACCTTGTCCCGCCATTCATCAAAATGATCATTTAGAAGTTCAGTAAAAAGAATAGTACTGTCCTCAGAGCAGGTAAAAGAAAACCAACCTACCATCATTTTTTTCTTTTCTTCCATACTGGTATAATCATAACATGTGCTTGGCAATTGCAGGTAAGATAAAAAATATTTCAGGCAAAAAAGTAGAGATTCAGTACCCAGGTGAGGTACGTCAAGCCCTAGCTGGGGATGAAAAAATTAAAATTGGTGATTATGTTTTAGTGCAAATGGGAATTATAATTAAAATTCTAACACCAAAAGAAGCAAAAGAGCGTTTAATTTAAAAGTTTTTCTATTCCTACCAATCTCTGGTATTTAACTAATCTTTCCTTTTGTAATGGACAACCGCTTTTTAACCCATCTGCCCCCACCCCTACTGCTAAATCTGCAATAAAAGTATCCATAGTCTCACCTGACCTGTGAGAAACAATAATTTTCCAACCATAACTTTTAGCCATCTCCACTGCTTTGATAGTTTCCGTAACAGTCCCAATTTGATTAGGTTTTATGATAACAGCATTTATAGCCTTTAGCTCATGAGCTTTTTTAATTCTTGTAACATTCGTAGTTGTAAGATCATCCCCTACAACCCAAACTGAGTTTCCAATCCGGGATTGGAAGTTTGAAAAGCCTTCCCAATCTTCTTCATTAAAGGGGTCTTCAATAGAAAGTATCTGGTATTTTGTATTTAGTATTTGGTACAAATCCAAGAGTTGATCTTTGGTATATACTTTTTCTCCAACTAAATATAGACTATCCTTGAAAAAAGAGGAGGCAGCAACATCTAAACTTAGTTTTCCATTCATTCGTCCGCTTGCTTGCATTACTTCAGTTAAAATTTGCAATCCTATTTCCGGATCTTTTTCCGGCACTTCATACCCCCCCTCATCCCCCATTCTTAAATGTTCATAACTCACTTGAATCTTATCTCCTAAAGTTTTTAATAATAACATCACTGAATTTAAATTTTCCGAGGGCAAATTATACTGTGGCACAAACATATATTCCTGAAAAGGTAGAGAATTTTTGGCATGCAGCCCCCCATTTATGACATTAAAAAAACATAAAGGTAATTTTGTATTTTTTGTTCCACCCCCGACCCTGCCTGCCGGCAGGCAGGTGTGGGATATTAACTCATAAATTTCCAGGTTTTGAGATCTAGCTAAAAGTTTAGTAAAACCAATACTTAGGGCAAGCATTAAATTACCTCCTAAATTATTTTTTCCTGAAGTTCCATCTAAACCAAGCATCAAATTATCAAATTTCTCCAGTGAGTTAAAATCTTTTCCTAAAAGCTGAGGTTTAATTTCTGTAAATTTTACTATGGCTTTTTGAGGCTCTAGTACAAAGACTTCATTTACTCCTGTACTTTTACCGGAAGGAACAGAAGCAGTAACAATAAAATTCCCAGATTTCATTTCTACTTCTAAAGTATCTTTCCCACGGGAATCTGGAATAATTTTTAGAGAAATATCATCAATCCGCATTAGTTCTTCTGCTCTTGTTCGTGGACTTTAATAATGGTATTGATAACAGAATCAGGATTTAAAGACATACTTTCAATCCCCTCTTTAACTAAAAATTGAGCAAAGTCCGGATAATCACTTGGACCCTGTCCACAAATACCAATGTATCTATTTTTGGCTTTACATTTCTTGATAACTTCAGAAATAAGTTTTTTTACTGCTTCATCTTTTTCGTTGCTAATACTTTTAATCATCTCATTTCCATCGCGGTCTATTCCTAAAGTTAACTGTGTTAAATCATTTGATCCAATCGACATACCATCAAAAATTTCCAAAAATTCATCAGCCAAAATAATATTGGCAGGAATTTCACACATTACATAAATTTTAAAATCAGAAGATTTTTTGAGTCCATATTTTTCCATCAAATCAACAACCTTTTTTCCTTCTTCCGGTGTTCTACAAAACGGAATCATTGCCATGCAATTTGTTAAACCCATCTCTTCTCTGACTTTTTTCATAGCAATTACTTCTAGCTCAAAAGCTTTGGTAAAATCCGGATGATAATAACGGGAAGCGCCCCGCCAACCAATCATCGGGTTTTCTTCGACCGGTTCATATTCTTCTCCTCCCAAGAGAGTCCTATATTCATTAGTTTTAAAATCAGAAAAACGGACGATAACCGGTTTTGGATAAAAAGCGGCAGCGATTTTGCCGATTCCATAAGATAACTGGTCTACATAAAATTTAACCTTGTCAGGATAACCGAAAGTTTTATCATCAATTTTCCGTTTTAGTGAGGCAGATAATTTATGATAATTCAATAACGCATTCGGGTGTATTCCAATAGAGGCAATAATAAATTCTTCCCGGGCAAGCCCTACTCCGGAATTTGGTAAAAAAGATTTTTCAAAAGCTGTATCAGGAGTGGCAATATTCATCATAATGTGTGTTTTAGTTTTTGGCAAAGTCTTAGTGTCGTGTTCTACAACTCTAAACTTTAATGCTCCGGCAAAAACAATGCCGTCTGAACCGGAAGTATCTACTGTAACTTCATCCCCAGTTTTTATTTTTTCGGTGGCATCAAGCGAACCCACAATACAAGGAATACCAAGCTCCCGCGAAACAATTGCAGCGTGGGAGGTCCTTCCTCCTTTATCAGTTACAATTCCTGCGGCAATTTTCATGATCGGTTCCCAATCAGGATCTGTCATTACAGTGACTAATATTTCCCCAGCCTTAAATTTGTTAATATCAGTAGGATCTAAAATTACCCGGGCATGGCCACTGACAATTTTCCCACCCACGGAAGCACCCTTTACAATTTCTTCCCCTTTTTCTTCTCTGATATATTCTTTTACTTTAGTAAAATCACGGGTGGCATGAATGGTTTCTGGTCTGGCTTGTATCATAAAAAGCTCGCCTGTTTTACCGTCTTTAGCCCACTCAGTATCCATCGGTGTCCATCTGCCGTGCTTTGCCGAGTAATGTTTTTCTACCTCTTTCCCCCAAGCAGCCAGTTTTAAAATTTCGGTATCAGATAGAACAAATGATGCTCGTTCTTTTTCATTGGTGGAAACAATTTTGGTGGGGGTATTGTCTGAATAAATCATTTTTTGGTTTTTAACTCCCAGCTTTTTCTGGATTATACCCATGGTTGGTTTAAATACTAAAAACTCATCCGGGGTAACTTCTCCCTGTACAATCATTTCACCAAGCCCCCAAGATCCATCTATTATCACCACATCAGCAAAACCAGACTCAGTATCAAGGGTAAACATCACTCCGGAACAGCCTAAATCAGATCTGACCATTCTCTGCACTCCAACCGATAAAGCAATCGAAAAATGGTCAAATTTTTTATCTACTCTATAAGAAATTGCACGGGCTGTAAAAAGGGATGCCATTGATCTTCTGACTGCCTTTACAATTTCACTAACGCCTCTAATATTTAGGTAGGTTTCATGTTCTCCGGCAAATGAAGCATCAGGAAGATCTTCTGCTGTAGCAGAAGAACGGACGGCAAAATCAGCTCCTTTACCATATTTTTTTTCTGCTTCACGATGTGCTTGCTCAATTCCTTCTTCCAAATCTTTTGGGAAAGGGGTGGAGACAATTTCATCCCGGACTAATTTTGCCCTTTTAGATAAATCTTCCATATTGGAGGTATTTAATCCATCAAGAGTTTTTTTAATAAATTCCTTTAGAGGTGTTGACTCAAGAAAATAACGGTAGGCTGTAGCTGTCACAATATAACCTCCGGGAACATTAACTCCTTTTGGCACTAAATATTGAATCATCTCACCCAAGGAAGCATTTTTCCCACCAACCTCAGGCACATCTTCAATTCCAACGCTTTCAAGTGGAATAATGAATTTTTGATCCATAAAATAATACTAACACAATATGATCTTGTATTAATATATAATAAATTCATGCCTGACAATAACTTAATAAATATTTTAAAAAATGGTGGTGTGGGAGTGCTTCCAACTGATACCCAATATGGTTTGGTTACATCAGCCCTAAACCAAAAATCAGTTGAACGAGTTTATACCTTGCGCAAAAGATCACCCAGTAAACCATTTATTATTTTAATATCCAATCTTGCAGATTTAAAACTTTTTGGAATAAATATAGATAAGTCTATTTCAGATTTTCTTCAAAAAATCTGGCCAAATCCCATTAGTGTAATTTTACCTGTTATCTCAAACAATTTTGCCTATCTTCATCGGGGAACTAACTCGCTGGCTTTCAGAATTCCTAACAATCCAGAATTATTAAGTTTATTGCAAGAAATTGGTCCATTAATTGCCCCCAGTGCTAATATTGAAGGATACCCTTATGCAAAAACTATTAATGAGGCAAAAAAATATTTTGGGGGTCAAATTGATTTTTATCAAGATACAGGAGAGCTCATATCAAACCCTTCAACTTTAATAAAAATTGATGAGGGGAAAATAGAAATCTTACGCCAAGGTATATATCCTACAAATAAACTTCCAAATAACTTGTAAAAAATGTTAGAATAATAAAAACTTTTAAAACAAATGCCGAAAATTAAACAAACTATGTTTCGCGAATATGACCTCCGGGGGCGCGAAACTGATGATGAACTAAATGAAAAATCTATGTATTTTATTGGTCGCGGATTTGGTACTTACCTTCGCAGAAAAGATATTTTAGAGGCTGTGGTCGGGCATGATGTTAGGGCTACTTCTGAATCTTTTACTGTTCAATTTATTAAAGGTTTTACACAGTGTGGTATTAACGTTATCGATATTGGCACTGCCACCACTCCAATGGGATATTGGGCACAACATCATTTTAATGTAAGAGGTGGAGCTGTTATTACAGCAAGTCACAATCCAGTTGGTTGGAATGGCGCAAAGATCAGTGACGATTTATCTAAAACATTATCCGGGGTAGAAATCCAAAAAATTTACGAGTTAATTATCAGTGATGATTTTGAAAATGGTCAGGGAACTGTTAAAAAAGAAGACATCCGTGAAATTTATATCAAAGATTTGCTCTCAAAAATAAAGTTCACCAAAAAATTTAAAATTCTTGTTAATACCGGTAATGGTACAGCTGCAATTATCGCCCCAGAATTACTCCGCCGTGCCGGCTGTGAAATTATAGAACACAATACAAATATCGATCCTACTTATCCAAACTACACCCCTAATCCGGAAAATGCAGCCATGATGAAAGATACAGGAGAACAAACAGTATCTCAAACATGTGATTTTGGTTTTGCTTTTGATGGTGATGGAGATAGGCTGGGAATGGTTGATAATAAAGGACATCTTATACCTGCCGATATAATGCTGATTTTTTTATCTAGATTATTCCTAGAGGAGCATCCTGGAGCAAAAATTATGTTTGATGTTAAGGTTTCCGAAAGTTTACCTGAAGATATAAAAGCTCATGGAGGGGTTCCTATCATGTACAAAACAGGTCACTCTTTAATTAAAGCTGAGATGCACCGGCAAAATATTTCTTTAACCGGGGAGATGAGTGGGCATGTTTTTTTGGGCAAAGAATTTGATTATTACGGATTTGATGATGCCATGTTTGCTGCTCTTAAAGTACTAGAATTTTTATCCAAGCAAGATAAACCTTTATCAGAAATAGTTTCAACACTCCCACATTATTTATCAACACCACTGATAAATATTGATGCGCCTGATGAAGTAAAACACGATATTATTAAAAAAATAACTCAGCAATTTAAAGATGAAGGATACAATGTAGTTGATGTAGATGGGGCTAGAGTTTATGCAGAAGGGGGATGGGGACTAGTCAGAGCTTCAAACACTACTCCAATGTTAGTATTAAGATTTGAAGCAAAAACTCCAGAAGGAATTAAAAGACTCAAAGAATTATTTAAATCTAAATTAGATCAATTTCCTGAAATCAGTAAAGAGTGGAAAGAAACTGCTTAATATTTTTTCTTTAACAAAATCTCCTTCATTGACTAAGATTATAATATCGATAATACTAAAAAAGTGGATAAAATAATAAAGGCATTTATTTTGGTAATTTGTCTTTTTCTCTTTTTTCCTCAACTCGCCAGTGCAACAATTATTCCTTATACTATAACAACAGGCATTCCAGGTTACCGTCCGCATCATAATGGAATAACATTTTTTGAAACAGATTTAAGTATAAATTTTCAGTCAGGAAACATTGTATTAAGTAGCAAACATGATTCTACAGGAAACACAATTGTAGATGATGCCATAAGAATAACTGTCATAGGACCTGATAACATCACTCGCACATATACTCATTATTACAATAATGGTTGCTGGTCGCTAAGTGATATGCCACCAGCTGATATCACAAATTATTTTAGACCAGGTATAAATCAAGTACATATAAAATTATTTGATGTCTGCGGTATATCTGTCGGCAGCTCCTCACTTTATCTTGCAAACACTAATGCCCCTGATCCTACCCCAACACCCACTCCTATTTCCACCCCCACCCCAACCCCTTCCAAAACTCCACTTATTTTTATCCCAGGAATAGGTGGGTCAGAGTTAAAAGTTAAGGATACCTATCTTTGGACAGCTCCTGATGGTCATGGAGGTACTTATACTCATACCTATCCTGCTGAAGAAAAAGTTTGGGTTAATGAAGGGGAAGCGATTATGCCTGGAAATGATGATTATTTTGATATCTTAAGATTACAGTCTGATGGACAAACCAGTGAAGCAAATTTAGAACTGACAGATAATATTTTTGCCGGAGCTTATCATCCCACAATAGATTTTTTTACAACCAATGGGTATACCCTAAATCAAAATTTTTTCGTTTTCCCTTATGACTGGAGAAAAGATGTTTCTCTAACTGCTCCACTATTAGATCAAAAGATAGAAGCTATTAAAACTCAAACGGGCAGTCAAAAAGTTGATCTAGTAGCCCATTCCATGGGAGGATTAGTAGCCAGAAACTATATAGCTGATCCAATAAAAGCCCAAAAGGTCAGAAAATTAATTACTTTAGGTACTCCTTATTTAGGGGCAGTAGATTTTCTAAAGAATTTAATGTATGGAGGTTGTTTAAGGTTCGAAGCAGGTCCATTTTGCCTTTCATTAGCTCCTTCTGAAATAAAAGATGTACTACAAAATATGGTCGGTGGTTTTGAATTAGCTCCATCTCAAAAATATTTTAATTTCTATTCTGGTGAAGATGAATTACACTCTTTTCCTTTCCGCGACGAACGGGATATTGATACTAACGGGATAACAGGACCATTAAATTATGCCCAAACTAAAACATTACTTACAAATCTCGGTTATAATACTCCTCTTTTTGATCCCACTGAAACATTTCATGGTCTGGATAATAATTTACCAAATACTAATGGTGTTGATGTATCAATTATTGTAGGATCAGGTATTGATACTTTAGGACAAATTATAGAGAAAAATAGAATTGATTTCGCAGGTATTAAAATTCCTTATAAGGATATGGTAAAAATTAATGGTGACGAGACAGTACCTTTACTAAGTGCCTCTTTATCCGATCCTCATAAAAATCTATTTTTGAACGGCAATGCTACAATTTACTATACCAAACAAAAGCATAGTCAGCTAGTTTTTAATGGACCTGCCATGGATATGGTTAAAACTATTCTGGGTGATAGTAATCTCTTATCAGCAGGAATATCTTTGGAACCATATAAATTAGACGGTCATGAATTTTCAGTTCATTCTCCAGTCAATATCCATGCTTATGATCAGTTGAGAAATCATACGGGTCCCTTACCAAACGGAGATTTTGAAGTTGATATCCCAGAGAGTTCCTATGATACTTTAGATGATGCTAAGTTTATCTTTTTACCGGATGACGGAATCTATACCTTAGAATTTGAGGTCACAGATAATGGCAGTTTTGATTTCAAAATCAGAGATTATAAAAACGATATCAATGATAAAACTATTCTATATAAATCAGTACCTTTAACAAATACAACAAAAGCTGAAACTGTTTTTGACACTAACTCAACAGAACCACCGATTTTACAAGTTGATACAGATGGTAATGGTACTATTGATTCTCAAGTGAATAACTCCGCTATTTTAACTGGTGATGCAAATTATGATAATACCTCACCCACAATTACTATTAATTTTCCCATAAAAGATGCTGTTTTAATATTAAACCAGCCAGTTACAGCAGACTTTCAATGTAATGATGAAAATTCCGACATAGATAAGTGCCAAGGAATTATTAATGCTGGAGAAAATATAGATACTAGCTCGGTAGGAACTAAGGAATTTAAGGTTTTTGCAGAAGATAGGGCTGGGAATACAACTTTGCAAACTATTACTTATAAAGTTCAATATTCCAGTGGCACATGTTTAGGAAATTCAGGACACACAATTTTACAACCTATAAATAATGATGGAACCAGTATCTTTAAACAAGGCAGTACTGTACCAGCTAAATTCAGGGTTTGTAATAATAATGGAATATCTGTAGGTACATTGGGTGTAATTAATAATTTCAGTCTAATCAGCACAGTTTCAGAAACAACAATCAATAGTGTTAACGATCCTGTTGATTCCACTACACCAGAAGTAAGCTTTAGGTGGGATGCTACAAACCAACAATGGATCTTTAATATGAATACAAAAACTCTTTCTGCAGGAAAAACATATTTTTATAAAATTAACTTAAATGACGGAACTATTATAGAATTTAGTTTTGGATTAAAATAAAGTTTATTTTTTAAAAGCTTTTAAAATTAACTTCCAAATTCCAAATAAAACAATTGTCCAGAAAAATACATCTAGCAAAAACATAAATTGATCAGTACTTTCAGATCCAAAAAGAGAGGCAGAACTAAATCTAAATGGTAAACCGGCTTCCCCTGCCAAAAGACTTTTTCTTCTTAAAGCATCCGCAATTGCCACCCCATAAGTTACCAATACACTCAAAACCAAAATTATAATAATAGACTTTTTGCTCATTTTTTTATCCTCTTTTTAGAATATCACAATTCCCTTCAAATCAACAACTAAAATTTAACCAAAAATTTAGTCTCAAAGGGTGAAACCTTTTGTGTCTATAAAATGGGTCTTCGGGCAGAAGCTTATTGGTCACTTTGTAATTCAAAACCGATCCAATTAGTAGAAATAGGTAGGGCCAAATGGGAAATAGAGAAAGAATTAGCAAAAATAAGGCCACTAAAAGCAAACTGTTTTTCTGTTTTCATCAGAAATTAAAACAGGATTTATAACCCCAAATTAGGATTACTATAACACTGTTGAGCAACAGAACTATCTGCTATACCTAAAGTCCTCATTCTGTTTTTACAAGCTGAAACTGCACTATCATAATCCAGAGTTCTCGTATCTAAGGTTGGAAGGGTAGTATCAGGTATTGTATAAGTATTAAAATCCTCAATCATTTTTTGACTACATTCAGGAACAGTCATTTTTCCTATATTCTGTCCGTCAACATTACAATCAAATAAGGTATCAATGGTGGTCTGTGTTCGCTGAGCTGAATCTTGCCACATCCTACAAGTTTCTGGAGAAGTATAATTATATGTTTGAGAGTAACCTAATGAAGGATAATAAACAGTACAAGGCGGATAAGATGGAGGTATGTAAGTATTAGTAGTTTGTGTGTTAGATGGTGGTAATATTTGTCTATTCGCAAGATAAGCCTCTTGATCTCTCTTGCATTGATCGCTTGAGGGATAAACACTCCATTTATCACCAATCCCACAGCAATAAATTTTAGAACATACACTCTGCTTAACCTTTATACTTTGCCCCAAGCAATTTGGATATGAGGAGGTACAAGTTATTATAGGATCGCTATCCATATTAATAGGTTGTACCTTTTTGGAAGTTGGTATTTGGGTAAGGTTCGATGCTGTTGTAGCTACAGTAATAGATGGTCGATTTTTTTGAATGCCAAAATGTACAACTATTACTTTTGATTGAGAACCGTTCATTCTCCCTTCTGCTATTCCTATTCCAATGTCTTTGTACTCTTTATTAAGAATATTATCTTTGTTAATTTTATCTGCCATTAAAGATTTTACAGCATCCTCGGGTGAATTAAAATTTCTTGCGATACTTTGTCCTGCGCCTAAGTCATCATAACCTGCATCTTTAATGAATTTAAAGCTATTATCAATTGCCCACACCCCACTTTTCACTATATCTTGAGCCTGAGCGAGTGAAGATTTATCAAGAAGTTGATTTTCTGATAATGAAGTTAAATTATTAGATATTCTTTTCTCATTAATATTATCAATAATCCTTTTCTCCCAAGTTCGGGTTTCAGCAGGAACTGATGATATAACCCCCGTTTTTGTTGCTATTGCTCCAAGTGTACCTATACCAATTAAAGCAACCAGAGAGTAAATAATTACAGGAATAAAAGCTATTCCTTTTTGATTTAGCATTATAGGCTTATTATACTCTTTTTTATTTAACTTTCCTTGACCTAACTATTGAAATATGTGTTTTTCAAGATTATTTACACAAGCTCCTTGATTTTTAAAGGTGGGGTTAGTAAATACTTTCCATCCGCTATTTTTACACTCATTTTTATTAGTGGGACCCCACGTAAGAGAAAAATTATCAATATACCCTCCAGCGTTTCCGTTAAATACTCCTGATTTACCATAACGGTCAGAGGTTTGTGTTTGATGACTTAGGATGTAACTGCCGTTAACATAAACATCTAAAATTCCAGATTTATTTGCTTTCACCTTTATTGTGTACCAAGTAGTATCGGGTGCAATATACGTATAAAAAGTGTTAGTATCTTCACCATTAATATCTTCCGAGAACCATAAGCCCTGTACCCCTGGGTATAACCTAACATACACCCAGTTATCATCATTCTTATACCAGAGTATTAATCCCCCATAACCAGAAGCGTTCTTAAAACTAAAGTCCGCTTGGACTTTTTGGGAAGAAAGTTGTAATCCTTCATATGTAGCTATAAAATTATCACCGCCGTCATCCTGCACCAACATACCATCCTCAACCCTCCAGTTACCAGGCTTCCAGGGTGCTCCTTGTTGATATCCCAACCACCATCCGTCAGCATTACCATCATTAAAATTATCAGAGAATGTACTAGCATATGCAGAAGTAGCAGTTAATCCGAGGAAGAATACTAACACAACCACTAAATTTATAATTTTGATTTTCATCTATCCGTTTGTTTGTACTGATATTATACTTATAGAACTTAGATGTCAATTTAACTTTCAATTTAATATACCAGAAATGATTATCAGCCTATGGCTAGTATATCTCTGAGGATAAGTATTTAAAATTGAACAGATTACAACTCTCCCCATCTCAACAACTATTTTTTATTACTCATAAAACCAGCTCATCCCGGGATTATCAACCTCTAAAATTTTACTTTTAAGCATTTTATAAACTCCATCCTCTCTAATAGTTTGCCAAATTCCTTCATAAAAGTGAACTTCAGCTTCACCATCCACCCAATTTTTGGTGGAGAACTTAATAAAAGCAGTATCAGTAATATCCTGGTACTTCTCAGATTTAATTATATCTACATCTAAAATATCCTTAAATCTGTTAGTCCACTCCTCAAAATTGGTCTTTTTCAGATATTCGCGGCTTAAAAGATTAAAACCGTCTTCCATTCTGCGGGCTTTAAGGTATGTATAAAAAGCTTTGACTGAATCTTGCGGCGAGAGAGAAGGATCAACGTTAATTTTGGTGATTGCCTGATCAGTAAAGGCGGGAATAATTGATTTAGCCTGATCAGCAGCGATAAAAAGCGACATTCCGGTCAAACTTAAAGTATTAATACCTACGACTTGCCCGCATTGATCAGTTAGAGGTCCCCCGCTCATTCCCTGCACCAAACTAATTCCGGTCTGGATATAATATACTGGACTTTTTTTCCCACCGCGGTAATCAATAAAATTACCCCTAAGGATTGTAGCATTTCCGGCTAAACTGGTTCCCAGAGGATAACCTGCTGAGATCAGTGGCTCTTCACCATATAGGACCACTTTATCAGGCATATTAAAAACCTTTTCGGGATAGTTTTTTCCGGTAAATAAAACTGCCAAGTCAATATTTTTATCACCGACAATTTTTACAGGAGTAGTAAAACTTCCGTCAGGAAAAATAATCTTCGGACTGGGTTCATCAGCGATAACATGGAAATTGGTAATCACCTGACCAGGAGCTATAAAAAATCCAGAACCTTCAGAATAGCCCCCGACTATCCGAACTACTGAATTTAATAATCTCTCTTTAGTATCGAATGAACATAGAAACTTACCGTAAAACCCGTATTGAGTGCGTAGATAATCAGCAATTACAAACAGTGACGCCACAAGATATAAAAATACCACAAGAAGTAAAACAAATCTTAAAAAATGTTTCAGGGATTTAAACGGATATCTTAGACAGTCCAAAACTAATCCTAAAAAAGCAATAATTAATTTAATTGTAAATAAAATAAGATAATACAGGGAATAAGTGATAATTTTAAAAGGAAATAAATAGACAGGAAAAAGCAACCTCTTAAAATAAGCCCTCAGTTTCAGTAGTAAATTTTTGAAAAATATCTTTACTCTTTTTATGATTTTTTTCATTGGCTTTAACAGGAAACTTTCATCCTACATTAAGCCAAATATTCCCCGAAGTCAAGATATTGGATGAATTCTTTTGATTGTTCCATAATTATAATTTATCCAAAACAAAATCAAAAAGTTGTCTTGTGATTATTTCAACGTGAGTCTATTTAATTTATTTTCATCAACTATTTCTTTAGGTTTTTCAAAATTATATTAATAAACTACCAAGATTTAGACCTCAGGTAGATTTTATAGTATCATACATCAAATACAAAGGCATGGACAAATTCTCTAAAGAAAAGAGAAGTTTTATTATGTCGCACATTAAGGACAGGGACACTTCAATAGAGCTGATTGTTAGAAAAAAATGTGGTCTTTGGGTTTTAAAGGTTATCGCCTACACAAATTTAAAGTTTTTGGTAAGCCAGATATCGTTTATACAAGAAAGAAGGTAGCAATTTTCATTGATGGTGATTTTTGGCACGGTTATATCTTACAAAAGAGGGCAGGCAAACTATCAAAATATTAATTAAACAAAATTATAAAAAAATAAGAAAAGGGATAAAGTGTACACTAGAAAATTAAAGAATGCAGGCTGGAAAGTTGTAAGGGTTTGGGAACATTAACTATTGAAGGATTTTGAGAGATCTTTAAACAAAATTGTGCGGGCCTTGACCTAAGAGACTTTCTTCTAAAGAAATCTCCTTGAATGCTTTTAAATCCTCTATAATCTTTTGGGCAATGGCTTTTGCGAATTCGACAGGAACAGCATTTCCAATCATTTTATACCCATCGGCAATATTTTTATACTTGAAGATAAAGTCATCAGGAAAAGTTTGTATTCTTGCACATTCCCTAACTGAAAGTCTGCGATATAGGTGCTCTTGACCAGGGATAAAAATTCTTATATTCTGTTCAATAAATTTCATTTTAGGTGCTTGTGGATGGATGGGTGCATGCCTTCCCCCGGCTTGTATGGTAAAAGATGGTTCATTCCAGCTTCTTACCCTATTCCTAGACATATAAATAGACGAAAACCCTCCTATCATATATTCATGGTTCGAAACATGTAAATTCTCTCCGTTAGTTTTATTAAATGGTTTTGCCGGTTTTGCTAAACGTAAATCCCAAATTGCCTCTTTTAATGTTGGTTTATGACTACGTGATTTTGGAAATTCAAAAGTAATTCCTAATTTTTGTTTGTGATATCCTACAATGATAACCCGCAAACGGTCCTCTGGGACTCCATAATCATTTGCATTAAGTAATTTAAAACTAACGTTATATCCAGCTTCATTAAATTGCCTTAATATTTCCTTAAACGCTTCTCTATGTCTTGGTAAAAGAATTCCTGAAACATTTTCTGCTAAAAAAAACAAAGGTTGCTTATCTTTTAAGATTCTTACATAATCAAAAAATAATTGCCCGCGCTTATCATTAATCCCCCGACCAACCCCAGCTTCACTCCAACTTTGACATGGAGGTCCACCTATAATTCCGTCAGTAAAAGGTATATCAACCAAAGGAATATTGACAATACTTCGTTTATCTAGCTTGGTTTCTGGAAAATTATATTCGAGAGTATCCCAAATAGTTGGATCAAATTCATTAGCCCAAATAATTTCAAACCCTGTTTTTTTAAAACCAAGATCCAAGCCACCTGCACCAGTAAATAAAGATACAATCTTCATATTATTTTTGTAAAATTAACAAGTTTTGCTTCAAGTAAGTCTGCTGGATTGTTCGGAGACTTTATTTTAACATCCTTTATAGTGAAATTCCCACTAATTAATTGCTCAATATCTTCTCTATCATCTTCTGGAAATGATAAGTATTTCTCTCTAAGAATAACGGCATTAACTGCAAATTCGGCTTCTTGGCTGATAGTAGTAATATAGTTAAAAACTTTAATTGGATTCTCAATCCCCCACATCCCACGAATTCGTAGGTAAGTAATCCCTAAAGGATCAACTTTGTTAACTCGTCCTAATTCGTTTGTTTCCGAGAATCCAACATCTTGCAACTCATTAACACCTTTTGAAATTTTACCCCTTATTCTTTCGTAAACTTCTTTATTTGCCGAATAGCAATCACCATAAACAAACCATAACGCTTTCAGCTTGTTTTCTTTCGAAACGCCGATAGCATAAATTAAATCTTTCTCGCGCCAATTTTCGCAGTTTCGACAAGCCGTAGTAATCATCGGACTATCGGAATATAATTTATCTTTTGGGTATGAGCTATTTAATGCAATTCCCGAACGCAAACTTTCTATTTTCTTTACTTCAATCGCATCACCTTGCTTAATTATAATATCCGGTGGATTATTCTGGTTCCCAATATAGGAAAAATATCGGTTGTAAGTTTCATTTTTCTTTTCAAGATTGTTTTCATTGAGTGAACCACAAAAGAGGTCCTTTATATAAAATTCTAAGGCATTACCCATATTATTTACCCTGTTTGTGGAACGGTAATGATCAGCTAAATTTATAATTGGATTGTTAATTAAATTTATTAATGCCTTAAGTAAATTTGTAGTCATAATTAATAATTATATTTTATTGTCGTATTAGTTTTGATATTCTAAAGTATACCTATAACCCTACCCAATAATCTAGTCTTCGGAATATATTAGAATATTCATAGGCAGATTCCAAAAATTACCAATTTTGTGACTATTGATTTACATTACACCAAATAAAACCCAAACGTCAATATCCCATTTTCCCTTAATTAACAACTAACCATTGATTTAATTTTGGAAAAGTATTAAAAATTACTATTATAGTAGTAATTATACGGCTGAAATTAAAATTTATTTAGCTGAAGATTTTCATACTCAACATTTGCAGGAAGCCTCCCGTGATCTGATAGAACAAAATCTAAAAGTTGCTGATAAATGTATTGAAAATTTGCAAGAATTATCTCCCCAACTAAGTCCAACAATTGTCCATGAAAGAGTAACACAACTCGTAGATCCATATTATATTTCCCAGGGTATGGTTTCTAGATGGAATAAAAAAGAGGCTTGGGTTTCCAGAATGCTGGTAAAAGCAAAGAAGATATCATATCCCGAACATACTGACAGTAAGCTAGGCGAATACTTGCAGCCAATCGATCAATTTACTGCGGCAGAAGCAGCTTTGGGCTTTTTTTATACAACAGAGGCTAGATTAAAAAATCTTCTCTTAAAGAAGGTTCCACAACAATCAAGTTTTTTAGGATATGGGTCTTTTGCTTTTGCAGAAAGCAGAATATTAAGAAAAGCTATCTTCAATGGTGTTTTTTTAACCAACCCCAAACAAACAGTAATACCTCTTAATATATCTACTAATTGAAACTTATTATCTTTTTGGAGATTGTTTTTTAGCTCTGGCGCCATGGGCTAAGCCAAATTTTCTTCTTTCTCTGGCTCTGGGATCACGGGTTAAGAGTCCTGCTTTTTTGACCTCATCTTTAAAACCAGAGGAGATTTTAGCTAATGATCTGGCGAGCCCATGAACTACAGCATCAAGTTGGGCCATCTGTCCACCACCACTAACCTTACAAGTAGCAGTATACTTACCAATTGTCTTAGTGATTTCAAAAGGTTTTAAATAACGTCTTTGAAAAATTTGTCCACGGAATATTTCCGCAATGGGTTTTCCATTAACAATTATCTGACTGTTACCTTCCATAACTCTGACTCTGGCTACTGCTTCTTTTCTTCTACCTGTAGTTTGGACCGGTACTTTATTTAGCATGCTCTTTATCCTCAACTTTCAATTGATTTTTATATGGGTGTTCGCCCCCTCCATAAACATGTAGTTTTGTAATCATATCTCTACCTAATTTAGTTTTCGGAATCATCCCTTTAACTGCATGCATAATAATATCTTCCAGCTTTCGGGCGCGCAAGGCAGATAAACTTTCTTGCCTTAAACCATTGGGATAACCTGAGTGTCTGGTATAGATCTTTTGAGATTCTTTTTTACCTGTTATTTTGACTGATTTTGCATTTATAACCACAACATAGTCACCACAATCTAAATAGCTAACATAATTTGGTTTATTCTTCCCCATCAACAAAGTGGCTATTTCAGTGGATAATCTCCCCAAAATTTTCCCTTTAGCATCAATTAGATGCCAGTTTCTTTTAATTTCCGAGGCTTTTAATGCATTTGTGGACATATATTATTTTTTAACCCTTCTCGTCTTTTTTTCTTTTTTTTCAGGTTTCGTTATTTCTTCTTTAGATTCTACTTCTTCTTTTTTCTCCACTATTTTTTCTTCTTTGACGTCTGATGGCTGACGACTGACGACTGATGACTCATTAATCAAGCTCATCCTCATCATCATACTACCATCTCCTTGCCTCATCCCAAGTCTGACTGTTTCTGTAAAACCTGAGTTTTTGGTTTTAAATCCTTTTGCCAGTTCGATAATTTTTTTGGTAACGTCGGCTTGAAAAATGGTGCGGGTCAAAACATTTAATGAAGCTTGATCACCTTTTTTGGCTTTAACAAATAATTTATCTACTAAACCTTTAATAGATTTAATTTTGGCTTCTGTAGAAACAATATAACCTTGCAAGATCAGGGAGCGGATTAACCCTCTAAAAAGGGCTGTACGTTGATTTTTATCTCTTCCAAGGTGTTTACCATAAACATTATGCCTCACTTAAGGTTAAACCCCTTTCTGCTAACTTCTCTGTAATTAGAGTTAAAGATTGAACTCCTAAGTTTTTAGCTTTTAGAAGAGTCACTCTGGGAGTTATTACTAACTCACCAACCATATTAATGTCAACAGCCTTTAGTGCGTTTGTAATCCTAACCGGTAAATCCAGTTCTTCCACACTCATCTTTAGCACATCTTCGGAAACGGTAGGTTCAATAATAACCTCCTCACCTTCAAAAGATGGTTCGTATATTTGACGAAAATAAATGCTTAAAATTTTAGCTGCTTCGTTCAAAGCTTCCAGTGGAGAAGTAGTTCCATCTGTTTCAATATCCATAATTAGTTTATCAAAGTTAGAACTTCTACCTACCCTAGTTGGTTCTATTTTATAATCAACAGATAAAACAGGAGTAAAAATAGAATCAATTGACATTACACCAATTTCTTGAGTTTTCTTTTCATCTGCCCCAATATATCCAACACCTTTCTCTGCAATCATCTCAATATTTAATTTAGCAGAAGGGCTGGTGAGTGAGCAAATATGTTGAGTGGGGTTAACAATTTCTCCCCCGCTCAAAACTTCGATATCTTTGGCTGTCACTTCTTTTTTACCACTTATTTTTAAAGACAGCTTCACAGGACCATCAGAAAAAACTTTTAACCTAACCAGTTTTAGATTTAGTATTATTTGAATAACGTCTTCTGATACTCCGGTGATAGTAGAAAATTGATGAGAAACTCCGTCAATCTTCACTGTTGAAATAGCTGCTCCGGGAAGTGCAGTTAATAAAACTCTTCTCAGGCAATTACCAACTGTATGCCCAAATCCACGCTCCATGGGATCCATTTCAAAAGTACCTTTGTTACTATTTTCTGCAATTGTTTTAATTTTAAAATTTAACATAAAATCATAAATTTATCTGCTGTAATACTCCACAATAAGTTTTTCGTTTATCCCCTGTTCCATCTCGTCGCGTTTTGGCAATCGCAAAACCTTGCCCACTATGGCTTTCCGCTCCAACCACTCTGGCAAGGTCACGTCCGAAGATAAACTCTTTCGAACCTCCGTATTATCCGACATTTTACCTAAAATAGCAACAGTTGCTCCTAGTTTCAGTTGATAAGAAGGGATCGTCACTTTTTTACTATCTACGCTAACATGACCGTGCGACACAATTTGCCTGGCAAAAGCCCGGGATGAGCTAAATCCCAAACGGTAAATCACATTATCTAATCTCGTTTCCAAAAGTGATAACAACTTTTCACCTGTATTTCCGCGGCTTTTGTTAGCTTTCTTCACATAATTGGCAAACTGCCTTTCCATTAATCCAAACATTCTTTTTGCTTTTTGTTTTTCCCTAAGTTGTAAGCCATATTCTGATTGCTTTCTGGCTCTTCTGGTTCCATGAAAGCCCGGAATAACTGCCCCTTTTCTTTCAATAAAGGCTGCATCTTTAGCAAATAATGCAACTCCCTCACGTCTACTTAATTTTCTTTTTGGTCCGGTATATCTAGCCACTTAAACTCTCCTTTTCTTTTTAGCCCTGGTACCGTTATGTGGAACTGGTGTAACATCAGCAATCATTGTAATATTTAATCCGGCTGATTTAAGAGCCCTAATCGCCGCATCACGTCCTGAACCGGGACCTTTAATATATACTTCTGCTGAAACCATACCCATAGATTTCGCCTTCGTTGCAACTTTCTCCACAGCAGTAATTGCAGCAAATGGAGTTGATTTTCTGGCACCTTTAAATCCCGATGCCCCGGCACTACTCCAAGCAATTGTGTTACCTTTGTTGTCAGTAATAGTCACTAAAGTATTATTGAAAGTAGCAGTGACATAAACTCTGCCCGATGTTACATCTTTTATTGTCGCTTTCTTAGCTTTGACCTGTTTAATTGTTTTTTTAATTTGTACTTTAGCCATATTTTTGTTAAGTTGTCTTTGGAGCGGCTTTCACTTCTGCTTCTTTCCTGACTGTTCCTACTGTTTTCCTTTTACCCCGTTTGGTTCTGGCATTAGATCTGGTCCGCTGCCCCCTAGCAGGTAAACCTTTCCGGTGTCTTGACCCCCGGTAAGTCCCAATTTCTTCAAGTCTTCTGATATTTTGATTAATTTCCTGTCTTAGATCACCTTCAATTTTAACTTTATCTAAAGCTTTTTGCAGCTTACCAACTTCTTCTTCAGTTAAGTCTTTTATTCTTTTTGCGGCATCAACTCCCGCTTCTTTAAGTACTGCTGATACGTTTGATCTCCCTATCCCAAAAAGATAAGTAATCCCTATATCAACTCTTTTATTATCAGGTAAATTTACTCCGGCAATTCTCATAATTTTATTATCCTTGACGCTGTTTGTGCCTCGGATCTCTTGGACAAATAACATAAAGGGTACCTTCTCGTTTTACAACTTCACAAAATTTACATCTTTTTTTAATACTTGCTTGTACTTTCATATATATTTATTTATTTTAACCTAAAAGTAATTCTCGCTTTCGTCAGATCATATTTCGGACTCATCTCCATCCTCACCCGGTCACCTGTCAAAAGTTTAATATAATGTAACCGCATTTTACCTGAAATATGGGCCAAAATCGTCTTCCCCACAAGCTCCGGCAAATCAGAAGCTCTATCAATTTCCACCCTAAACAGAGTATTTGGCAGAACCGCGATAATCTTTCCTTCAACCTCAATTGTATCCTGATCCATGTAATTTAATATTTTAACAAAAATAGCCTCAAATTACAAGACTATGAGTTTATACCTTTCTCCAGTCTGTCAACACATTAGCTTTCTCTTTATTTACAATAACGCTCATCTCAAAAAGACCTCCAAGAGATTTATCAACTGAGGCTAATGTCCAGTTATCTTCTTTTTGATAGATATCACCTTTACCTTCAGTATAGATCACTTCTATTGCTAAACTCATACCTGATTTCAAAAACATACCTGTTTTAAAACTACCATATTCAGGGATAACCGGTTCTTCGTGCGGTTTTCTTCCGACGCCGTGACCTGACAAACTCTTTACTACACTGTATCCTGCTTGTTCAATGCCAGATTGAATGGTAGCTGAAATATCACCAATTTGATTTTCTTTTTTACACTCTGCAATAGATTTCCATAGGGTTTCTTCCCCAATACGTAAAAATCTTTTTTTCTCACTATCCCCTGAGCCAACTATTATTGTCCAAGCAGAGTCTGTATGCCAACCTTTATAATTTGCACCTAAATCGATACTTAAAACATCACCATTATTCAACCTGATGTCCCGGGGGATCCCATGAACAACTTCTTCATTAACTGTTAAACACGTAGCCCAAAAATATCCCGGTACGCTTTTAAAAGATGCTTGCCCTCCAAGACGTAGAATTTCCTCTTCGGCAATTTTATCAATTTCTATTAAGCTCACTCCGACTTTTGCGAAACTAATTGCTTTTTTTAGAGCCAATGCTGTAATCCTTCCGCTTTCTCGAAGATAACTAATTTCTGGCTCAGTTCTAATCGCTACTGTACTCGATTTCAACCTTGATCGCTTTCCCATATTAAATTTTTAGATTAAGGCGCTTGAAGATCTGCTCAGTAACTGCCTCTATAGATTGCTCACCTTCCACCACCCATAGCTTGCCTTCATTTAAAAAAATGTCAAGCAGTGGTCCGGTTTCTTGATGATAAAGATCCAACCTGTTTTTGATCACTTCAGGGGTATCGTCAAACCTACCTCTATTTACCAGTCTTCTTATTGCTTCTTTATCAGTAATTTTGATATAAAAAACGATATCAAAGTTTGGATCAAAAATATTTTTTTGTTGTATAGTCCTTGGATAACCGTCAATAATAAACCCATTTCGATAATCAGAGTCGCTTAGTGTTTCTTTAACTAATCTGCAGATTGTCTGATCGTCAAGCAATTTACCTGTCGCAAATATTTCGTTTAATTTTTCGGCTTCAGGACCACCCTCTTTAGCAATTTCTCTAAGCATTTCACCTGTACCTGAAAATTTAAGCCCTAACTTTTGGGCTAAGATCTTTGCTTGTGTTGTTTTACCGGATCCTTGTGGACCAATTAGTAGTATTTTCATTATTTTAAAAATCCCTCATAACGCTGTTCTACTAATTTACTTTCAAATTGTTTGGCAGTATCTAAAACAACGGACACAACAATCAAAAGACCTGTTCCGCCAATTGCTAAAGTCTGAACCCCTGTCATTTGGGAAACTAGTGATGGTAAAATCGCCACTGTACCTAAAAAAACCGCTCCTGCCAAAGTAATTCTTACCAAAATATGATTCAAATAAGCCGCTGTTGCCACGCCAGGTCTGATACCGGCAATAAAAGCTCCTGATTTTTTTATATCGTCAGCAATCTTAACCGGGTTAAAAATAACAGCGGTATAAAAATATGTAAAACCAATCACCAACAGAAAATAAACTAAATTATATGTCATCGACAAAGAGTCAAAATTAGCTGCAAGCCATCTACCGATATTTTGTATTTGCGGATTTGCAGCTTGTGATAAATATTGTCCACCAAAACTGGGAACCAGAACTAAAGAAACAGCAAAAATAATCGGGATGACTCCCGCCTGATTAACACGGAGAGGCAAATAAGTAAAAGATCCACCCACTTCTCTACCGCCGACAAATCTTCTGGCATATTGAATCATGATTTGTCTCCGTCCTTCGTTAATAAAAACAATTCCTGCAGTCATTGCTACAGCTAAAGCTCCGAAAATTAATAAATTTATGATTTGTTGTTGATCTGTAATAGAAATTGTCTGAAAAAAAGCGACCGGAGCACGGGCTACGATTCCAACGAAAATCAAAAGAGAGATTCCGTTACCGATTCCATATTCGGTAATAAGTTCTCCCAACCACATTGCCAAAATTGTCCCGGCTGTCATTGTTATAATAATTGCCAGTATTGAGACAGGGGTAATATCGAGTACAATACCCTGATTTTTCAGCAACGTAAACATCCCGATAGATTGAACAATTGCCAAAGGGACTGTTAAGTAACGTGTGTATTGATTAATTTTTTGCCGACCGTATTCACCCTCTTTTGATAATGCCTCCAGGGAAGGAATGACCATTGTTAACAACTGCAAAATGATTGAAGCATTAATATAAGGATTTAGTCCAAGTGAAAGTACGGAAAAATTAACTAAAGCACCACCGGAAAAAATATCCAAAAGTCCTAGAAATTGGTTACTATTAAAAAGAGCCTGCAAGGCTTGTAAATCAACGCCGCTAATAGGAATGTGGGACGCAATCCGGTAGATGATGATAATGATTGTGGTTATAATAATTTTTCGACGAAGCTCAGAGATCTTTAAGGAATTAATGATGGGGGCAAGGATACTATCCACAAACCACCTTTCCTTCTGCTTTCTCAATCATTTTTCCCGCTACCGCACTCACCTTAACTTTAACCGTAAGTTTAGCGGGAACGACACCGCTTCCTACAATCTTTACCCCTCTTTTTTTGGCGTCATTAATACTCACAATATTTGCATTAATTAAACTTTGTAAATCTACTTCTGAACCGGATTTAAAGTTTTGTAACTTTGAAATATTTATGGCGAGTGTATTTGACTGTGATTTCCGATTCCGTTGCCCTCGATTGTAAGGTAATCTTTTATATAAAGGTAGTGTACCTCCAATAAACCCAACCGGTATTCTTCCTCTGGCTTTTTGTCCTTTTGTCCCCCGACCGGCAGTTTTACCCTTACCGGAACCAAGCCCTCTACCAACTATTTTCTTTTTTCTATCTGTTAACTTTAACAAACTATTTAGTTTCATTTTTTGTTTTTCAACCTCCCCAAGGCCTCCAAAGTAGCATAAACATTGGAAGCCTGATTCTTTGTTCCCAGTATTTTAGAAACAATATCAGAAATTCCGGCAGCTTCCACAACCACCCTAACAGCACCACCAGCAATAATACCGGTTCCTGCCGGAGCCGGTTTTAACATGACCCTAGCTGCACCAAGCTTTATATTAATTCCATGAGGAATAGTTCTATTCTCTCTAAGGGGAACAGTTATTAAATGTTTTTTAGCATAAGCAGTTGCTTTCCGAACAGCTGATTGTACATCGGCAGCCTTGCCAAGACCTACACCAACCTTTCCTTTGCGGTCCCCAACTACCACAATAACCGACAACGATCTTTTATCTCCACCTTTAGTTTTTTTGGAAACCCGGTTCACTTGGACTACTTTCTCTAAATATTCAGATTGTTGATAATCAGGATTCATATTAGAACTTTAAACCTCCTGCTCTGGCTCCTTCTGCCAGTTTTGCAATTCTCCCGTGATATAAAAACCCACCCCGATCATAGACAATCTTTGTAATTCCTTTTTTGGAAGCTACTTCTGCTTATATCTTACCAACCTCATATGCCTTATCGGTTTTATTTGTGGTTGTCCCAGGTTTAATGTCAGAGTCAGCCACGAGTGTTTTTCCCAAACTATCATCAATAATTTGAGCATAAATATGTGTGTTAGACCGAAATACACAAAGCCTCGGGCAATCACTTGTTCCAATTACATGTTTTCTAATTTTGAAATGCCTTCTTTGTCTGTTTTTCATTTTGCTGCTCCGACTCCTACCTTTCCGGCTTTACCAGCTTTTCTTCTCACATACTCACCGATGTACCTAATACCCTTTCCTTTATAGGGCTCAGGTGGTCTAACACCCCTAATTTTAGCTGCCATTTGTCCGACTTTTATTTTATCAATCCCGGAAATGGTGATCTTTGTATTATCCTCCACAATAAATTTAATTCCTTCTGGCATTTCAATTTCTACCGGATGTGAATATCCCACAGCGAGTGATAATTTATCTCCGATTGCTTGAGCACGATATCCAACTCCTACAAGCTCCATTTTTTTCTCCCATCCTTTTTCTACTCCGAGAACCATATTATTTATCAAAGACCTGGTTAAACCATGCAATGATTTAGAGAACTTATCTTCGTTTTTTCTTTTCACAAGTATCTGATCCCCCAAAACTTCAACTGTAACTTTTGATAAATGATTCATACTAAGATCTCCCAAAGGACCTTTAACAATAACTTTTCGGGTCAGAACTTCACAAGTCACCCCATTTGGTATTTGAATCTTTGCCTCACCTATTCTTGACATATTTACCAGACGAAAGCCATTATCTCTCCGCCCAGACCCTCCTTTCGTGCTGTTCGATCAGACATTACACCCTTTGGTGTTGAAATAATCGCAAATCCTAAACCATTGTAAACTCTCGGAATTAGTTTACTACCTTTATAAACTCTTTTACCAGGCTTTGAGATTCTTTTTACGTTAGTAAGCACTGGTTTTCTGTTTTCATATTTTAGAGTGATTTCTATGTTCCGTTCACCCTTTTCGAAATCCTCTATAAAACCTTCATTTTTTAGAAGCTGACAGATCGCCATACTGAGTTTTGAGTATGGGGAAACAACCTCATTGAGGCGGGCCATATAGCCATTTTTTATTCTAATCAATAAATCTCCTACTTTATCATGCATATTATTACCAACTCGATTTCTTAACTCCGGGTAATTGCCCTAAGTTAGCTAGTTCTCTAAAACAAAGTCTGCATAAACCAAATTTCCTATAAACAAACCTGGATCTACCACATCTCTGACATCTAGAATGGTACCTGACCTGGTATTTTTCTTTTGCTTTAACTACATTACTTGTTTTTGCCATAAACTACCTAGCCTCCTTTTTAAATGGCATTCCAAGTAATTCTAATAATTTTTTGCCCTGCTCCATTTTTTTAGCGCTTGTCACGATAGATATTTCTAAGCCTCTTATTTTACTACCAGTCGTGACAACTTGAAAGTTTACCTCTGGAAATATAACAATTTCTGGTAGCCCTAAAGTATAATTGCCACGGGTATCAAATGAGGTATTGGGGATCCCCCGGAAATCTCTTACTTTCGGTAAAACAATACTTATCAATTTATCTAAAAAATCATACATTCTACTGCCGCGCAACGTAACCATTGCTCCAATTGTGTTGCCTTTACCGAGTTTAAACCCAGCAATTGAATCCCTGGCAACAGTCGTAATTGGCTTTTGACCGGTCAGAGCAGTTAAATTTTCGACAACTTTCAATGCTATATCTTTATTATCCTTAGCATCTCCCATACCGGTATTAATAACGATTTTTGTTAAAATTGGTACAGCAAAATTATTTTTTATACCAAATTCCTCTTTTAATTTTGGCAATATTTCTTTTTGGTATTTATCTTTCAAACGATTCATTATTTACTCTCCTTCTTCATCTTTATTTCCTCATGGCACTTCTTGCATATCCGTATTTTTTTAAGATCTTCAGATCGCAAGCTTTGCTTATTTAATTCAATTTTCATACTGATTCGAGTTTTCTTCTTACACGACGGACAAATTAAAGATACATTGCTGAAATTAAGTGGTTTGGGGATATCTATAATGCCTCCTTCATGTTGCTTTGTTTTCTTAATATGTCTTTTATAGATATTTACTCCTTCTACTAATATCTTATTTTCTTTAGTCCAAACACGGAGAACTTTGCCGGTTTTACCCCGGTCTTTTCCTAAGAGTATTTGTACAGTATCTCCTGTTTTTATCTTCATATATTTACCATACCTCCGGTGCTAAAGATGCTATTTTGGTAAATCCTTTATCTCTAACTTCCCTGGCAATAGGGCCAAACACCCGGGTTGCCCGTAAATTACCGTCTTTATCTATAATCACCACTGCATTTTCATCAAATTTAATGTACGATCCATCGTCTCTTCTTCTCTCTTTTTTAGTTCTTACAATTACCGCCCTGACTAACTCGTGATCTTTAACCTGCCCATTTGGATCAGCCCCTTTTACGACTCCGGTTACTAGTTCCCCAAGGGTCGCCTTTCTTTTACCGGAACCTCCCAGTGGCTGAATAACCATCACTACTTTAGCCCCACTATTATCGGCAACTTTTACCATTGATCTGTGCTGTAACATAAAATTAGCTACCAGTCTTCAGTTTTCAGACTTTCCCTTTCTTTTACTTGATTTTTTTGGTTTTTCATTTTTATCTTCAGGCTATTCGGCAGCAGCAATCGCTTCTTCTTTTTCGACAGGCAGAACTTCCTCAATTGCAGCTTGCGCTTCTTCTTTTAATTGCTCCGTCACAATTGCTTCCATATCACGTCCAATTACTTTCATAATCTTAAAATGTTTATTTTTAGACATCGGTTTACACTTGATAATTTCTACCAAATCACCCGCTTTTACTCCTAAATCATCTTCTACAAGATATTTTTTACTATGGGCATAAGATTTTTTATATAAAGGATGCGTTTTTCTGCTTTCTAGCAATACAGTCGCTGTATGCAAAGTTTTTGCAGCTATTACCCTTCCTTTAAATACTTGCTTTGTTTTTTCCATAGTTTTTTTTGTCAGATTGATTTTTAATTCCTTGGTTTTATTTTGAGCGAGAATACCTCGTAGTTTACTACGCGAGGATGAATGCTCAAAAGAACTTATCCCACTTTTGTGGGATACCCCGCTGCTTGCAGCGGGGAGAGGTTCATTTTTTTTAACTATCATTTTATTCTTTCCTCCTCATTCTTTTCTTCTTGTTGTTCTAACTCTTGCAGTAATCTTTTTTGCTGCCAAACGGTTAAAGTTTTAGCCAACTCATTTCTTTTACTTTTAATTAATTTTAGATTAGGCATTTTATTCATATTTTTATCAATTATCAATCCTGCGATTTCTTCTTTTATTTTCTTAGCCTTTTCCTTTAATGCTGGTATATCCATCTTTTTTATTTCAACAAACTCAGTTTTTTTCATAATTTTGTCTTCAAAATTTCAAGCTCTGCTTATATCTTTAACTCTCTTTCATTACAAATTTAGTTTTGAGCGGTAATTTATGAGCTGCTAAACGCATGGCTTCTTCTGCAATCACAGTTGATACCGCACCAATTTCAAAAATAACATTACCAGGTCTGACAACTGCAACATAACCGATAACATCCCCTTTTCCCGATCCCATTCTCGCCTCAGCCGGGTGTTTAGTCACCGGTTTATCGGGAAAAATCCGAATCCATAATCTTCCTCCACGGGAAGTAAAGTGGGTAGCAGCACGTCTTGCCGCTTCAATCTGACGTGACGAAATCCATCCCCGTTCCACTACCTTCAAGCCATATGTACCAAAATTTAACTGATTTCCACGGGTAGCAACTCCACCTCTTTTTCCTCTGAAAGTTTTGCGGTGTTTCACTCTTTTCGGGACTAGAAGTGCCATTAATTTACTACCGCCTCCCCACGGTTAATCCAAACCTTAACTCCAACATATCCTGATTTTGTGAGTGCTGGAACAGAGGCAAAGTCAATATCTTGCCTGAGTGTATGCAGAGGCATTGTTCCTTGTGCTTTCCATTCCCGACGGGCAATTTCTGCTCCACCAATTCTACCTGCTAAAACTATCCTGACACCTTTAGCCCCGGCACGCATTACCCGATCAACAGACTGATTCATCACCCGTTGAGCCGGTAACCTTTTAGCTAATTGTTCAGAAGCGTTTTGAGCGACTAAATAGGCAGATAAATCCGGGGTACGGACATCCATCGGGGTGATTTCGAGTGTGTTTTCATCTTTAATTTGAAGTTCAGTCATTAAGAATTTCTTCAAATCCGTTAACCCCTGACCTCCTCTCCCGATTAAAACACCGGGACGCGCAACAAAAATAATTACTTTTAATTTATTACTGGCTCTTTCTATCTCCACCTTAACTATTCCGGCAGGTCGGAGTTTCTTCATCAGGACATCTCTGATTTTGATATCGGCTAATACAAACTGTCTGTATTTTTTATCATCAGCAAACCACCTGGATTGCCAAGTAGAAACATTGCCCATTCTAAAACTTATCGGATTTACTTTACGTCCCATTTTTTTCTCCTTTAATTTCATCTGTTAAAACAATTTTGATATGGCTGAGTCTCTTTTTATATGGTTTAGCTCTGCCCTTGGTCCCAGCACGGAATCTTTTCATTTTAGTTCCTTCGTTTACCTCTATAGCCTTAAAAACCATCAAGTTTACATCCAGATTTTGTGATTTAGCATTGCCTAAAACTGTTTTTATTGCTTTAGATAAAGGCAGGGCTGCAGCTTTATTCGTAAACTCTAATATTTGCACTGCTCTCACAGGTTTCATATTTCTAATCATATCCACTACGAGTCTCATTTTACGGGGAGAACTGCGAATATTTTTTTGTATTGATGTAATTTCCATATTATTTTTTAAGTTTTGGCTGATGATTTTTCAGTCTTTTTACCATGTGATCTAAAAGTTCTGGTGGGAGAAAATTCTCCTACACGGTGCCCTACCATTGATTCTGAAATATACACTGAAATAAAATTCTTACCATTATGGATCATTAAAGTAGCCCCAACGAAATCAGGTGAAATTTGAGAAGCCCGGACCCATGTTTTAATAGGGGTCTTTTGTCCACCGTTTTTTTGAGCCATAATCTTTTTTAATAATTTGGCATCAATATATGGTCCCTTTTTTAAGCTTCGTGACATATTATTTATTTTCTCCTCTTAATGATCATTTTATGTGACAATTTCTTTTTATTTCTGGTTTTACCTACAGCCGGTCTGCCATAAACAGTCATTGGTTTCTTTCTTCCCACACCTGACCTGCCTTCTCCACCTCCGTGCGGATGTGAGTGAGGATCTTGTGCTGTCCCCCTAACAGTAGGTCTTATTCCCAGGTGTCTTTTTCTTCCCGCTTTACCAAGTTCAATATTTTTCCATTCCTCATTACCCAAAACCCCAACTGTAGCCAAGGATTCCAAGGAAATCATTCTAATCTCTCCTGAAGGAAGTTTCAAGTGAGCATAGGGAGCTTGTTTTGCTTGCAGGGTTAAAGAAGTACCGGCAGCCCGACCCAGTTGTCCACCTTTACCAGGTGTCAGTTCAACGTTATGAACCTCCGTCCCTACAGGCATATTTTTCAGCTTTAAAGCGTTCCCAATATTTAATTCAACTTTCTCATCAGACTGTACTTTATCCCCAACCCTTAAACCTTTAGGAGATAATATATACCGGTATTCACCATCTACATATTTGATGAGAGCAATATCCACATTTCTGTTAGGATCATACTCCAACGCTGCTACTGCACCCATTACTCCAAATTTATTTCTTTTAAAATCAATCTCCCGATAATACCTTTTATGTCTTCCCCCTTGATGACGGACAGTGATGGTTCCTCTTGACCTACCACTATGTTTTTGGAGTATTGCCATTAACTTTTTTGGGGCGGTTTTATTTTTCTTCGGTCTTGCCATTTTGGAGGCAAACCTTCTGGTTTTTGTTGTTTCTTTATAAGCGATTAGCTTAGAGTCTCGCTCATAATTTATGAGTCCCATTATTGTTTCTTCCCTTTCTTTTCTTTATCTTCTGTTTTATCACTTGATGTTTTTACTTTGTCATTTCTTTCTATTTTTACCTTTGTTCCTCTTAATAAACTCTTTTTCTCTTTCACTTCTATCTCTCCTTCATCAGTTTCAGTTTGTACAGATGCTATTTCAAATAAACCTATTTTCTGACCTTTTTTCAGTTTTACAATTGCTTTCTTGAATCCAGGAATAATATATGTTGACCTCACTCTTCTTTGTTGTTTTTTTTGATCTTTAAAATTGGTGGTTCTAATATCCACAACATGCACATCAAATTGGTGTTCAACGGCGGCTTTAATCTCCAGTTTCCTTGCCATTTTTGCGACAATAAAAGAATAGCAACCAGCTTTAGCAAGCCTCATTGTTTTCTCAGAAATAATTGGTTTTTTAATTAATACATTCATTTTGGGGATTCCTCTACTTTTTCACTCTTAATTCTGCCTTCTATATTTTTTACGGCTTCTTTTGTCATCATAACAGTTTGATATTTAATTAAATCCATCACGCTCAGTTGATCTGCTAATAAAGAGTTTACATTTGATAAATTACCAACAGCTCTCCTTAAAGCTTCATTTTTCTCACCGGTCACAATTAAGAGACTTTTCTTTTGCATTTTTTCTGCCAAAGAATGCATTTCCTTAGTTTTACCTGTTATTTTTTCCAAACCTGTAATACCCATTATCTCGCTATCATGAACTTTTTCAGATAAAGCAGAGATCAATGCTGCTTTTTTCATCTTTTTAGGCAAGTCTAATATCACTTTTCTGTATTTAGGACCAAGTGAAATACCTCCACCTACAAAAATAGGAGCTCTCACTGATCCATGTCTGGCTCCTCCTGTCCCTTTTTGAGCCCTAATTTTTCTGGTAGAACCTTTTACTTCACCTCTGGTTTTTGTATTTGAGTGATGAGCAGTTGCATTATTCAAATAAACTCTGAGAGCCTGGGAAAGGAGTGGTTTATTTATTTTAGCTCCAAAAATTTCTTTCGGCAAAGCTAGAATGCCTACATCTTTACCACCTATATTCACCATAGGAACAGATAAGCCAATCAACTTCCGACTTCCCGCTTCGCGAGGCGAGCCGCTTTCCGCTTTTTTTGCGGTAGACGGTAAACGTTTTACTGTAGATTCTTTTTTAATTTCTTTTTTAACTGGCATTTTCCTTGTCCTTCGTAGCTTCGTCCGACGCCATAGGCTCTGACCGACGGCTGTCAGCGGAGGAGGATTCTCCTTCAACTTTTTCTGTTGTTTCCACTTTTTCCTCACTTAATCCTTGATTCTCAACGCTTAATTCCTCCTCCGACTCTTCTTCTTTTTCCTCAGGTGGAGGAGTATAGCCTTTAATATGTCCAAGTTTAGTAATTTGCACTAAACCTCCGGAAAAACCAGGGATCGCTCCTTTTACTAACAATAAATTTTCTTTTTTATCAACTGCAACAACTTCTAAATTTTTTACAGAGGAAGTTTCGTTCCCCATATGTCCGGCCATTTTTTTACCTTTTAACACCCTTCCCGGGGTAGTTCCGGATCCGATAGAACCGGGAGCACGGTGACGATCTGATTGACCGTGGGTTTTTGGTCCGCCATGAAAACCATGACGTCTGACTCCACCTTGAAAACCTTTTCCTTTAGAAATACCGGTAATTTTGACTGAGTTACCCTTAGAAAAAACCTGGTCTATTGTTATTTCTTGACCAGGTTCTAAATTTTCATCTGATTCTCTGACTTCTCTAAACCATCTGAGTTTTTTGTCTATTCCAGCTTTAGCAGCATGTCCGATCTGAGGTTTTTTGATTGATTTTTTGTGGCCTACTCCGATTTGGATTGCATTATATCCATCTTTACTGTCCACTGATTTAATTTGGGTAACTATATTTGGTTGAATCTCGAGTACGGTGACACCCGTCCGTCTGCCGCGGGCATCATAACTGGATGTCATATTCCGTTTTATACCAAATAATGTATTTATCATTGTTTTTTAAAACACAAAAAAGGGCCGAAACTTCGACCCAGTATATCGCTTTTTTTATCAAATCGCCGTATCACCTGTCTGATCCGACTTGTCCCTCCGTAGCTATAGCGAAGGGGGACGCGCGATCTACTGAAATTATTTCTTGTTTTGTTAAGTTAAAACCATTCGCATGGTATATAGGAATTTTAGCACGAAGTGAACCTAAATTGCAACCTTTAACTATTCCACCCTTCGGACGGATATTTCATAACTAATCTTCATTATTACCGATTGGGTCTAAAGTTCCTTGACCTCTAAGCTGAACCTCAATATCACTTGTACAAATTTTTACCGTACCCGGTATTCTTCGAAAAGCCTCTTTCCTAAATCTATCCCAATCTGAGGCAGGATTAAAGACTTCTTCGGTAAAAAACAAGCGAGGTCGTTCTGGAAATCTCTCATCTCTGAATAATCTTTGAATCCTAGTCAATTCTCTTTGGCTAAAAGAGGGGAAATTCCCCTATCTATGTCTGGACGTCTCTCGATATCTCTCGGGTATGCAGGTAATCTATCAGGCATGCTCAATTTATATTACATCTTCATTCTAATGTCAATATCCTGTCATTCTGAGGAATCTCGACGAGTATATGGTAGCCCACCCCTCGGGTGGGAATTTAGTTATTAGCTTTCAATTCCAGCTCTTTGTTTTTCTTCCAGTAAAAATGCTTTATAATCTCTAAAATAAGGAGCTAACTTTTCAGGCTGTAAGCTTTTCATAATAATATCATCAGCAATGGACCCACCATTAACAGGTCTTAAAGCCTCACGAGCTATTTCAGGTTTACCTGTAGCCGAAGCAGCAACAATAGCTCCTACACCTTTTTGCCCAATACCCAAACGATAACGCCAATCTATAGTGGCCAATCTTAACGCGCGGGCACATATTAAAATTTCTCTACCAACAGACACTCCTACAATACTTAAATCATAAAAAACGCGGGATGCTAAAGCTCCTCCAAAGAATAACTCATAAACATCGCTTGCTAAAGCTTCTTCTTGAGAATGTGCAATATCTATTGGGTCAAAATTAAGAGACTCAGCCACGCTATGAACAGCTTTAATCCAGTGGTCATCCTCATCAACAATTAACATACTGAGAGTAGATCTTTCCATAAATCAAAAACTTTCGTTAATTATAAGATATCTTTTCAGGAAGTCAAGAACCATGATATGTTGGGAGTTTTTAGGAAAGAGATTTTGATCAGATTAAGTCTTTTGTTACATCAACACAGGGAAGATTACCACAAAGCCCAGTCAACAGCTTTAGATTCTTGTTTGGGAAAAAGTAGAGCATTTAGTTCGCCGCTAAAAGGCATAAACTGGGTAAGCACAAAGAAAGCAAGTAAACAAAGAACTGTTAGCAGTAAAATAAAATAAATTGCTGTAATTCCTTGTTGAGCAGATTTTTTCACCTATATATTATATTTAACTCTAATAATATTTGCTGTCAAGTACTAGTATTAAATCGAGTATAGGGTAGCCCACCCCTCGGGTGGTTTAGCTTGACACCCTTCATTTGATATGATTACATATAATTATCGTGGCAACATTAAGAAAAACAATACTAGCAAACGACCAATTCTACCATATATTTAATAGAGGTGTAGAAAAAAGAGATATTTTTACTGACAAGAGAGAATACAAACGTGCCCTAGGTACCTTAAAGTACTACCAATATAGAAACCTTGCTATAAAGTTCTCTAAATTTCTTGTCCAAACTCCACAAAATCAAGAAAAAATTCTTACCCAGATTGTTAAACCTGGAAATAAACTTGTTGATATTGTCAGTTTTTGTTTAATGCCTAATCATTTTCATTTCTTAATAAAACAATTAAGTGATAATGGCATATCAACTTTTATAGCCAATTTTACAAACAGTTACACTAAATATTTCAATACAAAACATGACTGAAACGGTTCTCTGATTCAAGGACCATTCAAGTCTGTTTATATTGAGTCTAATGAACAGTTGATCCATTTATCCAGATATATTCACCTGAATCCAGTTACATCATATATTATTAAAGAAAAGGGACTTGAATCTTACCCCTGGTCCTCATTAAAAGAATATTTAGAATCAGAAGAAGCATTCTGCCAAAAGGAAATAATAACTAAACAATTTCACTCTGTAAATGATTACAAAAATTTTGTTTTTGACCAAATATCTTATTCTCAGGAACTAGATAAGATCAAGCATTTAATTATAGAAGAATAGGTGCCAATCTATTCCACCCCTCGAGTGGGTTTTATTTCATCGCAGATGAGACTTCTAATAATGATGCGAATAATACCCTCTCGGAAGTGTAGGTTTTAAAGAGGGAGTAACGTTACCATCTCTCCAGAATGGTCTGATATATAGACCTGTTAATTCGGTTAACAGTGGGATGGGTACATGCCTTCTAAAATACCATTCTGCAATTTGTTTTTCTGCATCTTTGATTGAAACCAACCCAAAACTGGAAGTCATGCTAGTTGCAAATTCAACCATCTCTTGCTGTCTTAATCTGGAATCAGAAATGATAAAAAGGGGGCTTTCAGCTCTATTGCCCATTACTTTAGGTGTATTACATCTTGACTTCTATGTCAACTCCTGCAGGTAGTTCTAAATGCATCAGAGAGTCTATGGTCTTATCTGTCGGTTCTACTATTTCTATCAGTCTTTTATGAATTTTAATTTCGAAAGCTTCCTGGGAATCTTTATCTGTGAAAGGGGAACGGGGCATGGTAAATCTGGAAGTTTTAGTAGGAAGAGGTATGGGACCAACAATTTTAGCACCGGTTCTAAGAGCAGTATCAAGTAATTGCTCTACAGTACTATCAAGTACCCTATGATCGTAACTTTTCAGTTTTACTCTGATGCGTCCTTTTGCCATAATTAATTTGGACAGATCTGGACTTATCTTTTAGCTGCTATTTAATCTTCGCAGCCAGATCGTCCATCACTACCTCCTCCTGTTAAAGTGCAATAATATTTTAACACATTTCTACCTAGAAACAAAAAAGGGGCTTTTTAGCCCCCTATTTTTTCTTTTCTTACAAGAATCATTATTTAATGATCTTAGTAATAACTCCTGCTCCCACTGTTTTACCACCTTCACGGATAGCAAAACGGAGTCCTTCTTCCATAGCAACAGGGGTAATAAGTTTAGCGTTTATTTTTGTAGTATCTCCCGGCATCACCATCTCTACTCCTTCTGGTAAAATCACTTCACCGGTCACATCAGTGGTTCTGACATAAAATTGTGGTCTATAACCCTTAAAAAATGGAGTGTGTCTTCCACCTTCTTCTTTACTTAAAACATAAACTTCTGCTTCAAACTCAGCATGTGGAGTAATTGAACCAGTTTTTGCTAAAACTTGGCCGCGTTCTACATCATCTTTTTCAATACCGCGGAGTAATATTCCGGCATTATCCCCAGCCTGACCATCATCAAGCATTTTGTGAAACATTTCTATTCCAGTTACAATACTTTTCTTAGTTGGTCTAATTCCGACAATTTCAATTTCTTCATTAACTTTAATCTTCCCTCTTTCAATTCTACCGGTAACTACGGTTCCACGCCCTTTAATAGAGAAAACATCTTCCACAGCCATCAAAAATGGTTTATCTGTATCTCTAACTGGAGTTGGAATCCATTCATCTACTGCATCCATAAGAGCTTCAATAGATTTAATTGCTTCAGGATCGCCTTCTAAGGCTTTTTTAGCACTGCCTCTAATAATTGGTGATTTAGGATCATATTCATATTTTTTCAGTAAATCTCTAATCTCTTCTTCAACTAGGTCTAAAAGCTCAGCGTCATCAACCATATCGCACTTATTCAGATAAACCACAATAGCCGGAACTCCTACCTGTCTTGCAAGTAAAATATGTTCTCTGGTTTGTGGCATCGGACCATCAGGAGCAGAAACTACTAAAATTGCCCCGTCTGTTTGGGCTGCGCCGGTAATCATGTTTTTAATATAGTCAGCATGACCCGGCATATCGATGTGGGCGTAATGCCTTTTCTCTGTTTCATATTCCTGGTGGGAAATATTAATTGTAATACCGCGGGCTTTTTCCTCAGGTGCAGCATCAATTTGATCTATGGAACGGGCTTCAGCTAAACCTTTAGAAGCTAAAACTTTGGTAATAGCTGCGGTTAAAGTCGTTTTACCATGGTCAACATGACCAATAGTACCAATATTTACGTGTGGTTTTGATCTATCAAATTTTTTCTGGTCTGCCATATATAATCCTCTAAAAATCCAGCTCAACTGAAGCTGGTAAGTTAGTTTACCAAAACTTATTTAAAAATGCAATACCACATTATTAATTTCTATCTCGAAGTTGGGAAACTAATTCTCATCACATTTATTAAAAGATTTTGGCGGGGTAACAAAAAATAAAATGTATCCGACCTCACAGAATTTCCCCTTCTTTTCTGGTATACTTTGAACTTATCATGAACCCAGACAGGAGAGCTGAAATAGAGGCGTCCCGCCGAGGCTTGTACCTTAACCAACAAAAGCAGCAAGAAAAAGATCATCCAGAAGGTAAAGAATCATCTTCGGAAGAACTTTTTAGTGAAGGAGCAAGGTGGATATTAACAGGAAGTGTCGCTGATCATGATAAACTAAATGCTCTTGTTAAGGCTCTCACCAAACTTTACCAGGAGTGTTTAAAAGTAGCAAGAACAGAGTAGGTAATTTATTTAGTGTTCTAAACTACCAATAAAATCTGAAATTTCTACCTAAAATCATTGCTTCTCCCAAAAAAAAGCTGTATATTTAAATTAGTATGAAAATGGTTTTCTATCTCTTTATAGCCTTCTATATTTTATCTGCTGTAACAAACCTATTAGCTAGAGAATTATTTAGGGCAGTAATTCCTATAGTCAGCGGATTGAGTTTATGGTTTACTTATAAGCTAATATCTAATTTAACTTCGACTTCAACTAATAATAGTTCATTAACTAGCAATGAAAAAATGACGGTAATCATCACAGAATTATTTAATCCGGTAATTTCAGGGGGCTTTTATTACTATGGCTTAAAGAAGATATTTCCTAATAAAGCAAAACAGGCTAATAAATATGCTTGGATTATAGTTGTAATTTATATTACTCTTGTGATTTTATATGTTTTATCTATTATTGCTGGTATTACTAAAATATAGTACAAATGACAGCTTTAGAATTCCCTCTCCAATTACTTCTATATGAAGTTTCTAAAGATCAAATTTTTGCTCTAGCAATTTTAGCAATATGTTCTTTTTTAGTTACTTATGCTATCGCGGCAATCTGCAAAAAGTGGTATATCGATCCCTTTTTTAAGACACCATTTTTTGGTACTAGATCAGGAAGTGGAGCTGTTTTTTGGGGATTTATAATAATAGCTATTTCTTTATTTATATTTATTAAATTTAGTAGTTTTTCTTTATTGACTTCCTTATTAAATAACCATTTATCTTTAGTTCTTATTTTAATAGGTTTTGCATCTCTTTCAGGCTATTTATTTTATATGTTATTGTTTATATTATTTAGAAAAATAAACTCTGATAAATCAAGGCATGTTCTATGGATTATAATTGCTGAATCTCTAATACTTATACCCTTTTTTTATTTTATTTACACTGCAGTTAAATAAGATTTAGTGTTCTACTCTGCCTGTAAAGCCTGAAGTTTCTATTATTTTTTGAGTAATATCAATTTTTATAAATTCCTTGTCTTTGTCCAATCGCCTCAATCCATATAACTTTATTTTTAAAATCTGGAAAATAGATAATCCTGATCGGAGGAATTTTAATTCGATATGATCCATCAAATTCTCCGCTCATTTTTTGACCCAGAAGGGGATTTAATTGTAAAGCCTCAAAAGACTTACTAACCTTAGGTAAATAAATTTTATTAAGTTTTCTTAAGTCCTTTTCGGCGCGCCTTGTGAATCTTATCTGATGCATCTAAACTAAGCTCCTTTTTTAGCTCATCCCAAGTCACATATCTTCCAGATTTTATATCTTTTTCACTTTCTTTAATAGATTTGACTAAATTTGGATCAGACATTACATCCAGAGTGGCTTCCCAAGAAGCTAATTCATCAGGATTAACTAAAACTGCCTTTGTTTCACCTTTATTGGTAATACCAATGCTTTTACCACTCCTGGCAACTTCTTCTATTAAATCATATAAATTATCACGGGCTGTAGTCACAGAAACTGTAGTCATGAAATGATTGTACGTTATTACGTACGTCCTAGTCAAGATATCAAATTGCTATTATCTAGCCTGCCAATCCGGGATTGAATAATTTTCCTTAAATAAATATTATAAAATATTGCCGATCGTCATTATAATGTAATAGAATTTATGCTTCCACCTCGGAGGTGGAAAGCTAAATAAAATCCTAGGGTAAACGGAATCGTTTTTTAAACAAAAAATAAAAAAGTGCTAAAGAGCTCGGAATTGCTGTTGCAAGAATTATATCAAAAGCAATATCTGGTGCAATACCCCGATATGACTCATCAAAAATCCGAATGAAATTGAATCATTGAATCACGGGAAAT